>DATKKB010000144.1:0-7097 GCA_035543095.1 Anaerolineaceae bacterium | reverse complement strand
GCGCTCGTCCAGGCTCTGATCCTTCATACCCATGATTTATTGGAGCAGAATGTTAAGTTACAGGTCGTTTTTGAAAACTTGTTTGCCAGGCAGACCCCCTTGTCTCTGCCATCGCTGGATAAAACACAACTATCGAGTTATAAAGAAATATCCTGCCTCTAGCCAGGATATTGTTGGTTGATCTCATAATTTCTCTACGAATTCAACCACACGGGTTGAACTTCGGCATTACTCAGTGTTAGAAATTTCTACCAGGCACTTTGAATTAAGCCTTAGCCGGTCTAACCTAGTCGAAGCTTTAGTGTCTTTCTGCATTTCGGGCCAGTTGCCTGTTTCACATACAGACCCTTCACCTGGCGAGGGTTCAAATATTAAACGACCATTTTACTCGATTTGAGGTTTTGTCAAGTGAGAATAATCTAACAATAACATCAGGTCTGATCCATTCATCAAGGATCAGGAGACTCGCCAACCCGAAAATTTTGGAATGTCTATGAACGGGGCATGGCAAAAAACTCATTCAGTTCATGGAAATTTGATAGCTGTTCGACGGTTTATACTGGATGGTGGCCATATACATTGCTGCATGCCAGTATTAAGAGAGCCGTTCTCTGATAACTTCCAGGTTCCTGATTGGTAGGGTCGTAATATTCTTTTCTACGGGATATGTTTCGCTTCCCGGATAGAGGATCCACAAATGGTCAAGAGCTAATTCGGAAACAGCGATCCGCATCGAAGGTGTCAGGGTTGGCGCTTCGTTGAATTTGATTTCGATCCCATATCGGCGGCCCTCGAACTGGAAGATCAGGTCCAGCTCGGCCCCGGCATGTGTGCCCCAAAAATAGGCCGCATGAGGATGCAGGATTTGCAGCGCCTGTTCCAACGCAAAACCCTCCCAGGATGCACCCACCTTGGGATGTCCAAGCAGGCTGTGTTTGTCGGGAATATCCAGCAGGCTGTGTAATAAACCAGTGTCTCTGATGTAGATCTTGGGTGACTTCACTTGTCGTTTTCCCAGGTTTTCGAACCAGGGCTGCAATTGCCGCACCATGAATGTGCCGGTCAGAATATCAAGATACGAACGCACCGTCTTATCGGAGAGGCCCATTGAACGTCCAATTTCGGACGCATTCCAGGTTTGCCCATGGTAATGGGCCAGCATTGTCCAGAAACGGCGCATAGCAATCGACGGGATTTTGATCCCTAATTGGGGTATGTCACGTTCCAGGAAAGTGCGAACAAATCCTTCCCGCCATGCCCGGCTGTCATTTTCAGACCTGGCGAGAAAAGAACGCGGGAAACCGCCCCGCAGCCAGAGTAGTTCCCATTCATCAGCTCCGATTTCAGACATGTCAAAACCGGACAATTCAATAAATTCCAAGCGCCCAGCCAGCGTTTCTGACGCAGATTTGACGATTTCTGGGGAAGCGCTGCCCAGAATTAGGAAGCGCGCCTGGTTTTCTGGACGGTCAACCAGGATTCGCAATACCTGGAAGAGATCTGGCATTTCTTGAATTTCATCAAGAACAACCAGACCCGCAAGGCTGCCTAACGCCAGTTCCGGATTTTGCAGCCTACGCTGATCAGGAACAGACTCGATATCAAAGAATGTGGTTTTTTGATATTCGGCGAGCTGGCGCGCTAGTGTTGTTTTTCCACTTTGGCGCGGTCCAAGCAATGCAGTCACCGGGGAGCGACCAATCGCTGTCTTTAATCGATTGAGATAATTAGATCTCTGTATCATGTTCTGATTATACCTTGAAATCTCGGAGTTCGCCTCCGAAATTTCAAGGTTAAATCAAGTATGAAATTGAAATAAATTCATCCATATAGATGCACATTTGCTGCTGTATGAAAGGCAACTGACGAATCGCGGAATCGTTGATAAGGCGGTATTTCCAATCTTATCGGCCATCGCCGGAATTGACCACCAGGCTGCTTTGGTTGACGGCATTAAGGATGGTACCCTTTGGATTCTTGGCCATGATTGGTAATAAAGAAATTCACGTGCCGCATGATTTCAGCAAACAGTAGCGGCTTGTGCGCTTCAAGCGCTACCTGGACCAGAAGTTTAAAATCGCTTGGCTTTTTCTCCACCATGGAAGATCCTTCCACGTTACTGCACTTAATCTATTTGATGCAGCAGATGTCCAAGGTTCTCAATGGTCAGCATATCAATCTCACCGGATTGCTCCAGGAATGGCCGGGCATCTGTCAATGCTGCTTTCCAATTGAGCTGCTTCAGACGCTCGTAAATTAATCCTCGCCAATTTTGTGAGCTCGGCATCGGACCTGCCCAGTTGGTTTGGGCCAAAGCATTTCCTGGCAAGACGAGATTGGGCTCGGGCCAGTTTGGGTCACTCAAGTACCACATCAGGTCATAGAGATCCCGCCCTTTGGCAAAGCCTCATGGGAGGATAGCATGCAGCTTGCCCGCCAACGGCGAAGCGCGATCGTGGTGCTGGAGACGTAAAGGAACAAAACGGCGGACCAAGTCAATTTCCAGTCCAGTTCCTTGCGGTGGGTTCGTATCCACTTCTATTTTCACTGACAGTGTTTCGTTTGCCGTAGGGGACAGGTGCAGTTCGCTTTAGAGGCCGTAGAATCGCACAAAGGCAGAATGAACTGAGTTTTGGTCATTTACTTTGATCTGACCGTTATATCCTTCGGCCAGGAACTCATGCTGGATGGCATTCAAAAAAGATCTGAAATTATCCTATTGATAGTGGTTGAGCTGGTTAGGGATTTAGTAAATAGTCACCAGTTTTTGACCCGATAAGCAGTACACTGATTTGCTTCGAACCAGATCTCCGGACATTTTTCCTCGTGAAATTGATAGCGAAATAGTTTATAAATAAAAAAAATACCAGGTTTATTTTCAGAGCAAAGGGCGAACGAAACGTCCAGCCTGTATCTTTAGCGTAGAAATTCAGGATTAACGATGACCAGTGTTCAATTTACGCCTGCATATATCAATTTATTGCAGTCCGGCGAGCTGCCTCGGCGGGTTGCGCAAGCATGGGAGAGCCTTCAGGCATGCGATGGCTGCGCCTGGCATTGTCATGCCAATCGCCGCGGCGGTGAATTGGGAAAATGCAGGACGGGAGAACTGGCTCAGGTCAGCAGTTATGGTCCGCATCGAGGGGAAGAAGGTCCATTGAGCGGGTGGAAAGGCTCAGGCACCATTTTCTTTACGCACTGCAACCTGGCCTGCCAGTTCTGCCAGAATTATGCCATCAGCCAGACCGATGATGGAGAAGCGATCGATCCAATTGGGCTGGCAGCCATAATGCTCGAGCTGCAGGAATACGGTTGCCATAACATCAACCTGGTTTCCCCAAGCCACGTGGTGCCGCAGATATTGGCAGCGGTCGCGCTGGCCGCTCAGGCAGGCCTGCGTTTGCCGCTGGTTTATAACAGCGGCGGCTACGATTCGCTGGACATGCTGCGCTTGCTGGACGGGGTGGTAGATATCTATATGCCTGACATGAAGTATGCCGACGAACAGGTTGCCAAAAAATATTCTGGGGTCCCCGATTATCCCCAAGTAAATCGATCCATTGTTCGAGAGATGCATCGCCAGGTGGGTGATTTGCAAATCATAGGTGGGCTCGCCTTTCGAGGTTTATTGGTGCGGCATTTGGTTCTTCCAAACCACATTGCTGGCACACAGGAGATTGTGAGATTTCTGGCTGAAGAAATATCGAAAAACACCTACCTGAATCTGATGGACCAATATTATCCTGCTTTTCGAGCCCATTTATTTCCAGAGATCAACCAACGGATCAGCATTGGTGAGTACCAGGAAGCAGTGCTGCTGGCGCACCAGGCCGGCCTTTACCGGCTGGATTGATAAAATTGGCAACCTGAAACGGGTGCCCACTCCATCGGCAGGCTCTCAAGCACTATTTCTAGGAGTTGCGGCGCCCCATCCAGGCAATATGTAGGTGACCGACCAGGGACTTGAAACCTGAGCCCATTCATTAAATTCAATACCTTAAAAAATATATTCTGCTTCTCCGGCGCAGCAGATTTCAGAGAAATTGCTAGACTCTGATCAAATCAGCTCTAGATTTTCATTGAAAATTTGTTTTTGCCCAGGCGGGGCCAGCCTTATCGACGAATCAGCGGCATGCACACCGTGTTAACCACCAGTCCCCAATCCGAGAAATGGGTCAGGCCGGCGAGCTCGATCCAATCCTGGTTGGCATCTGAGGTGGTGATTGCCTGGCGCACCCAGGGATTGCCCGCCGAAGGGCGTGCCCAGGCTTGAAGGTAGTCGGCATTTCCCAAGAATTCCGTGTCGCGGTAATCCAGCCGCAACGTTGCCGACCAATTCCCGCCTCCGGCGGTCTGGATGGTGTAGCTCCGCCGAATCGAGCCGCGCAGCCCTGCCCAGGGCGCCTGGCTAACCTTCATCGTTACGCTGGTGGGAAGGGTCACACTGCTGTTGGCAAAGGTGATGGTCAGGTTCAGGTTGCCAAAGCTGTAGGTTGTATCTTTCAGGAATGGCCCATTTCGTTTAATGGTGCTGAAGATATCCTTATCACTGTTGTTCCCGCTGATCGCCGCCGATGTAGCCAGGGTGATGGTGATGTTCGGCGCATATACGTTTGTGCTCAGGCTGAGGGTTTGATCCAATTGCAGCGGGACGCTCAACAACAACCCGGCCGGCGCTTCCACCTCCATGCTGTGCAGGTTGAGTAGACCGCCGCCGATAATAACCTGCTCCCAGGGACCGTCCAGGCGCAGGTCGGCAACTGTGACTTGCCCATTCACAGTCATCACAAGACCCTTCATTTCAAAATAACCGGATGTTGGGTCCTCTCCACCCAGGGTCCCGTTGATTGTGACATCCTGTAAAGCGGTGATGCTGCCGGCGGGTGGAGCCATCACCAGAAGAGTTCCACCCAGGGCAACCGTGATCGGCCCGGAGAAGGTTCCTAAGGCATGCGTGACCCCGCCATCGACGTAAAGAGGCGGGGTGAACAGTCCGCCATTGGGAATATGAATCTCAAGGTCAGCGCCCAGGGTGTGAACCGTCCCGTTCGTCGCCCCGATGAGCGAGCCTGAGACGCCTAACTGGCCTGGGCCGTTAAAAGTCACCTGATGGTTGCCGATATCGAATACCGAGCCATCATTGTTGATAAAAAAAGAGAATGGGCTAAAATTCGTGTCGCTGTCAGCGGTCAGGTGGGTGGGGCCGGCTATTGAGATCGAAGTTATGGTCCCATTCCATGTCCCGCCCCCGGCGACCTCCTGCGTGCCGCCCTTCTCAAAATAAAAGGTTTTTGTCTCTACCGTCCCATTATTGGTGAATAACTGCCCCAGCATATGGAACTGGGTATCCGCATTTTCGCTGGACAGGAGTCCGTTATTGGACACGTTGCCATATACATAGAGCTTTTCAACCGAAGCGGTCGCCTTCGCATCGATCGTCAGGGCTCCCTGGATCGCACCCGAGGACAAGAAATGGGTGACACCAGATTGGTTCACCACGCCAGCGCCAGCCAGGACTCCCTGGCTGTCGATCCACGCTTCACCCAAGTTCGACCATCCGTTGGTAACCGCCAGTTGTGCATGAACGCCGATTCCAAGGTTGCCGGTAAGCAGCACCGACCCGGCGGCTCTCGAACCGGTTACCGTCGGAGCGTATTCTTTTGCCAGGGCAACGATGATCACATCGGTGGTGCTGCCTGGCACCACACCACAGTCCCAGTTGTTCCCATCGTTCCAGTCATAATCAATTGAACTGGGACCGGCAATCCAGCTACAGGCTGATGGGGCTGCCTTCACCCCTTGGCTGGTTGCGGGTGACGTTATGAACACGATCAGGGAAATCCCAATGAGTAAAAAGAATAGCCGAAACAAAGTGCTACGCATGGTTTGCCTCCTGTTGAAAGTGGAGATGAACCGGCCTTCTTTGCATACACTTGTAGCGTTGGCTGCCGACTATCGCTCATCCAGCTCGATTTTGCCGTTGGTCCCTTTGGCACTTCGGGCAGTTTGGAATATCTTCATTTTACCTTAACCCATCAGTTTAGCAATTCATAAAATGTACAAACCTTGGCAGAAATCCGAGGCTTTGCCTTTTTCGGCTCTAGCCCTCAGATCCTCGATGGTTGGAAACACGGGTGTCGCCATATGGTCGGCGGTCCGGTCGATTGTCCCAGGCCACTCTCAAACACAGGACGCACTAAAAGATCTGTTGAAATTTTATTGAGGACTTGTTTGTCAGAAAGTACACAATATAATCATAGATAAACAATATAAACAATTGAGGTCTATTCGCTGAAGGTAGCCAAAATTAACAAAGAGGAATTTAAGCGAAGCATGATTTTGGCAGCCCCAGCATGCTGGTGCCTTTTTTCTTCATAATTAAATCCATTCAGGAAAAAGAAAGGGGATAAAGCCAATGAAGGCAAAAAGTGATCTTCCACTTGGCTTAATTTTCCTTATTGAGATATCGTTGCTAATGGCCAGCTGCAGTCCTGCAGCTACTCCAATGGGAGAAAATGAACAGAATACACCTTCGCCAACTCCCACTTCTGTGCCTATGATCACACCAACAAGTACACCAACCCCCATGCTTTTAGGTAACAGTACCCCTGAAATAACCTTGACCACCAACCGCTGCGAGGGAATAAGTGGCATGCTTGAAATGCAAATCCTGGTCGGCCCGGCGGCAGCTGTCGGAGGGGAACCTTATTCGGTTGGCAAAATTCCGTTTACGGTGAGCGACCAGGATCCCTATACCATGCAGGGAAAGACGCACCTCTCTTACAACACGACCCTGGATTATAGTTGGGGGACTTACACCGTTACACTGGAAATGGATGCTGACCTTACTGGCCAATGCGTCGTTGGAGAAGGTGGTAATTCACTTAATATGGAGGTCAAATTATCAGGCGAGCAGAATTTGGTGGTTGTCGTTCACCTGAAACAAACCACATATCCCTGGAAAGGGTCATCGACATTGCAATTGACATTTCCAATCCAGGAGGGTGCAACTGCTAAAGGTGAAGGGTGGATCTTTGTTCTCCATATCAACGAATCCTAGATTTTCAGGACTGCATTTTGATTGTAAAAACCTGTCC
>DATKKB010000143.1:0-10501 GCA_035543095.1 Anaerolineaceae bacterium | reverse complement strand
GTGACGGCCAGGTTGTTGCCAAATTCGGAAGTAGAGCCATCGCCAAGCGTTGAGGTGGCCGTTAATGGGGCCGAGCCGGGAGCACACTTAATCGTTCCAAAGAAATTGAAAGCCCCGCTCCCATCTGCGGTAACGCTGGCGCAGTATACCTTTCCGCTGCCAAACCCGGATAGGTCGGGAGCGGCCACAAAGATCTCAATTGTTGAATTCGGGCTGGCTGTACCTTTGACCGCCGCGATCGAATTCCGCACCATGGCTTTCGTCAGGGTGGGTCGCAAAGCTAATTGGTTGGGTCCTGCCGTCCCACCACTGGTGCCTTGGGTGGGAAGCTTATCATCCAACAGGTCGATGCCCAAAATTCCATTCTGGAAGATGGAATTGCCGCTAATCCGGTTGCCGGTCGAGCCATCCCCTACCACCACCACACCCGATTGGGTATTAAACGCGATGATATTCGCCTGGTTGGCGCCGGTGCCTCCCACCGTATTCAGGCTGCTGTTCAACCCAAACACAATTCCCTGCACGTTTGGGATTGGGGTGACCCCATCTGCGGCTGTCCCGATCTTGTTATTGGTAATCGTATTATGCGAAACCGCGCCAGCGGTGCCATCCAGGTAAATTCCTTGCAAAGTATTGCCGGAAATGACATTCCCGCTGATCTGGACATTATTCGTTCCGGTAAATAGTGCGATTCCTGCGCCTGTATTCGGCGCTGCCGCAGTGCCGGACGCATTGGTTCCGATCCGGTTGTTGCGGATGATGGCGTTATTTGAGTTCGGGCGGTTGACCACCACCCCCAGGGAGCTGTTATTGCCAACCGTGCAGTTTTCGATGATGTCGTGATCGGCTAGATCATATTTACCGTTGATGTAGATGGCGTAGGAAGCAGAGCCCGTCACCGAGCAGCCTGAGACCAGGGAGTTCCTCGCCGGATCCAAATGGATACCGTACCGTTTGGCTCCGGTGATAGCAATGGTCTGGACCGTGATGTTGGAGACAGGTATGGTCGGGACAGGAACCTGCGATGGATCATCCCAGCCCAACCAGAGAACGTCTGTCGCGGCAGGCGCGCTCGAGCCATCGAGGGTAACGGGGGTTCCCACCCCGGTGGCGCCATTGATCACCACGCCGCTGGTCAAGACAGGGGGCAGGCTTTCATTGGCGGAGCCGGTGCCCGAAGTTATCGCAATGATAGACAGGCCGGGCAAATCAGAAAAGACAATGTTTGCAGCCACCCCTGTGGCTCCAATGCTCCCCCCACTGATCAGGGCGTTCTCCTGGGTACTCAACGGCCGGCCAAGTCCTGTGCGGGTGCCGTTTCCCCCCGTACCGCCATTGACTAAAAGGATCGCCTCACGCAATGAAATGCTGGTGTTCGAAGTGTTGCTATCTGTGGTGGTATTCACCCGAATTGTGATGGCGGGGGCTGCGCTGGCCAGGTGTGCTCCCGGGTTGGCTAAGGTGATCAACACGATCAATAGGATCGAAATATGCAGCCAGGCAGAACGAGTGTTGAATCCATAGCGATTGAAAATCGGGCTCATGGATACTTCTCCTTTCACACAATTCGATGCTTGTGAACTGACTGGGCATCATTTAATATAAACTATATCGAGATTGTCGATAAAAAACAAGTGCCGATAGTGTAGTTAATGAGGAATACATTAATATCGACCGGGTTAAAGTGTTTGCTAAGGCGACCTCAGGAGCTAAACTCATCTTATTGCCAGGAGTGGGGCACAAAGCTCCTATTGAGACACCTGATCAATTTAACTCCGTTGTCTTGGACTATTTGAAAGATAAATAACTACCGGCATATGCAGGCCGTTTTCTTTTGGCCTAATTCCACATTGAGAATGCGCCGAACGAAGAACATTGCAGCGGGTGGCACGCAATTTCTCTTTGAACCTATATATTTTCAAGTATGATAGACTGAAAAAACGGCATCCGTCTGGAACAGCGACAATGATAACTGAAAAAAAACAGGATCCTCAAGATATCCATTATCAAATTTGCGGCAAAGGCGATAAAACCGTCATCCTTGTCCATGGACTGCTGTCGTCGCTGCGGGAATGGGACCGGATGTCTCAAAAACTCGTGTCCGGCGGTTACCGGACCATTGCGTTAGATTTGCCCGGGCACGGCGAGAGCCTTAAGCCGGCCGAAGTTGATTTTTATTCAGCAGATTCGTTTTACAAGTATTTCAAAGAATGGATCGATCATTTAAACCTCGCAGCGCCGCCTGTTTTAATTGGGCACTCCTTCGGCGGAAATTTGTGCTTACGATACACCCTGGATCATCAACAGGACCTGGGTGGACTGGTCCTGATGAGCCCATTCTTAGCATATGATCAGGTGCCGGGGTTGGTTCGTTTCGTGCTTGCTTCCCCGCGAATTGCCGCTGGCTCTTTGAAAAATGCGCCTTTCGGGCTGATTAAGTTCATTTTGTGGGCAGGGAATTTAATCAGAAGAAATTCCCGCCTGACTTCCTTCCTCTCAAAAAGTGAGCTGCACCAGATGGCGATTGATTTTAAGAAATGCTCTCCCAATATTGCTTATTTATCCGGAACCGTAGGCGATATCACTGTCCGCCTGGTGGAAGTCAAGCTGCCGGCCTTATTGATTTGGGGAAAGCACGATCATATCCTGTCGGCCTCCTGGTATTTGCAGGGCGCATTAAAAATACCCCATGCAACCCGTAAAGTTTTGAACGCCGGGCACAATCCGCATTTATCCAATATCTCTGAAGTCTATCCAATCCTGGTTGATTTCCTCGAGGCCAACTTCGCTCGATGAATGGACACCCTTCGAGCTACCAGCTGCCTTCAGAATTGGCATGAGCGGCGGTTAAAGAAATCGCCAACCAATTTTGGGATAGACACGAGCTCTTAGGAATATTGTATTGGGGGCTATTTTCTTATAAAATTAAGTTGTTTATACAAGATGATTATAATTCATCCGGCACCTGGAAGCGGCGATGCTCTACAATGCCCTGGTATATCTTCCATTTGACGATCTGGAGGGCTTTTTTCATCAGTTTGTGCCGAAATAGAATGTCAGGGTTGAACCAAGGAGGAAGATCATGCCGAAGGACTTAACTATCATTTTAAAAGATCATCCGGGCATACTTGCAATGGTAGGTGAAACCCTTGGCAAGGCAGGTGTGAACATTGAGGGAATTTGTGGAATGGCGTTTGAAGACAAGGCGATCGTCCACATTCTTGTGCAGGATATTGTTAAAACGCGCCAGATTTTGGAAGCAAACCAAATTCCTGTTTCGGGGGGACTCGAAGTGCTTGTATTGAAGGTAGACGATCAACCCAGCACATTAAGGAAGGTTGCCCGCCAGCTTGCTAACGCTGGGGTGAACATTTATCTTATTTACCTGGCTACCGCTTCAAGGTTGGTGATTGGTGTCAACGATATAGAGAAAGCACGTTCTATTCTAAAACTAAAATAAAAAAGCATAGAAACCCTTGCAACCATTTTTCCTGATGCCTAAAAGTTGCCAGCGCCAGGAAAAATCCTCTATCGCCTGTCACCAGCCCCACGCAGACCCCCCAGGCCACTCCGAAGCTGGTCACGCCAACGGGGCAGCTCACGACGGTGCCCACGCTGTCGGACCAGGCGGCCATGAGTGCCCTTGTATCGACATTTGAGATGCTGAAGAGTGCTTATCCCTACCGGCTGGCGGAAGATTCCACCGGCGCGAACCCCTATAACCGGGTGACCGATTACGCTGCCGCTGGCCGCACCCATACGGTTTTCAACTCAGGTAGTCCGGCGGCAGGGCTGACCGAGATGATCCGTTACGATGGGCAGCAGTACTATCTCGATAACGGCAGCTGAACAATCAATACTCCGACCGGAGCAACCGGCTCGCTGCTGGATCTGACCAGCTTGTTGGTATCATGGCTTAAGAGCGTCACCTACGGCGGCCAGGAGACGGTGCGACGATTTTTCCGTGATGAATACCCGCCTGGTCCGTTTTATCATATTGCTGAGCCTGGGCCTGCTGCTCATCTTCCTGCTCACAGTGCCTGTGCAGCCCGTCCTTTCAGCCGCGTTCCGGACCAATTCCGCCGCTTTCCCACTTGTTCCGGAAAAGCCGGCCTCAACCCTGACCCCGGCAGAGTCGAACGTGCTCGCCGCCCAGGCCGCCTTGATCCCGCCGACTTTTTACGTCGATATGCCGGTGGTCGATAAATAATAACGAAGTTGCAAAATACCACGATATTCCGTCATCACGTGACGGAATATCGTGGTATTTTTGAGCGAATCCGCTCTTGATTTACTCATTCTGCCCCAGTAGCTCACGAAAATGGGCGTAGTCGGTTTGTCTCTGATACTTAAAATCCGCCGCTTGCGCTAAAGTATCCGGTACAGCGTTATTACCGGCAGCTTCGCGTTGATATTCCTTGAGCGCATCCAATTCTTTGGCGGCAAGGTTGCCGATCTCAGAAGTGATCCGCATCAGCTCGGCGTCGTTCTTGGTGATAGAAGAGATACGGGCGGATGCTTTCGTTTGAAGGTCGGACAGGGCTGCATCGGCTTTTTGTTCCAGGCCGTCCGAGGTAGGCGCGCCTGCAGCATTGGGCGCCTGGACCAGGGCAGAAAAATCTGAAACGGCCTGGTCAAAGTTGTCGTAGGCAGCCGAAAAATCGGTCAGCGCCGTAACGTCGCTGGTGTGGAAATGGTATATAAATAACAAAACGCCCGCTGCCGCGATCAAAGCGAGCACGGTAAGGATGAGCAACACCTTATAACGCTTGATTAATTCCATTTTTTCCAAAGTCAGGGCCAAACAGGGATCGGAAAGGTGTTTTTTATTATCTTGACCCAATTGGGGTTGGCATTATAAGAACAATTATATTCAATTAACCAGGTCTTGATCCGAAACAGCCCCAGGGGAGCGGCGATAATTTTGTGAGCAGGTTTCAGGCATTGGTCAGGGCAGGGGCGCGGCTGCCGCCTTCGAGGAAAGGGTAAGCCGCCCCAGCCCAGGCGATTTGCAGCGGCGCGTTGGCGTCGTCCGGCAGTTCAACGTTAGGACGCCCCCCGTGCGACTTTAATCAGTTGACAGGCGCAGGCTTTGTCTGTAGAATTTTCTTACGTCGCCGCCGGGCAGTATCGCAAGCGGCCGCCAGCCGGTTGAAATTGCCCAATTTATCCGCGAGCGCAGGTTGATTTACGAAGGATAACCTTATGGAAACCCTACAATCGGTACTGGCAATCGACATTGGAGGCAGCAAGATCGCGGCCGGACTGGTGACGGCGGATGGCGCGCTGCATCGTCAGAAGACGATCCAGGCGCGGGCCAGCCAGGGCGGCGAGGCCATCATGAAGCGCGTGATCGAGCTGGCCCTGGAGTTCATTCGCTCGACCCCGCCTGAGAGCGGCCTGGCCCCGCAGGCGATCGGCCTGGGCACGGGCGGGCAGGTAATTTTGGGGGAAGGCGCGATTGCCTTTGCTACCTCGGTCATCCCGGGCTGGTCCGGCATGCCGGTCCGCCGCCGGCTGGAGGAAGCGACCGGACTGCCGGTGCAGGTTGAAAACGACGCCAACGCCATGGTCATAGGCGAGGCTCTGTTTGGGGCCGGGCGGGGCCATTCGCTGGTAGTGGGCATCACGGTGGGGACAAGCATCGGCGGCGGGGTAGCGCTCGACCAGCATATTTTCCATGGCGCGCA
Organism: Anaerolineaceae bacterium; assembly: GCA_035543095.1. Taxonomy (GTDB): domain Bacteria; phylum Chloroflexota; class Anaerolineae; order Anaerolineales; family Anaerolineaceae; genus UBA700. The sequence continues at coordinate 4,811 of DATKKB010000143.1, read as the reverse complement.
TGGATTCAGCAACAATATCGGCCACATGGTGATCAACTACCGCGGTAAGTGCTGCCCGTGCGGCCAGCGGGGCTGCCTGGAGGCCTACGCTTCGGCGCCGGCGATGGTGAGCGATTTCAAGCAGCGGGTCGGCCGGGCCCGCTTGCTGAACGAATTTGGCTTGAATCCTTCTAAATTTGGGGTGAAGGAGATCGAGCAGCTTGCCCGCTCGGGGGTGGCGGAAGCGGTTGCAGCCATTACCCAGGGGGCCGAGTACCTGGGGATCGGCCTGGCGTCGATCCTCAACCTGTTCGACCCGGAAATCGTGGTCGTCGGCGGCGGAGCGGCCCAGATCGGCGAGCTGTACCTTTCGCAGGTGCGCAGCACGGCGCACCAGCTTGCGCTGCCGACCGCGGCCAGCATCCCCATCGTGCCGGCCGGGCTTAAAACCTGGGCCAACCTGGTGGGAGCGGCCTGTATTGTGTGGGGAAAAGCCTAAGGCAAAAAGGTATCTTGACCTTTTTTATCTATTTGCTATACTGTTGCTAATGATCAAATCTTATCTATCCGGAAACGGTGAAATGGATGATTCCAAATCACCGTTTCCGCATTTCCGAGGGAGGAACAAAATGTCTCCACAAAAATCAGAAATGATCATACGCGAACTGCTCGAACCTACCGATATTCAAATTAACGGCAAGAATCCGTGGGATATTCAAATCCACGACCCGCGTTTTTACGACCGGGTCTTGAGCGAATCATCCCTCGGGTTAGGCGAATCGTACGTTGACGGCTGGTGGGATTGCGACGCCATCGATGAGCTGGTCAACCGCCTCCTCCTGGCCAGCCTGGATACCAGGGTTACAGGTAACCTGAGAGTAGCCTCCTATGCCATCCGGGCGAAGCTGTTTAACCTGCAATCGCCCTCCAAGGCGTTCGAGGTCGGCCAGCAACATTACGACCTGGGGAACGATCTGTACTGCGCCATGCTCGACCGGCGCCTGAATTACACCTGCGCTTACTGGAAAAATGCCGCCACCCTGGACGAGGCCCAGGAGGCCAAGCTTGACCTGGTGTGCCGTAAGATCGGCCTCAAACCGGGCATGAAAGTGCTCGAGCTGGGCTGCGGATGGGGCAGTTTCGCCAAGTATGCCGCCGAGAAATACGGCGTCAGCGTGCTGGGCGTGACCGTTTCGAAGGAGCAGGTTGCGCTCGGGATGGAACTATGCCAAGGCCTGCCGGTGGAGCTGCGCTTGCAGGACTACCGCGAGGTGCAGGGCAAGTTCGACGCGGTCATCTCGATCGGCGTCATGGAGCACGTCGGGTACAAGAATTACCGCACCTACATGCAGGTGACCGACCGCTGTTTAAAAGAAGGCGGAATTGCCTTCGTGCACACTATCGGCGGCAATTCAAGCACGACGCACGGAGAACCCTGGTCGGAAAAGTACATTTTCCCGAACAGCATGCTGCCCTCCATCACACAGCTTGGGGCCGCCATGGAGAACCTGTTTGTGATGGAAGACTGGCACAACATCGGCCCGCACTACGACAAGACCCTGATGGCCTGGCACGCCAATTTTGAGAGGGCCTGGCCTGGCCTGAAAGAAAAGTACGGCGAGCGCTTTCGCCGCATGTGGCGCTATTACCTGCTCAACAGCGCCGGAGCGTTCCGCTCGCGCCACCAGCAGCTCTGGCAGATCGTCATGACCCGCCCCGGCACACCCCAGCCGGACTGCCGCATGAGTTAAATTTTTTGCGTGTTATTGGAGCCGCCGCCTCCAATCACACGTAAAAAAGCTGGCCGGCCCCACGTAGCGGGCGGCCACGTAAAACGAACGAGGGGAGTTTTAGAAAATGCGAAGCATTTTCTAAAACTCCACCCCCCCTCGTATCAAATAAGCTGGCCGGCCCCGCGTAGCGGGCGGCTAAGCAAAACGAACGAGCGGAGTATTTTGAAAGTGCGAAGCACTTTCAAAATACTCCACCCCCTCGTATTAAAAAAAGGAAATAGATGATCCAGACAGACGTTATCATTGTCGGCGGGGGGCCAGGGGGAGCGGCGTGCGCCTGGCGCCTGCGCCAGCATAACGTCGCCTGCCTGATCCTCGACCAGGCCGAGTTTCCGCGCTTCAAGCCGTGCGCCGGCTGGATCACGCCCGAAGTATTGCGCGACCTCGAGCTCGGCCCGGCCGAATACCCGCACAGTTTCACCACCTTCACGTCTTTTCAAGTTGCCATTCAAGGGCTCAAATTCAAGCTGCGCACTCGCCAGCATGCCATTCGCCGCTACGAGTTCGACGATTGGCAGGTGCGGCGGGCCGGCGTTGCGGTGCATGCTCACACGGTCAAATCCATTCTCGAGACTGGCGACGGCTACGAGGTGGACGGCGAGTACTGCGGAAAGTACCTGGTGGGGGCAGGCGGCACGCACTGCCCGGTCTACCGGACGCTGTTTAAAACGGACCGCACCCGGCCGAAAGAGTCGCTGATCGTGGCCCAGGAGGAAGAATTTCCGTACCCTTACACGGACGAGCGCTGCCAGCTCTGGTTCCTGGAGAATCATCTGCCGGGGTACGCCTGGTACGTCCCGAAGGCCAACGGATACCTGAACGTGGGGGTGGGCGGCAAGGCGGAGCAGCTCAGGGCCAACAGCGATACGCTCAAGAATCATTGGAACCTGCTGGTCGAAAAGCTGGACCGGCTGGGCCTGGTGCGCGGGCACGAGTATAAACCCAGCGGGCACAGCTACTACCTGCGCCATAAGCTGCCCGAGCTTCGGCGGGGCAACGCCTTTCTGGTGGGCGACGCAGCCGGCCTGGCAACCCTGGACATGGGCGAGGGCATCAGCCCGGCAATCAAGAGCGGGTTGATGGCGGCGGACGCCATCATCCACGGAATGGAATATTCGGTGGCTTCGATCCCACGGTATTCGTTGGGATCGCTGATCCGTTTTGGATTTGGCTAGCATCCGGAGGAAACGTGGACGCTTTTTCAACGCAGCCAGGATCGCCGCTACCGGAGCGGGTCGAGCTGGGAAAAACGGGGATCCAGATCAGCCCGCTGGGGATCGGCACCTGGCAATGGGGCGACAAGTTTTATTGGGATTATGGCAAGGGTGGTTTCAGCGACAACGACCTGCGGGCCGGGTTCGAGGTGAGCCTGGGCGCCGGGATCAATTTCTTCGACAGCTCTGAAACTTACGGACGCGGGCGCTCGGAAACTCTGCTGGGCCAGTTCGTGCGCGCCTCGGGCCAGCAGCCGGTGGTGGCAACCAAGTTTATGCCGTACCCCTGGCGCCTGAAACGAGCCGACCTGCTCAAATACCTGAGCGAAAGCCTGGGCCGGCTGGGGATGAAAAGCGTGGACCTGTACCAGATTCACTGGCCTACTCCACCCCTGCCGGTTGAATTCTGGGCCGAGGCCCTGGCGGATGCAGTCGAGGCCAGGTTGACGCGGGCGGTGGGAGTTTCCAACTACAGCGACGCCCAGATGTGGCGGACCGCGGCAGTGTTGGCCCGGCGCGGCGTTCACCTGGCTTCCAACCAGGTGCGCTACAATCTGCTCGACCGCACAGTTGAGAAAAATAGCCTGTTGAAGGCCTGCCGCGACATGGGGGTTAGCTTAATTGCCTACAGCCCCCTGGCCCAGGGCCTGCTGACCGGGAAATACACGCCGGAACATCCCTTGGGCGGGGTGCGCGGCTTGCGAGACGGTCGCTTTGTGGGGCCGGCGCAGCCGTTAGTCGCTGCATTGGGAGCCATCGGGGAGGCCCACGGCGGAAAGAGCCCGGCCCAGGTAGCTCTGAACTGGGTCATGCGCAAGAACGCTGTGCCGATTCCGGGGGCTAAAAACCTCAGCCAGGCCCGCGAGAATGTCGGGTCGCTGGGCTGGGCCCTGAGCGAGGACGAAGTGGCTGCGCTGGATGAAGCCAGCGACCGGGCAATTCACATTGACACGCTATGACTCTGCGGTATAATATTCTCCGCCGTTAGCCGCATGGCCGACTAGCTCAACTGGCAGAGCAATTGACTCTTAATCAATGGGTTCAGGGTTCAAGTCCCTGGTCGGTCACAGAAAAGGACCCCCGCATTCGGGGATCTTTTGTTATTTTAAGGCCATTACCCCTATATATGGGCAGGGATTCCAGCTTCAGCTTTTTCAGGTATCGCGTATTTAATGCGTGAGGGAAAATGCCCATATGTATCCGTTGTTCCAAGGAAAAACCAGAACAAGAGTTCGCCTAGCGCTGGAAGCTGCTTGGAATCCGCCAAAAAGTCTGCAGGGATTGTCGAAAAAGGGAAAATGACTTGTGGTATCGGAAACACAAGGCAACTCATTTGGAACACGTCAGGACAAGAAAGAGCATAAACAGAAATTCGGCGCGGGATTTTGTTTGGGACTATCTGGCATCCCATCCTTGCGGGATTTGTGGCGAGCAAGATCCAACCGTTTTAGAGTTCAACCACCTTTACGGCAAGGTCAAAGCAATCAGCAAAATGATTGCCCAGGGGGCAATCGTTGAAAAGATCGAAAAAGGAATATCCAAATGCCGGGTGCTGTGCTGTAACTGCCACCGGAGGATTACGTCGAAAGAACAGGGGTGGTTCAGGAAGTAAAAAAAGGCATTTGGATATTCTGGCATCAGCTGCTCCTAGACGTGGAAGACCAGCACCAAGACGGTGATCATTGAGATAACCATGGGCCAATCTGCTCAGAAGCCTGGATCAGGGTCCTCCAATTAATTTCAAACTGATGTGACTATAGAGGTTTTTGCAATAAGTCAACAGGGGTAGGCCTCTTCAAACATTAACAACTCGCTTGACCATCTT
>DATKKB010000142.1:0-4737 GCA_035543095.1 Anaerolineaceae bacterium | reverse complement strand
GGCGCCAGCCAAATCACCCTGGGATTCCTTGATGCGTGCCTGAGCAATGCACAAGCGATGCGGCCAGCCGGTTAGCGCGCCATGCTCGCCCAGCTGCCGGGCCGTTTGCAAGTTCTTGGTTGCGGCTTCCAGGTCGCCTTGTTCACACAGCAGTTCACTCAGACCCCGGTATAGATCCGCAGCGCCTAAAATTGACGGAGCTCCATGACTGACTGCTAATTTCAGGGCCTGGCGATAGGCGCGAATGGCTTCCTGAAGACGGCCCTGGACCAGCATGATGTTCGCCACGACAAAGGTAATGCCGATGGCATTGGCGATGTCGTTCGCTTGCCACATCATCGCCTGTAATTTGAGGAATTCCTGTTCCGCGGCAGGCATATTACCGTTGGCATATTCAGCCATTCCCAGCAACGCTGTCGCCTGCGTACGATGGACGGTCTCATCCTCAGAAACAAGTGCCAGCGCTTGACGCGCATACATTTTCGTAGCGGGGATATCGCCCAATGCCAAAGCGCGATACGCGCGGGCGGCAGCAATCGAGGCGGGCAGTGACCGAAATTCAGATTTGTCCACGACGACCATCCTGGCGGATGAATTCTCGGATGCCTTTTCTGCCGGGTCTAACCAGCATTCGGCGTCTCGCAAATGGATTTCGCTGGCCTCGATCTCACCGGTGCTCAACATTGCCCAGGCGCAGCCCACGCAGAGCACCGGTCGCGAGCGGATCAGGTCGTTGGGCAGCACTTTTGCCCAGCCAAGCCAGGCGGCGGATTGGTAACTGAGATCCATCTCCAGCCATATTTTTTCAATCAAGTCTGCTGCTCGATCAAAGGCTTTGGCAGCCAATGCATGCTGGATGGCCTCAGCTGGCAGGTTGTTCTCCTCGAACCAGATACTAGCCCGCATGTGAAGCATGGGCACTTGACCAGGATAATCCCCTTCCATGTACGTTCGCAAAACCTCGGCGAAGAGATGGTGATAGCGATACCATTGGCCCTTGTCATCCAGTGGAAGGAGGAACAGGTTGCTGTGTTCCAGGACATCCAGCATTTCTTTGCCATCTTCCCGCTCAGTGACCGCATTGCACAATGGCGCACACAGCCGGTCGAGTATCGCAGTTTGCAGTAAAAAGCCGCGAATAAGCTCAGGCTGGCGCTGAAGAACTTCCTCAACCAGGTAGTCCAGCACAAAACGATGGCTGCCAGCAAAAGCCGGAATGAAATGGTCGAGGTCTGCCTGGTCCTCCATGGCGAGCGCAGCGAGTGCTGCCAGTTGCAGACCAGCGATCCAGCCTTCAGTGCGGGTCTCCAGGGCCGCGATATCTCTAGCCGAGAGGTTCAAGCCCATCACCTGGTTGAGAAAATCGGCGGCTTCCTCCGGGGAAAAGCGTAATTCGGCAGTGCGAAGCTCGGTGAGTTGGCCGCGGGCGCGCAAACGAGCAAGAGGGAGCGCTGGATCCTCTCGGGTGGCAATGACCAGGTGCATGTGCGGCGGCTGGTGCTCGAGGAGAAAAGTGAGGGCACTATCAACTGGTTTGGAATCGATCACATGGTAGTCGTCCAGGACGAGAATGATACGATCCGGCAAGGTAGCGATTTCATTAATTAAGGCAGTCAATATCGATTCAAGGGGAGGTGGATTTTGAGATTGGAGTGCCGCTAACACTCCTGCACCAAGATTTGGCGCAAGTGTCTGCAATGCAGAGATGAGGTATGTCAGAAAGCGGGTGAGGTCGTTATCTCCTTCATCCAGCGACAGCCAGGCGACCGGCCTATTGCAGCCAGAGATCCATTCGCTGACCAGCGTGGTCTTACCAAATCCAGCGGGAGCAGAGATAAGAGCCAGTTTACCGTCCAGGCCCTCATTCAATCGAGAAATCAAGCGGTGACGGAGAACATTTTTAGGACGAGGTGGTGGGATGTATAGCTTGGTGAGAAGAAGCGGCGCTGGCATTTAAAATTGATTATATATCACGCCTGGTAATGGATGAAATTGATTTGAGTTCTAGAGATATCTACGCGTTCCTAACTGTTAAAGTCATCCAAATCGACGATATCCAATTTCCCCTTGATTCGGTCAATCCGGCGATCGTTGGTGACGAAGGCCTCCGCTCCTCCCAGCAGGCAAGCACTGACCTGCAACGCATCCGGCGGCCTGAGCCGGTACTCCGCTCGCAGCCGGGCTGCCTGGCGGATCACATCCCGATCAAGGTCAACCACCTCCAAATTCGGAAAATTCATCAGCAGGGCTTCATACTTCCTGGCAATATCGTTTCTGCCCATGGAGAGTGGTTTCACGATGATTTCCATTAGTATTACCGATGAAGTAATCCCTTTTAGGATACCCTTCTCAATGTTGGATAGGATCTCTTGCGTCAGGGGCGAATAGATGGGATGCTTCTCGAAATGGTAAATGAACACGGTCGTATCCAGGCCAACTTTCGAGATTGATCCTAATCTTTGACTGAATTGGCCCATGCATCCCGCTCCTCATCGATGTATTTTTGAGCGTCCTCGTTCTGCCAGATTTCCCGGTGCAGGCCTGCGAGGGCGTCGGTGTAATTTTCCGGGCAAGGGATCAAAACCATCATCCCGTCCTGAATATCCACCAGCAACCGATCGCCGCTCTGGATATTCAATAGCTGGCGAGCCAGAGCCGGCACGGCTATCTGGTATCGTTTGGATACTTTTACGGTGGTTGTATTGGTCATTCCTACCTCCAACTTGCTAAGCTAAAACATATTTTTGCTTAGCATTATAAATGGTTTGGCAGGAAGTGACAAGGTGGCAAGATTCATGAGCTTAACCTCTCTGCGACAATACGCATCACTGTGGAAAGGTCGTCATTTGACAAGCTTCGAGCCAACGACTCAAGTCGTGTGTCCGTCGAGGTGGCGGTTGAATTTCCCAGCCGGTTGATCCTTAGTTGCACCTCGTGAAAGAGGATCGGAGCATAAATCTCATCCGTGATCTTGATATCCTCATGCATAAGTTTCATCGATACGGCCTTGTAATCCGCCATGGTCTGGGCGTGCTGCAAGCCGTATACGGCGTGACCATGGTGGAATTTATGGGCAGATTTATAGGTCAAATGGTCTGCCATTACGCCCAGATTGCCGAAAAGGACGTGGCCCAGGGCCACCGCAAGGCTAGCCCAGCGGATAATTAGAGGCTGTAGATGAATAAAATTCCTCTGCTTATTTAAAGGGGATTTTTATGTTTTTTCTAAGGAGGGATTCGTCCGCCGATTCGGATTTGTCCAGGTTGGACCAAAACAAACGCACCAGCTAATTCTTCGCCTCTTTCTGTAGCCAGCCGGGTAATCGTTTCGGCCAATTCACCGCGGGCATTTCCAGGGAATCGGATCAAAATATCGCCAGCAGAATTGGTTCCACTGACGTTAACAAGCCCACCAAAATCTTTGTCGTCAGGCATCAATATCCGGTTTTCACGATAGGCTTGATCGATCAGTTCTCGATCTATAGAACGAATGGTTATTTCCGATACCGCACGAAATTAAACCCTCCCGCTCTTAAGGCGAGAACAAAGTTAAAATCTGCAATGAAGAAACCATGCGGCTTTCCCATCGCATCACATTCTTTAAATAAGTATTCGTCCCATTCATTGCTCATTCCGCCATTGATTCCTAAACAGTAAAGAGCATAGCTGCTGTTCCCATATCCATCAGCATGTGGATAATGGCCAGGTATATCAGCAGCCGGGGGCGCCAACGTAACGTGATTCCGAGCAAAAAGGCGAATGGTATAAACATCAAGGCCCGCCAGATGATGAAAGGTGCATTGAATAACAAGGGCACTGCTATATGCTGGATCCCCAAAGCTATGGCAGCGATGCTCAGTGCCAACCACCGCACCTTTAATTGATCTTCCAGGTGAGGTTCGATGTACAAGAAATAAGTAACCAATTCTGCCATGCCTTGCGTAACTGGAAAAAGGATGAACCCGCTCAAAGTTGCCCAAGCAGGCAGGTGATGGATAAAAAGACCCATGGCCACCTTTATGTCACCGAATAACCAGTTCGCAAGCAAAATGTCTGGCAGCATGGCAACCGGAATGGTGATGACCAATACCACAAGTACCGCGACAAGATCGTTCTTGATGTGTTCGCGGTCGATACGAAATAAGTTCAGATAGCTTTTCCCTTCGCTTCGAAACAGAGGAATAAGCAAGAGGATGCAAACCACATTCGTAAGCGTGACGGAAAAAGGCCACCAGGCTGACGAATCATCCCAGGCGTGGGCTGATCCGCCAAGGAAATAGACTAGAGCAAAAATTGCCTGAAAGGCAGCGAACAGCAGCGTGCGGGCCGGCAGCATCATCCAGGCTTGCCAGGGCGTTTTGACTGTTGCAACATCAACTGGCATAGAAATTGTTTTATTCATGGCTTCTCTCCAATACTGCTTTCCCTTTTCTTGCGTACTCAGGCAGATAGGCGCCGAGTGCATCCTTATGATGAGCCGCTACCTGGCTATGGACGAACGCCGCGTAATCAAGTCCTTGCCTAGCCCGTCGCGTCCCACAATGATGGACTTTTCACAATTTCAGCGCCATTGGTTGCCACACATTTATAAATTTGTGCGGCTATACCGGTCTCATTTTGATATTCAGAGACAACCTGTCGAGAAAATGAATCGGCAGCATCAGCTTGCACCAACGCGACAGCGCAGCCGCCAAAGCCTGCACCTGTCATGCGCGCGCCATAACAACCTGGTTGTCGG
>DATKKB010000141.1:0-14351 GCA_035543095.1 Anaerolineaceae bacterium | reverse complement strand
CATCCCTCCACCTGAAAGGTGAAAAGCACACCTGCCCATTCTTTTGTACCATAACCTTAATCCTTATTGCCCCACGATCCACCCCAGGATAACTGCTCAGCTTTGTTAGCCGGTTTGGCATGAATGTTGCAACTGATCCTTACAGGTATTCCATCGGTCAAGCCGGCCTAACCGGTCCGTTCGCAGCGAGGTGTTTAGTTGGCCTCCAAATCCGTACCCCCCGTAAAAGAACTTTTCCAGATCTTCCAAACGCTGGCAGGCCAGCACGAAAAGCTGAGCCTGACCCGGTCGTTCCACGGGCTGAACCTCAAACAGGGCGCCGCCGTGACCAAGGTGGAAGACGGCAAAATCTTTCTGAAGATCAGCAATTACCCGCTCCTGGCAGGGCAGGATGGCCCGATCTACATCCAGCACCGGCGCATCGCCCACCTGGTGCGCGGCTCGTTCCATCTGGACAATTTAAGCACCGGCATGGGAGTCCTCTCGGAAGTGAACTGGATCGGGCGGAGATGGAAGAAGCGCGTCCACGACCGGGTCCAGCCTGAGCGCTCCGTCTACGTGGATATCGAATACCATGGCAAGGGCTTGCGCGGCTGCCTGGACGACATTTCAACCACAGGCATGGCGGTCTACTTGAACCGGAGCTTTGCCCCCCTGCTCGATCTGGACGGCTGCCGGAACGTCCTGTTGAACTTCGGCCTCTCGCCAGACTGTAAATTCAAGACCCTGATTGGTGCGATCGTGTACCTTGAGCCTGTCGGGTCGAATTTGGTGCGCCTCGGGATCAAATTCATCCCCTATTACGAGGAGCTGAGCTGTTTAAAGGCTTACATTTCCGCCCGCAAGACAGAGATTCTGGCCGAGCTCGGCCAATCCTACCGCGATAGCGAATCGCGCAGCCAGGTCACCAACCTGTATTTCTAATTAATCCATCCGGTTGTTGAAGATTGAGCGGTTACTTTGCTCACTCTTCAACCATATCTATTTCTTTATTACCGGCACAAAAATTGAATGCGGCCGCACCACCTGGGCCCAGATGTCCAGGTAATTGGTATTATCCCGGGCATGCTGCCAGACCACCAGGGCACTTTCTCTGCCGTAAGCTACGGCCGGGTAAAGCCGGTCGCGGGTATCGCTGGGCCGCACCACCTCGAAGGCCGGCTCAACGATCTTATCCAGGTGCACAACCTCGGCCCAGATGCCCACGCGTGGGTAGAAGTTTGCGCCATACATGTCCTGCCAGGCCAGGAAAAACTCGGTCCCGGCGGGGTTGCAGGACAGGCGCGGGTACTGCTGCGGCAGGGTCGTGCCCGCAAACCCGTATATTTGATCGAGAACTCCCCCCCCGGACATCATACGCCCAAAGATATTATCATTGGTGGTCTGGTTCACCTGCTGCTGCCAGGCGATAAAGTACTGGCCGGTATGGTAACAGGCTGCCACGGTGGGGTGCTGCTCGTTGGAGGTCGAGGTGGTAACGGCAAACTCGCCCGGGAATTGCAGCACGCCGTCGATATTAAGGCGGGCGGCGTATATATCCAGGTCCATCGCATCCCGGCCGACGTCTTCATCCCACACGACCACAAATTGATTGGTGTAAAGGTTATATGTCACATCCGGGAAGTCACGCGCCTCCGGGCCGCTGGAAATAGGCACAAACTTCGCGTTACCTGTGTCATTGTAGATTAACCCGCCGGCGATTTCGAAAGGATATTTGGGATCGCCAATAACCCCGATAACCCTCCAGGTGACCAGGAAACGGTTAAAGGTGGAGCCGTAGGCCACCCTGGGCTTGTCGGTATTGGCCCGGCTGGTCTCAATCCCAAAGTCTGGATAGGCCTGGCTTGGACCATTCCATGGAATGAAGCGGCCATAAATGTCATTATCCAGGCCGTCACCGGCGGAGTCATAAGACCAGACTACCAGAAAGCGGTCATTGACGGAATCGTAGGCCACCCCCGGCTGCAGGCTGTTGTGCTCGCTGTCGTAAACAACAAACTCAGAGTAGACCTGGCTGGCGGCAGTGACCAGGCGGCCGTAAATGGTGTGGTGGTCAATTGTATTGATGGTCTCCCACACCACCAGGTACAGGTCATGTGGAGGTGCATAGGCTACCGCCGGGGACCACTTCCAGTTGTTTTCTGTGGCCAGCATCAGGTAAGGCCCGCTGCGAATGGCTGGATGCAATGGCTGGGCCGCGGCCGGGAAGGCCGCGTTAAGGAAACCGGCCAGCAGGAGCAGCCCTGCCAGCCCCAATTTGAACGGATTCAAGGAATGTCGCCTCATAGTCACCCCTCCTCTTTACCCCTCCTGAAATGATCGAGGCCTGTGCTATGAATGTACCTGCGGCCATGATTGTGTGGGCAGTTGTGGAAAGCGGGTACTTTACATGGATAAAATCATTATACTGCTATCCATTACTTTACCACGGGCAAACAGGGCTCCAGGCCAGAACATGGTTTCTTTTGTAAACTCCTTTTTATAGCAGCATAAAGGCCATCTTCAAAGACGTCCCCCCTCGTAGTAACGAATTTATTCGTTACTACGCGGAAGGTTTTTCCCTATACCTTGTTCAAAGACGTCCCCCTTGTAATAACGAATTTACTCGTTAATCTCATCCCTAATAAGTCTCCTGGAGGAGTCCGACTCAAGTCACCGGGGGAGACGGCCGGATAGGCTGCACTGGTACTGCCAGGGTCATCGTCCGGGTCCCCGGCGTCCAGGGTTGAGACAGTGGCTGGCCCAGGGCATCCATATTTGAGACTGCACCCGGGTCATCTGAAATAGCGGCAGCGTGGGCCTTGGGCGTCAGGGCCAGGACGTGGGGACGGTTGCGCAGGGTGGGCGTGCGATCAAGGATATAGGCTTTTGGTAATCCACGGTTTAGAAAGCCTACGCTCTCCCGCCAGGGCCGCAGCCTGGGCAGTTTGGTCGGCATCCGGTGTGGTGGACGAGATCGTCGGAGTTGCTTGCTGGGCTGTCTCTTGGCCGGGCAGAAGACGGCGGAATTCGTATATGCCCAGACCTGCTGCAGCCAAGAAGAAAATAATCAGGAGCCAGAGGAACAAATGCTTTTTTGAGATCACGATCTCAAAAAAGCATTTATTCCCATGGCTTGTGGTCATCATCTTATTGGCTGCGATTGGCTTTAGCATATACACGTTCCGGTGGTTTCTACCCGGCCAGGGGACAGTTCAGCAAGTAACTCCGACTACCTCATCCACCACGCCGGATGCTGCTTATTCCGGTCATGCCGTCCACCCTTTCGGCCCATGCTGACCACGATTCCGGTCTTCCCCTAAAAAGTGGACGGCATCTACCGGATTCGGTGGCCGGCATCCACCGGATTCACTGGCCGATATGCTCCGGATTCACTGGTCGGCATGGACCGGATTACGCACAATTCTTACGATAGCCCATGATTTAGGGATTGATACGACCGCCGAAGGTATCGAAACGGACGAACAACTAAATATCTTAAAAGCTTCAAATTGTGACATTGGACAGGGGTACTTGATTGCCAGGTCGATGAATCCAGCTGAAGCTAATAAGATACTGACACGCTCTCCGGAAAACATCAATTCTAATCCGTGATCAAAAGGCGCCCACCCTTTAGTGTGAAGGAACAAGCACGACTCAAATTCTCAGTGATAATTTCATGGGTCTTCAGCATATTGGCATCCCGGTCACTGATATTAACCTGTCGCGCAGCTTCTATGAACAGTTGGGATTTCAAGCTGGCATGACCGCCGCTCATTCTGAAAATGGAGAGCCAGTGTATGATGAGGCGTGGCCCGTTGCTGGTGGCGCTTTACAGGCCACCTGCGCGGGCTCCGGATGAAATCCGTGCCCGCAGCGAAAGGCAAGTGGATCACGCGGCTTTTCGGTCAGCGATATCCATTCAGCCTTAAGAGAATTAAAAGGGGAAGGCTTCGAAACAATCGAATCTGAGCCGGTTTTTCCCAATTTCTGGGAGCGGGGCTGCTAGTATTTTGCAATCCACGGGCCAAATGACGAAAAGCTCGAATTTAACTCGCCCACTTTTTGCTTCCAGAAGGCGATCAATCCGGATAAATTCATTAACACCCGCGGCCGGTAAAAAAGACGCCGGGTTAAATTTAGTTCATTTCGAGTCGCAAAGCTGGCCGAAATAAGCCAACCCGGAACGCCAGCTTAACTATACCTGCACTCCGGCTGCGTGGTGCCCCGGCGCGTGAATACGATTTGCCAGAGCTGCTGGGCGCGGGCGCGGAAGGCGCCGGCGCTGTTCAACAGGTAGTAGCGCCACATGCGGTAGAAACGGTCGCCGTATTTAGCGCGCAGGGCGGGCCAGGCCTTCTCGAAGTTGGCGTACCACGCCAGCAGGGTTGGGACGTAATGCGGGGCGAAATTGTGCCAGTCTTCCATCACGAATTTTTCCTCCATGGCTTTGCCGAGTTGGGCAATCGAGGGCAGCATGCCGTTTGGGAAGATATATGTGGTGGTCCAGGCATCGCCAAACGTCATGCTCTGGTTGTTGCCGATGCAGTGGATCAGGGCGATACCGTTCTCGTCCAGGCAGCGGTCAACCACCTGCATGTAGGTGCCGTAATTCTTATACCCAACGTGCTCCACCATGCCGATCGAGATGACGGCGTCGAACTTGCCTTCCACCTCTCGATAATCCTGGAAGCGCAGCTCCACCGGCAGCCCTTTGCAAACCTCCTGGGCAAAGGACAACTGCTCCCTCGAAATGGTCACCCCGGTAACGTGAGCCCCGTACTTCTCGGCAGCGTAGGCGGCAAAGGAGCCCCAGCCGCAGCCGAATTCGAGCACGCGCATGCCCGCCTTGAGGCCGATCTTCCTGCACACCAGCTCCAGCTTTGCATCCTGGGCATCGTCCAGGTTGGTTGCATCCTTCCAGTAGCCGCAGGTGTAGTTGAGGCGTTTGTCGAGCATGGCGCAGTACAGGTCGTTCCCGAGATCGTAGGTGTACTCGCCGACCTTGAGCGCCCTGGATCGGGTCTGGAGGTTGAACAGCCTGGACCGCAGCACCTGCAGGGCGATCTTCCAATTGCCCCTGACTTTCGAATCGATATTGGTCTTCAGGACGCGGTAGACCAGCTCGTCCATCGCCTCGCAGTCCCACCAGCCGTCCATATAGGATTCCCCCAGCCCCATCGAAGTCTCGTTCAAAACTCTACTGTAGAAATTTGGATTGTGGATCTGGATATCCCATGGATTTTTGCCGTTAATTTCGATTTCGGCCGGCTCGAGCAGGGCTCGCACGATACTTTCGGAATTCTGGGGCGCCATTTTTCTATCCTTGTTGGAAAGCACAATTTATGGTGAGGCTAATGATCCCATATTATACGCCGCGGTCCGCTTTTTTCCAGGTCTCAGGCGGGCCAGGCGAGACTGTTCAACTAAAACGGTTTAAGCACCATCACCGTTGTAATTGCCGCCGCCACCGCCAGCTCGCAGGTGCGGCTCCGGCGCACAGCCGAATCATCGAAGGCGGATGCCAGCTCGGGCGTGATGCGACCCTGGGCCAGCGCCTCCTGGAAGGCAGTCTCGAAGACCCTGCCTTCGTGCACCAATTTCAATAATAATGGCAGGCTCATGGAACCCTCCTGGACAATATTTACAATAGATATCTTTATTATCCTATATAAACGAGGGTTTATCAAGTCAAACGTAAATATTCCATCCGCCGCACTTCGGGTTAATGAATTAATTTTGTTCTAAAAAAATATCTGGAAAATAGATTTCTTGATAAGAAAATGCCCGGCCTGGCCCGGACTTTTCATTTTTTACCAGCAACCTGGAAGACATCCTCCAGGCAACTACCCAGCACTTCAAAGTAGGTAATCGCCTCGATCAATTTAGGGTCGACCGGCGCCGGCTCCCATTTACGCCCGCACTTTGGGCAAAATAGTAAAAGCGGCTTGCCGGGCGCCTGAATTTCCAGCGCGATCACCCCACAGCATTTCTCTGCCAGAAGTTCAGCTTTATGAGACTTGCGAAACAGGTTCATGGCCCAGCAGCTCCTTGCCTCTCACTTTCCGTGTTGCAATTTTTGGGCCAATATTAAATAAAAATCTTCTTTCATGGTCATACCCGGTAAAGCAGGATCCCGCTCACTACCCCAACTATTATAACAGCCAGCGCCACGCCAACCAATAGCAGGTCGGGTCGCGATTGCCGCCGCAGCGACACAACCAGGATGTATCCCAGCCACAGGATCTGCCCAAAGAAGAGCACGTCCAGCAGGAAGAACAGCGGGTTCGGCAGGTCCTCGGGGCCCAGGATGCCCCAACCGCTGGTGGGCGAGCTGCCGCCCGGGTCGTCCACCAGGTAGGGCATCGGCAAGCCCGCCTTTTGCTGCCCGGCGAGGCAGGTTCCGGCCGGGCAGGGCTGGCCGCTGGACGGATCGCACAGGCCCCGGCAGTCAGGCGGATTAACGTATCGCGATGAAAGGATGGTTGCTGTAACCGCAAACACTACCAGGATGGCGTATATCAGAATAGGGGATATTGCTTTCATCCAATAATTCCTATTAACAGTTTATAGGGAAAATCGAAAGAGGAAAGCAATTTCCACATAATAATCCAGCCTGCCAGCAAAATGAATCTATACACCTAGCTTTTCATTGTAAAGGCGTTCCAGCGCAAATCCCGGCAGCGCAAAACTCAGCGCTATCAATGTCAGCATCCCGACTGGTTCCAATAACTGGAAAAATGGACGGCCTGCCAGGCTGCCCTGCAGCGTGCTGACCAACAGCTTTCCCAGGGTTGGCAGGAAAGGATCACTGACCCCTAAAAATGAAAGGGTCGATTCAAAAAAGATGTAACTTGGAACCAGGATCACAAGCTGCGGTATTAAAACGCTGCGTACTCTGGGTACCAGGTACTGGAAGATGATCCGCCAGCTCGAAGCGCCATAGGCCGAAGCTGCTTCGACATAGGGCAGCTGCTTGATTTGCAGAAATATGGCCCGGTAATTCTTGATCGAATTGCCAAAAATGCTCAAACCAACCGTTACGCCCAGGATGACCCAAAAACTTTTAGAATACAGGAAAAAGACCAGGATGCAAGTTGGAAGAATCGGTAGAACCATGTTTATTTCCGAAATTCTTTGGATCAACCCGTCAATCCATCCGCCAAACCAGGCTCCTGCCGCCGCCAGAGTCACACTGCTGATCGTTGTAACGATCGCAGCCAGGATTCCGAATGAGAGGGCTGCTACGGTGCCCCAAAGCAGCGCCAAAGATAAGTCTCTCCTTTGCCCGTCCGTGCCTGCAAGGCCGTAAACCTTTCCTTGCACAATCAGCTCAGCGTCCAGGTCGCTGCCTTGCTCAAACGTGAAGCCATCCAGGCGCAATTCGTAGCGGCCCTTGAAGGCTTCTCCTGGAGAGTCGTTTGGTTTCGCAAACAACATCTGTGCCGGAGTGGCTGTATTCAGTTTACTTACGATCTCCTTGTCATTTGAAAAAAAGATCATTCCATCTTTGCTAACCGCTGTATTTTTTAGGCGGATCGCCTTTCCATCTGGCATTGTCCAGGTCAGAATCACAAATGGCTGTTTGGTGGTGTAACGCGGAGTAAATAAAACCAAGACGTCCTGTGGGAGCGAATTATAGGCATAATCAAATTGAAAATTGATCGTGATGGCCGAATTCCCATTTGAGCCAGGCGTGACCAGCTTTGTGGCAGTCCCGTCCTGGCTGCTGAGCCGGATATTTTCGGGCAGTTTTTGCTGGCGAAAGAAGTTGATCCAGGCTGGCGGCGCATCAATTGGATTGCGGATCCAGGCCTTGTCATCGCCGCGCCAAAGGCGGATGGCCTTACCATAAGGAATAGCAATCACCGTCCCGACCGAGATGATTAAAAGAACCGCAATTATTACAACTCCAACGATCGCAGATGGGAAGCGTGCCAGGTCTCGAGAGAATTCTGCCATCGCTCGACCGATACCGGCCAATTTGTGCCGGACAGTCTGGACATGCTCTGCGAATGTGGACCTTTCGATCTGGATTTCTGTCGCATGAGCGGGGGATTTAAAGGCTTGCCGGGACTGCCGTGAGGGTTTTTCTTTTCCAGGGAACTGAAAATCAAGACCGAATTTGGCTTTAGACCTGAGTGGCTTTTCGCTTTGTGTTTCATTTTCAATTTTCAGGCGTGGATCGACTAGTACATAGGCGATATCCAGAATAAAGACGGTGATGGCTAAAAAATAAGCAAAAGTCGATACCAGGGCCACGATAACCCCAATATCATTATTTCCCAGGGCTTGAACGAAGAAAGATCCGATTCCGCCAACGTTGAAAAAATATTCAACCGCAATACATTCCTGCCAGATCGTAATAACGATCAGTGCGAAACTGGTGATGATGCTTGGCAAGGCCGGTCTGAGCAAATAGCGCCTTTCCAGCACATGCGGCGGCAAGCCCTTGGCTTTGGCCAGCTCAATGTAGCTTTCGTTCGAAAAAGTATAAAAATAAGAGCGCCATGCATAAATACTGTGAAAGAACTTGCTCAAAAAAATTGCCATGAATGGCAATAACAGCCCTCTCATCAGGATCGGAATGAAATCCAGGTTGAATTCAGTCCTCCATGCGGTCACACCCAGGCTGAAGGAATAGTTCCCCAGGATTCTGTAGAAAATGATGATCAGAATCAGTCCAAACATCCAGCTTGGGGCGGCAGAGATTGGCGCAAGCGATATCATTACCCGGTCTATCCAGCTGCCAGTTCTGCGAGCCAACAGGAGAGCAATCAAAACACTTCCCAGGAAAAGACCGAGGTTTGACAATCCGAGAAGCAAGAGCGTACGCGGCAGGTAACTAAAAATCTCGGTTCGAATATCGTCCGAGGTGACAACACCAGTGACTGCCCCGTCCATATATGTGCTCGAGAGCACATATTCAAATCTGGATTTACCCCAATCGAGCGTGATTCCGCGTACCAGCCAGCCTGCCACTCGAACAGGATAGGGCTGGTCAAGGCCAAACGAAGCCTGCATTTGCATGCGGGTCTGGTCGATAAACTGCTGGCGTTCATCTGGCGGCGTCCCCTTTAACCAACCAGCCATCAGCATCCCATTGATATTCTCTTCGATCAGTCCCTTTTGAATGGAGTCCAGGTATCCGCCCAGGTTGGCAATATATATGATCAGGAATACGCTGGCGACAATGGTCGAAAAAAGGGTGATGCTTCGCAGCAGGGTATATTTTGCAACACGGCCCAATGTCCTGGAGCCGGCCCGCCTAGCCCCTACTGCCGGCTCCCCCAGCCAGAATTGGAACCATCTGGCCCGGCCCCGGGATTTGGGCAGTACATGCAAGGGCCGGGTAATCTCGCTTTGCGGCGCAGGCTGCAGAAGCACCTGAGCGGTTTGCGTTCCCGCCTTACTGGCGTTTTCCAGATTCAGATTGTTTTGCGCCCAGACCAGGCCCTTTTTGGCGGAAACGCTGCCTGGATTAATCTCAAGGGCTTTATGGAGATAATTGATACTAGCTTGTGGAGCTGACAGCGCCGCTAAAATTAACCAAGGGGTTTCGTCCGTGGGATCCAGGCGAGCTGCCAGAAAAGCCAACTGGCGGGCAGCCAAACGATCTTCGCGCTGCAAAGCCTGTTTGGCTTGAACAATTGCCTGATGAGCTTCCGGGTTCCTTGACAACCTTTATTCATATTATAATCTGAAAAGGAAGCAATATATTTAAGCTTGAGATTAGTTATTAGGATTGTGTATTTTATTATCTATAAATGCGGGTGCCCCCGCATTTTGCAGATAATAAGATGCACAACCGGTTATTCATCTTTTGGCTTTGCATAACAAGGATCAACAAGATAATCCACCAAATTTCTATCGCTGTAATGCCTTCAATAACTGATTATCGAGATTAATTAAAGCGCATGTCACAGGAAATTGGAAATCTAACATTTCGAACGGGCGAGGAATTCGAAATCCGCTTGACTGCCACAGCCAGCACGGGATTCATCTGGCGCCTCGGCCCCATCCCCGAGCAGGTCGAAACCCTGGGCAGTTCCTTCGTGCAGGCCGGACAGGACCCGCCCGCCCCCGGCGGGCCTTCGACCCAGGTCTTTCGCTTCCGGGCTGTCCACCCAGGCCAGGCAGAGCTGACCTTTGAATTGAAGCGCTCCTGGGAGAGGACCCCCGCCCAGACCCACGTGGTGAATGTGACAGTGACCGGATAGGGGAGGAAGTTTTTGAGAGGTATTTCGCGACCTTCTGAACACGGCACCGAAAATTTCTCACTAACTTTTCTCCCCCTGCGATCTGTTTTTTGTGAACCAATCCCTCCTTCGGATATAATTGACGGATTGCAAAGTATTGGAGAAATGAATGTCAGAGATCGATAAGGATGAAGAATTTAACCCCGGCGAGGTGGCTCATTTGCCGCCCCAGGCACCGCGCGGCGCCAGCTCGCTGGACGAGCTGCCTGAGGCCACCCTGGCCGACCTGCCCGAAAAGCTGCGCGATGGAGCCGCTGCGGCCGGCTGGACGGAGCTCCTGCAAGTCCAGGCAAAGGCTATCCCGTACCTGTTTTCACAGCGCGACATGATGATCCAGAGCCGCACCGGCAGCGGCAAGACCGGGGCCTACCTGCTCCCGATCCTGGAAATGGTCAATCCGCTCGAGCCCACCACCCAGGCCATGGTGCTGGTTCCGACCCGTGAGCTGGCCCTCCAGGTGGCGACCGAGGCCGAGCTGCTGGGGCGCACTACTGGCGTGCGAAGCATTGCGGTATACGGCGGGGTCGGGTACCACGACCAATTGGCGGCCTTCCACTCCGGAGCTCACCTGGTGATCGGCACCCCAGGCCGCATCCTCGACCACCTGCAGCGGCGCTCGCTGTCGCTGGAAAAACTGAAAATCCTGGTCTTCGACGAGGCCGACCGCATGCTCTCGATGGGTTTTTACCCCGACATGCGCCGGGTCAAAAGCTACCTGCCCGCCCACCACATCAGCTCGTATATGTTTTCGGCCACATTTCCACCCCAGGTGCTTACCCTGGCGCACGAGTTCCTGAGCAAACCCGGTTTCTTAAACCTGAGCAGCGACCATATCCACGTGACGGAAGTCGAGCATGTGTTTTACGTTGTGCCCGGCATGGATAAGGATCGCAGCCTGGTGCGCATTATCGAGGTCGAGAATCCACCCTCTGCCTTGATCTTCTGCAATACCAAGGTGCGCGTCAACTTCGTGACCACCGTCCTGCAGCGCTTCGGTTACGACGCCGACGAGCTGACCTCCGATCTGCCGCAGGCAGCCCGCGAGCGCGTGCTCGAACGGGTGCGGCGCGAGACGCTGCGCTTCCTGGTCGCCACCGACGTAGCGGCTCGCGGCATCGACCTGCCTGAACTTTCACACGTCATCCAGTACGAGGTGCCGGAGGACCACGAAGCTTATATCCACCGCTCCGGGCGCACCGGGCGAGCCGGCGCCAGCGGCACGGCCATTTCGCTCGTCAACCCCGGCGAGCACACCGACCTGCTGCGCATCGCCCGCCAGTTCAACATTAACATCCAGGAAAGGCCCTTGCCGAGCGACGAGGACGTGGAACGGATCGTCTCCGAGCGCATCATTGCCCTCCTGGAAGCCCGGCTGCGCAACCGCGACCGCCTGCAGAGCGAACGCATGCATCGCTTCCTGCCGCTGGTCAACAGCCTGAGCCAGAGCGAAGATGAATCCGACCTGCTGGCCATGCTGATGGACGATTTCTACCAGGAGACCTTCCACGCCCCGCAGCTCCCGGCCCCGCCGGAGGAAAGAAAATCTGCTGTTCGCCCACAGGGCAGCGGCGGCCAAAAGAGAGGCCGGCGCAGGGGTAGGAAATCATAGACAGGGCGGCAAGAATTTGAAAGGGGAAGCAATCATGAGGGTTCACAATTTATTTTCTAAGTGCTTGATAATTATCGTATTGCTGGCGCTCACAGCCTGTTCGACCACTACACCCACTCAGGTGGTCGCACCTACCCAGCCTACCCGGTCATTTAACCGTCCGACGGCCGCGCCAACTGGCACCGAGACCCCGATTCCGACTGCCACGGAACTCCCCACCGCGACCGCCACCATGACCGCCACCCCGGCTCCAACGGAAACGCCCACCGCAACCACCAACCCGAAACCCTGCAACCTGGCGGCCTTCGCCGGTAACGTCACCCTGCCCGATTTGACCTCTGTCATACCAACTCGTGCTTACACCAAAACCTGGACCTTGCACAACGTCGGCTCGTGCACGTGGAACACCAATTATTCGATCGTCTACATCAGCGGCGACCAGCTTGGCCCGAACACATCTGCCAGCCTGCCGGGCGTAATCAAACCTGGCTCGTACGTCAATGTATCCGTGACCCTGGTCATGCCGAATCCCACCAAGACTACCACTTACACCAGCTATTGGATGCTCAAGAGCGACAGCGGCGAATTCTTCGGGATCGGCACCAACGGGAATGGGGCATTCTGGGTGAAAGTGACCATTTTCGTCCATTGAGACCTCACCCCCGGCCCCTCTCCACGGAGTGGAGAGGGGAGAAAAGCAATTGCTCACGAAGTTCGAATGGCTTGTCGCGATAGAAAAAGATGCGACAGGCAGGCTCAATTATGGGCTTGCGTCCTTAAGGCTCCCCTTTGCGTTGAACGGAGAGGGGCTGGGGGCATAAGCGCTAACTTAACGCCGGAATGACTCCACTTCAGCGCGACAACCAGTTTTATGGGTCCACTACAACCTCACCCCCGGCCCCTCTCCACGGAGTGGAGAGGGGAGCAAATCAATCGCTCACGAAATAAATATGTCTTCTTGGGATGGGAATACAGGTGATCGGCAAGCGAAATCATGGGCTTGCACCATTTAAGCTCCCCTCTCCACGGCTTGCCTTATGGAGAGGGGGGCAAAGCAATTGCTCCAGAAATTCGAATGTATTGCAGGGATAGAAATAGTTGATAGGCAAGCTCAATTAGGGGCTTGCGCCCTTAACACTCCCCTCTCCACTCCGTGGAAGGGGCCGGGGGTGAGGTCTGAGCATCGAATTGTGAGAATTTTTGGCTTAAGTTAGCCCATATTGGCCGGGGGAGAGCTGGTTTTAAGCGATGGGGGAGAGGTAGACCTCGCCATTGAACGACAGGGCGCAATACTGCCCGTCGCCGACCTGGACCCAGATGGTCTGGCCGGTCAGGTCGTACACGCTGAACTCGGTTCCCTTTTCGACCTGGCCCAACAGGTTGTCAGCCGTCACTTCCGGCGAGCTGCGCACGTGTAAAACGTCAGAAACAACCTGGACTTTGAACAAAACCGGCTTGCCCGCCGGAGGCACCGGCGTGGGAGCCTCGTTGACCGGCTGGGGTTGAGGCCCAGGTTGGGGCTGGCCGGCCGCCAGGAGGGGCAGCGGGTCGATGGCGGTGGTGCAGTCGTTCGGGTTCGTGCGCACCTCGAAATGGAGGTGCGGACCGGTGGCATTGCCTGTGCTGCCAGACAGGCCCAGCACCGTCCCGGCCTGCACGGCAGCGCCAACGCTGACCGAGATCTGGCTCAGGTGGGCATAAAGATTCAGGGTGCCGTCCGCCAGCAGCACGCGCACGTGCAGGCCGTAGCCGGTATTGTCCATCCCGGCCACGATCACCTTTCCGGGCGCGGCCGCCAGAACTGGCGTCCCGGTTGGTAGGCCGTAGTCGATCCCGTTATGCGACCCATCCTTG
Organism: Anaerolineaceae bacterium; assembly: GCA_035543095.1. GTDB lineage: Bacteria > Chloroflexota > Anaerolineae > Anaerolineales > Anaerolineaceae > UBA700. Next base: position 650 of record DATKKB010000141.1, on the reverse strand, counting down.
CGGCAGATGTAATGATATGTGCCTGGATTAACGCCAAAAAGCTGTGTAATCGGATAATTGCCGGTAAAGGGGATATTCAAGGTCATGGATGCTCTCCTTTTGCTGATATTATATATCCATTTTATTCAATATTCTCTACCATCCTTTTTAAACATTAGAAATTATTGACTTTTCAGATTAAAAAGCGTATTATGAAAGTGCTTTTATAAAAGTATTTTCAGTTGCGTATAATCTTCGCCCAAAAACATGCCCCGACCCACGCCCACCATTTACGATGTAGCGGCTGCCGCCAAGGTAAGCATTTCTACAGTCTCGAGGGTGCTTAACCGGCCCGAGACAGTAAACGAGGAAACCCGGACGGCAGTTTTGAAGGCCATCAACGGCCTTGGATTCATTCCAAAAGCCGAGGCCCGGGCGCGAGCGCTGAAAGATTACCGACGCATCGGCGTGCTGACCCCTTTTTTTACTGCGCCGTCCTTTGTGCAGCGGCTGCGCGGGGTCGCCTCAGCGCTGCAATCCTCCAGTTATGAGCTGATCATTTTCACGGTCGATTCGGCCTCCCAGCTCAACGCCTACCTGGAATCCCTGCCCCTGACCGGAAACCTGGACGGCTTGATCATCCTATCGCTCCAGTTCGACGACCGTTATGC
>DATKKB010000140.1:0-7726 GCA_035543095.1 Anaerolineaceae bacterium | reverse complement strand
AGCTAAAAAGACCGGCAACTGTGCCAGCGATCAATCTGCATTGCGAAGCTGCATCAGGCAGCGAAATCAGCTCTTCTGCCAGGCGTAAAAACTGCTTCCACTCCGACTCGCCTGACAGCCGGGGTGTTTTCATCCCGTTTTCTCCTTGCGCTTCACCATCGTGAGGACGTTCCCGGTTTCACCCGTGAATTGGAAATCCACTTCATCCATCCATTGGCGGATAAAATGCAGCCCCAGGCCGTGGGCCTGGCGTTTTTTCAGCGGGGCTTTTAAATTGGGTGGGTGAATCTTCCTGGGATTAAAAGGCTTGCCCCAATCTCGCAGGATAACGACGAATTGGCTTGGCGTCGCCTGGCAGGTGCATTCGATATCACCAGCGCCTTCCTTGCCGTAGGCGTATTCAATGATGTTGGTGCAGGCTTCGTCAACTGCCGTCTCTACCTGATAAACGGAAAAACTGTCCAACCCGGCGTCCTGAGCAGCCTGGCGGACAAAATCACCTATTTTAACCAAATTGTCATATCGGCCTGAAACGACCATCGTGGCCATAGATTCCCGATTATCAGAAATTTCCAACCGCTGCAATTTGATCGTCAAAAACTTTAAACAGCGGTATGAACCCCGAAAGCTCCAGGGCAGATTGGATATTCGCAGGAATCTTTGCCAGAACCACCTCGCCGCGGTTGTAACGCTTGCAGGTCTTCTGAGTATTCACCAAAACACGCAGGCCAGCGCTGGACATAAAATCCACTCCGCTAATATCCATCACAATTTTAAAGCGGGACTGGTCGGTTATGGCTTTAACGGCTTGTTCAAACTGGGGAGCAGTGGAGCTATCGATACGCCCCTTCAAAACCAACATATCGCAGTGCTTGAACGAAGTAGTGGTTATCTCCATCGGCCTGCCTCCAAATGAGAGCTTTAAAATTCCTTAAAAATGTTTTTTACCCGGTTGTATTCCCGATCCAAAACCGATTCCCTGGATTAATTGGAATAAATTATAACATTATCTTCTACCCTCAATTCGGGGTGAGGGAATTTGGGACTGCAAAACAACCCAAAATTCCCTCACCCCGAGCGGAGGGTTGTTATCCTATTTCCCGTTCGTGGCGCGGCCCACGCCAAAATAAGTGAAACCGAGCGAGCGAACGTGATCTGGGTCCCAGGCGTTACGGCCATCCATCAGGATCGGCTGATGCATGAGGCTATGAATACGCTCAAAATCGAGCTGCTTGAACTCGTTCCATTCGGTAGCCAACAACAGGGCGTCTGCTCCCTGGGCCACTTCGTAGGGATCTTTGCATAAGGTGATGCGGGTGAGCGAGTTAGTGGCATTTTCCATGGCCTGCGGGTCGTACGCCCGGATGATGGCGCCTTCATTCTGAAGCAGGTGGATCACTTCCAGGGCCGGAGCTTCACGGATGTCGTCTGTGTTGGGCTTGAAGGAAATGCCAAGCACGCCGATAATCTTCTCATCCAGGCTGCCGAGCGCCTTGCGGAGCTGGTAAACCACCCGGCGGCGCTGGTTGCGGTTGATATCCATGACCGCCTGCAATAGCTGGGGATGCGTACCATGCAGAACAGCCATGTGCTCCAGGGCCTTAACGTCCTTCGGGAAGCAGCTGCCGCCCCACCCCAGGCCGGCGGTGAGGAAAGCAGGTCCGATGCGCTTGTCGTATCCCATGCCAAGCGCAACCTCGTTTACGTCCGCTCCAAGCTCTTCACACATATTCGCTATTTCATTAATGAAAGAAATCTTGGTAGCCAGGAAGGCATTGGAGGCATACTTGATCATCTCGGCCGTGCGCAAATCGGTGATCAGGATCGGGCAGCGCAGGGTGAGGTAAAGCTGGGCGACCTTGTTGGCCGCATCCCGGTTGGTAGAGCCAAGCACAACCCGGTCCGAGCTCATAAAATCATTGATGGCTGACCCTTCGCGCAGGAATTCAGGGTTGGAAACAACGCTAAATTCGAGCTCTCGCCCGGCGCGCCGCTTTTTTATAATATCTGCCACCCAATCGCCCGTTCCAACCGGAACTGTCGACTTATTCACCACCACGATGGGCCGGTCGACGACATCTGCGATCATCTCGGCTGCGTTGCGTACGTATTGCAGGTCTGCCTCGCCGTCGACGCCGGAAGGTGTGCCAACCGCAATAAATGCAAATTCGGCATCTTTTAACGCTAATTCAAAATCACAGGTGAAAACGAGGCGCCCGGCGCGCACGTTTTGTTTGACCAATTGTTCCAACCCGGGCTCATAGATCGGCATTTTGCCTTCATTGAGCTTCGATATCCGGTTTTCATCGATATCCAGGCAGGTCACCCGGTTCCCCAGATCGGCAAAACAGGTGCCGGTAACCAGACCGACGTATCCCGTGCCGACCACACAGATTTTACTCATGCGAACCTCCCGAATTGATTTTAGATGATTATAGCTTATTTAACGCCAGTTCGGTTATGGGGGATTCTTGTGATAGTTTTTGGCCAAAAAGCGATTAAAAAAACAAAAACCTTTAGATTTCACGCCTTTCAAGATTTATGACAAAAATCATAATGTCAGACAATTGACTTTTTCTCAAGAGTCAGGTAAACTGGTATAGGCAACTGCGCACAATCCAGAATTTCTATTGAAAACCACATAGAATCATGCCTACTCTCCTCGTAAAAAATGCGACTCTGGTGGTCACCATGGACGATAGCCGGCGCGAAATTGCCGGCGGAGGCCTTTTTGCCCGCGATGGTTTTATCGAGCAGGTGGGGCCAACCTCCAGCCTGCCGGAGACGGCAGACGCTGTTCTCGATCTCCAGGGCTGCCTGGTCTTGCCAGGCCTGGTGAACATCCACCACCATTTTTACCAGACCCTGACGCGAGCCGTGCCGGCTGCCCAGAATGCTAACCTATTCAATTGGTTAAAAACGCTTTACCCCATATGGGCCGGCCTGACTCCCGAAGACATCTACCTTTCCACCCAGACAGCGCTATCCGAATTGGCGCTGTCTGGCTGTACAACCGCGTCCGACCATTTATATCTCTTCCCAAATGGCTCGAAGCTCGATGATGAAATTGCAGCGGCCCTTGAAGTCGGCGTTCGCCTGCAGGCATCGCGTGGCTCGATGAGTCTGGGGGAAAGCAAGGGTGGTCTGCCTCCTGACAGCGTTGTGGACAATGAAGAGGCTATACTGAGCGACAGCGTGCGCCTGATCGAGCGTTACCACGATCCAAGACCAGGCGCAAAAATCCAGATCGTGCTTGCGCCGTGTTCCCCCTTTAGCGTGACGAGCGAGCTCATGCGGCAGAGCGCCGACCTGGCCCGCCGATACGGCGTGCATCTGCACACCCACCTGGCAGAGACCCAGGACGAAGAGGTGTTTTGCCAGCAACAGTTCGGATACCGCCCGGTGGGATATATGCAGTCAGTCGATTGGATCGGCCCAGATGTATGGTTTGCTCATTCGGTCCACATCAACCCATCCGAAATCGGCCTGTATGCCCGCACTGGCTGCGGCGTCGCTCACTGCCCATCTTCCAACATGCGCCTGGCTTCTGGCATCGCCCCACTGCGCGAATACCTGGCTGCTGGAGTGAAGCTTGGCCTGGGCGTTGACGGGTCCGCCAGCAACGACAGCAGCCACATGCTGGCCGAGGCGCGCCAGGCCATGCTACTGGCCCGCCTGCGGGCGGGATTGGAGGGTGCATCCCTTTCCAGCGAAGCTGCGCCGCCTTTGTTGACGGCGCGCCAGGCTCTGGAGCTGGCAACCCGCGGTGGGGCGGCTGTGCTTGGCCGCGGCGACATCGGGATGCTGGAACCCGGCCGGTGCGCCGATTTCATCGCCATCCGGCTCGACCGGCTGGATTACGCCGGCGCCCTGCACGATCCAGTGGCAGCCGTCGTTTTTTGCGCTCCCCAGCAGGTGGATTTAAGTGTGGTCGGCGGCAAGATCATCATCCAGGATGGGCAACTTGTAACCGTTGACGTGCCTCGTCTGGTTGAAAAGCACAACCGGGCTGCCAGGCGCTTGTTGGCAGGATAAAGGTAACCGAATGATGACAGAATCCTTCTGGCTTCAAGACTCCCGGCCATTGGTGGACTGCGCCATGGGGCGTGTTCCGGCGGACCTCGTGATTCGAGATGGGCAGTGGGTATGCGTTCAAACCGGTGAAATCATTCCCCATACGGACGTGGCCATTCGAGCCCACCGGGCAGCATTTGTCGGCCCGGATGTTTCACACACGATCGGCCCGAAAACCCAGGTCATCGAAGCAAACGGCCGCTTCCTGGTGCCCGGCCTGCTGGACGCTCACATGCACGTCGAATCCGGCATGCTGACCGTGACCGAGTTCGTGCGGGCTGTGCTCCCGCACGGAACGACCGGCATGTTTGTGGATCCGCACGAAATCGCAAACGTATTTGGCCTGCGAGGTGTGCGACTGATGGTGGATGAAGCTGCCAAACAACCAATTCACGTCTTCGAACAGATGCCATCCTGCGTACCATCCGCGCCGGGATTTGAAACACCCGGAGCGATCATCGGGCCCGGCGAGGTGGCCGAGGCCATGACCTGGCCCGGCATCATTGGCCTGGGCGAAATGATGAACTTCCCCGGCGTCTACGACGGAGATGATAAGGTGCACGCCGAGATGGCCGTCACACGCCAGGCTGAAAAAGTGATCGGCGGGCACTACGCTTCGCCCGACCTGGGCCTGCCTTTCCACGGGTACGTTGCCGGCGGCCCAAGCGACGACCACGAGGGCACCCGCATGGAAGATGCAGTAGCACGCTCTCGCCAGGGGATGTGGGTCATGATGCGCTACGGTTCGGCCTGGCACGATGTGGCCGAGCAAAGCCGGGCCGTGACCGAAATGGGAGCCGATCCGCGCCATTTTCTGCTATGCACGGATGATTCTCATTCGGGCACACTGGTTCTGGACGGGCACATGGACCGCGTCATCCGGCATGCCATCACCTGCGGGCTGAAACCGATCACAGCTATCCAGATGGCTACCATTAATACTGCTGAATATTTCGGCGTCGGGCGCGCCATCGGTTCGATAGCGCCGGGCCGTTTTGCCGACATTTTACTGGTGAAAGACCTGGAAGATTTTCGAGCCGACCTGGTGATTGCACGTGGAAAATTAGCCGCCGAAAATGGCCACATGCTGGCAGATATCCCCAGCATTACCTACCCCGACTGGATCAAAAATTCAGTCCACATCCCTCGACCCCTGACCAAAGCCGACTTTGTTTTGACCGCCCCCGTTTCAAAGGGCACAGCCCTGGCGCACGTGATCGGGGTCATTGAGAACCAGGCCCCTAACCGGCACCTGCGCATTCCGGTTAAAGTCAAAAACGGCGAAGTGAAAGCGGACATCCAACAAGATTTGGCCAAGATCGCACTGGTTGAGCGCCACCGCAGCACTGGAAAATTGACCGTCGGGCTGGTAAAGGGTTTCGGGCTGAACAGTCTATGCGCCATTGCATCAACCGTTGCTCACGACAGCCATCACTTGATCGTAGTCGGAACGGATGAAAGCAATATGGCAACTGCTGTAAACGCCCTGGCTGATTGGGGCGGAGGGCAGGTCGTGGTGCGGGAAGGGAAGATTATCGGCAAAGTGGAGCTGCCTATCGCAGGATTGATGTCCAACGAGCGGGCAGAAATTGTGGCAGAACAGGCCGCAACCGTGCTGGCAGGATTTAAGGCCTGCGGATGCAACCTGAACAATCCTAACATGACGCTCAGCCTGTTAGCCCTGGTCGTGATCCCCGAATTACGGATCTCTGACCTGGGATTGGTGGACGTCAGTCGCTTTGATTTCATTCCAGTTCTTGAATCTATCTGAGAGGGAAAACCTCAAAATGAAGAAACACAACCTTGAAACGAACAGTATCCATCCATTTCAACGCCTGCAGAGCGAGCTGGCTTCCCTGATTCACCAGGCCCAACCAGGCGAAAGATTGCAGGCCGAACCGGAACTGGCGCGCCGTCTGGGAGTCTCCCGAGCCACCCTGCGAGAAGCCATGCGCGCCTTCGAAGGCCAGGGGTTGATCCGACGACGCCAGGGCGTTGGCACCTTTGTTGTGTCTCACAAGCAGGTGATCGAAAGCGGACTGGAAGCGCTGGAGAGCATCGAAACTCTGGCAAACAAAATCGGCCTGAACGTTTCGATGGGCGACCTGAGTATCGAGGAGATTAAAGCCAACCCAATCCAGGCCGAAAAATTATGCGTGACAGAAAACAGTCCGCTCGTCCAGGTCAGCCGGGTGATCCACGCCGAAAACCGCCCGGTGGCTTACCTGATCGACGTCCTGCCTGAAGACGTGCTGACGCCGGCTGATTTGAGTGAAGGATTCACTGGCTCGGTTCTGGATCTGCTGCTCAAACGGGGCGTGCCGTCGCTTGCAAATTCAGTGGCGGAAATCCAGGCCGTGGCAGCTTCGCCCGAGATTGCACGGGCCCTGCAGATCCAGCGCGGCGACGTCCTGCTGATGTTAGGCGCCCTTTTGTACGCCGTGAACGGCAAAATTGTGGACCTGTCTTCCAGCTATTTCCTGCCGGGATATTTCCGGTTCCACGTCGTCAGGAAAGTTGGCAGCGGTTAAAAATAAAATTAAATAAATCTACTCAAACCATATTTCAGGAGGTTTTTCAAAATGCGTAGTTTCTTAGGTCGTGATATTTTGTCGCTCAAAGATTTCGAGCGCAACGAGTTCTTCCGGGTTTTTGAAGTTGCCGAGGAACTTGAACCGATAGCCCGCAACCGCCGCAACAGCGATATGCTCAAAGAAAAGACGTTGGTAACGGCTTTTTATCAACCCAGCACCCGCACTCGCCTGGCCCATGAAGCCGCCATGCACCGCCTGGGCGGTCATGTGACGGGCTTCTCGGACGCCAAGATGACCCGCGCCGGCGACTTTTACCAGGAATCGATCAAAGATACCGTAAAAATGCTCGAGTTCTACGGCGATGTGATCGTTATGCGCCATTTCCAGCAAGGCGCTCCGCAAGAAGCCGCCAGGTGGGCCAGTATCCCCGTGATCAACGGCGGCGACGGCTGGGGAGAACACCCCACCCAGATCCTTACCGATCTGTACACCGTACTGCGGGAAAAGGGCCACATCGATGGCTTGAGATGGCTGGCTGTCGGTGATATGCGCATGCGCACCATGCATTCGCTGTCATACGCCCTGACCCAGTTCGATTGCCCGATCACCTACGTTGCCCCACCTGAAATGAACTTGACCGAGGAATTCAAAGCTGAGCTGCGCCAGTATAACCTGAATTTCAAGGAAGCCGAACACGTCGAGCAGGCGATCGCAGAAGCCGACGTAATCCTGGTCGAGCCGGTCGTCCAGCCTGATTACACCAAGTCGCGCGACGAGCGCAAGGGCGACGCCGGCCTCACCCCTGCCAACTACAAGATCACCCGGGAGCTGCTTTCAACGAAAGCCAAATCGGACGCCATCCTGCTGCACAGCCTGCCGCGCATGGATGAAATCCCGCCAGATGTGGACATCACTCGCTGGTCTCGCTACTGGCAGGAAGCCTTCAACGGCGTTGTAATGCGCATGTCCTTGCTGGCTTTAATCTTAGGTGCAATGGAATAAGAAAAGCAATCAGCCGTCAGCAATCAAAAACCTGCCTAAAATTATATATGAACGCTGATATCTGACCGCTGATGGCTGATCGCTGAAAGTTATTTTTATTCCATTGCACCTAAGAT
>DATKKB010000139.1:0-8081 GCA_035543095.1 Anaerolineaceae bacterium | reverse complement strand
CAGGAAAAGGTCCAAATTGCTCCTTACGTTCTTTCATATTACCCATTGATGGGGATGTCTATCCCATTTCTAGCCAGGAATCTCGAAAGACAACTTGATTCTTTTGTTAACAGTTGTGATATTGTCCATAATATCCGCATTGGACGTGAGCCAATCAGCTACGCTTCCTATTATGCGGCTCTGAAGCATAACATTCCATTTGTTTTTACTCCCCTGCATCACCCGCGCTGGTCGGGTTGGCTATATCGTTTTTACCATGACCTTTATCGTAAGGCGGATGCGCTGATTGTATTAACGAATGCAGAGCGAAACATCTTGTTGAATTTCGGTGTTGATGAACGTAAAATCCACGTCACAGGGAATGGGCCAAGATTGGCGCCTCAGGCCAATGGCCAGCGGTTTCGAGATGCATTTCATTTAGGCCAGGATCCGATCATCCTTTTTTTGGGCCAGAAGTATGTTTATAAAGGGTTTGAGGCGCTCGCAAAGGCAGCCGAGGACGTCTGGAAACACTTCCCAGATGCATGGTTCGTTTTTATTGGCCCACGTACCCGCTTTTCCGAGCATTTTTTTTCAGAAGTCCATGCCCACCGTATCGTGGAAATTGGCTTCGTCGATCTTCAAGAAAAAACCGATGCGTTAGCTGCCTGTACGATCCTATGTGTACCTTCTTCACAGGAGAGTTTTGGGGGAGTGTATACAGAAGCCTGGAGTTTTTCGAAGCCGGTCATCGGTTGCAATATTCCAGCAGTGGCAGAGGTGGTGCAGGATGGTGAAAACGGCATTATTACGTCCCAGGAACCTGCCCAGATTGCGGAAGATATCATCCAATTGCTCTCAAATCCTGGGGACGCCTTCCGGATGGGTGAAGCTGGTAAAAAGAAAGTCGAACAAAATTTTTCCTGGCCAGCGATTGCTCAAAAGATCGAGGATGTTTACCGAGCGCTGCTATAGATGCCAATCGAGAATCCCCGGGTTGAGAAAAAGCTGTATTAATACCAAGATTTGTGATTTACGTTTGAGATCCCATCCAGTATTCGAAAATTTCCAAGATTTTTATGTGGATGATTGATTCTAGCCAGGTAATAAGCCAACGAACGCGGATCAGCCAAATCTTTCTAAAAGAATATTTCTGCCCAAATTCTTTGGATCCATAAATAATGAGCACACCAGTCAATTATCCTTACGGCAACATCCTGGGTGTCCACGTCAATGCCATCTGCATGCAGGATGCTCTGGATGCGCTGCAGTTTTGGATATCAACCCGCCAGCCACATTATGTGTGCGTCACCCCGGCTTTTTCTGTACTACAAGGCCATGATCATCCGGATTTGCGTAAAATATATAATTCCAGTGGATTAACTACTCCCGATGGGGCTCCAGTGACCTGGCTTTTAAAGTGGCAAGGATTTAAATGCGTTGAACGCGTTTATGGGCCAGATTTTTTACTTGCAGCCTGCCAACGATCTATCCAACTGGGTTGGAAACATTACTTTTATGGTGGAACGAGCGAAGTACAGGAAGCGCTTAAGGAAAAACTGACTGCCAGTTTCCAGGGTTTAATCATTGTCGGAGCTGAATCACCGCCTTTCCGCCCGCTGACCCCGGAAGAGGATGAGGAGACCATAGCGCGTATCAGTGCAGCCAGGCCGGATATTTTGTGGGTTGGCTTGGGGGCGCCTCGTCAAGACCGCTGGATGGCCAGCCACCTGGATAGCCTGGGGCTTCCGGTGCTTGTGGGCGTGGGAGCAGCGTTTGATTTTGTGTCCGGCTGCAAACCTCAGGCACCAATCTGGATGCGGCGCAATGGTTTAGAGTGGCTCTTCCGCTTGGCATCAGAGCCCAAACGTCTATGGCGACGCTACTTATTGGGCAATCCGCGTTTTATGTGGTTATACTTTTTACAGACTATCGGCGTTCTGAACTTCGAATAGCTCGGGTTTCGCTGAGATTACTGTATAATTCAAAAGTTATTCAAGAAAAATCAAAACTACAAGAGGAAAATAATGTCAGTTGCTCTCATCACAGGGTCGGCGGGGCTGGTTGGCTCGGAAGCTGCGACCTTTTTTGCAGGTCTTGGCTTCGATGTTGTTGGAGTGGATAACAACATGCGCAGCATCTTCTTTGGCCAGGACGCCTCTACCACGTGGCAGCGTGAAAAGCTCGAACAGACATTAGGCTCAAAATACACTCATTATGACGAAGATATTCGTAATTTGAGAGGGATTGAACGGATATTCGAAAAATATGGCGGGCAGATTGAATTGATCATCCATACTGCGGCGCAGCCTTCTCACGATTGGGCTGCTTCAGATCCGCAAACCGATTTTTCGGTTAACGCCAACGGCACGCTCAATATGCTTGAGGCTACCCGTAAGTTCGCGCCGAAGGCGGTATTTATTTATACCTCCACTAACAAGGTTTACGGCGACACCCCTAATAACCTTCCGCTCGTTGAGAAGGAAACGCGCTGGGAAATTGACCCGGCGCATCCTTATTTGAACGGCATCGATGAGCACATGACCATCGACCAATCCTTGCACAGCCTGTTTGGCGCCTCCAAGGCTGCCGCGGATTTACTCGTCCAGGAATTTGGGCGCTATTTTGGAATCTACACGGCCTGTTTCCGGGGCGGCTGCCTCACCGGGCCGAACCATTCTGGAACTATGCTTCACGGTTTTCTGGCTTACCTGATGAAATGCGCCAGCACCGGCAAATCCTATACAGTTTTTGGTTACAAGGGCAAACAGGTCAGGGACAATATTCACAGCGCCGACCTGATCAATGCATTTTACGAATTTTATAAGGCGCCGCGCATAGGCGAAGTTTATAATATGGGCGGCGGCCGTTTCAGCAACTGCTCCATGGTAGAAGCGATTAAAATGTGCGAGGAGATCAGCGGGCAATCCTTGAATTGGACATACACCGATAAGAACCGGATTGGCGACCATATCTGGTATATCAGCGACCTCGCAAAGTTCAAGAAACATTACCCGGGTTGGCAGATGAAATATGATGTTCCCGCAATTCTGCAGGAGATCTTCGAAAATAACTGGGAGCGCTGGCAAAAAGAACCGGCTTGATTGATCGATGTTTCGCCGTTTTTCGGTAACCTTCGCTATATTTTCACTCATACTGGATGGGCTGGTAATTGGTTTTTCCTTAGTCATCGCCTATGCCACCCGCCCATTATTTAACAGCCTGCCCTTCGCCCAAAAAGTAGACTTTCCGGCCGACCCGCCGTGGGCGCTTTCGATCCTTTTTCCAGTCATCTGGGTCGGGGTGCTGCTGATCTTTTCAGTCTATGATGGCCGGAAGAATCTGCGCATAGCCGAGGAATTTTCGAGCCTGACGGTCGGGTCAATCCTGGCGGTAATTGCCATGGCAGGCATTTTATACCTGTCTTACCGGCAGGTGTCTCGTGTCCTGTTCCTCTTCTTCAGCCTTGAATCCTTTCTTTTAATGATTATCTGGCGGCTGGGGGCACGCCTGTTCTTCCGCCTTAAATTTACCAGCTTTGTCAAGAACCGGCGGGTGTTGATCCTCGGCGCCGGCGAAGGCGGTCAGCGTTTGTATGACCTGATCCAAAACCAGCCTGGCTTTGGCCTGGAGGCGGTCGGGTATCTGGACGACGATCCAGAAAAGCAGAAGGGAAATGCCCTCATCCTGGCTCCGATCGAGCGCGTCCGCCAGGTGATTGCGGCCCAGGCGGTGGATGACGTGGTGGTGGCGTTGCCTCGGTCGGCACACGAACGTCTCAATTGGGTCGTCAGCGAGCTGCACGACCTGGCTGTCAAAGTCTGGATCATTCCGGACTATTTTTCTTTAGCGCTCAATCGCGCCTCGGTCGAAGAATTTGCCGGCATTCCCATGCTGGATTTAAGGGCGCCCGCCCTGAGCGAATATCAGCGTATGATCAAGCGCACATTCGACCTGATGGTCACCATAGTCGGACTGCCGTTTTTGCTCCCGCTCAGCGGCGTGATTGCCCTGGCGATCCGGCTCGACAGTCCTGGTCCGATCATCTACCGAGCCAGGCGAGTCGGTGAGAACGGCAAACTCTTTGATATGCTCAAATTCAGGACCATGGTCAAGAATGCCGATGCTCTGCGTCACCTGGTCGAGCATGAAGATGAGAACGGAAATTTGATCCACAAAACTCCGAATGACCCGCGCATCACGCGCGTCGGCCACTTCTTACGGAAAACAAGCCTGGATGAGCTGCCGCAACTGATCAACGTGGTGCACGGCGATATGAGCCTGGTCGGACCCCGACCTGAAATGCCCTACCTGGTTGACAAGTATCAGCTATGGCAACGTAAACGCTTTGCAATGCCTCAAGGGATGACAGGATGGTGGCAGATTCACGGGCGCAGCGACAAACCGATGCACCTTCATACCGAAGAAGACCTTTACTACGTCCAGCATTATTCAATCTGGCTGGATCTTCAGATCCTGGCGCAAACAATCTGGGTTGTTCTTAGAGGTAAAGGCGCCTATTAATCTCGCTAAATTCATATGCTGAATTCTCCCCGGCCCGGTCCATCTTTTCGTGTTGCAGCAATTTTCCTGGTTGTGCTGGGGTTTCTATTGATCGCCTGTGTGGCGGCCGGCGCGACGCTTCTCTTCCAGGCTTTCCTTAAACCGCAAGCATCGACAACAGCCATCAGCCAGCCGGCGCCGACTATTACCCCGTTTATTCCGGGAAATCCGGCCTTGCCGCCCATAATTTCAAGTGGCACACCTTCAATTTCAACCGGCACACCTGCGGTATTAAACGACACATTGGAAATATTAAAGCACGCCAATGTTCCAACCATAAACTCGGTCGATGTCGCCAGGCGCCTGCTCGGTATTAAGAATGTCTTTGCAACCATTCAGCAGGCGCCCCCAGCCTATAAAGTGGGCGATAAGCTGGAATTTTGGGCATGGAATGACGATACGAGTGCGCATTTTAAAGTCAGCACGTCTCTAGCCTACGTGAGCGAACACCTGTATTTCTGGGTCCAGGATTCGATTCGGGTCGACCCGGCGCTGCTCCAGGAGCTGGGCCAGGTCTTCGAAATAAAAATCTACCCGACCGACCGGGCCTTTTTTGGCTCGGAATGGACTCCTGGCGTAGATAATGATCCCCACCTTTACGTGGTGTATACTCGCGGACTTGCGAGCCGCACCCTCGGTTATTTCTCCTCCGAAGATGAAAGAAATCCTGCCATCGATCCCTATTCAAATGGCCATGAGATGTTCGTAATCAATGCCAACGCCTTTGCATCCCTGGATGAAAGCTTTTATGGCGTGTTGGCTCACGAATTCCAGCACATGATCGAATACAACCAGCACCGCGACCAGGAGGGCTGGATGAACGAAGGTTTTTCGGTCCTGGCTACTTTCATTAATAAATATGGACCGGGCACTTATGATACTTTGTTCGCATCCCGGCCGGACTTGCAGTTAAATGATTTTCCTAATGATCAGAATAAAATTACGCCGCACTATGGGGCCGCTTTCCTGTTCCTGGATTATTTTTTGAGCCGGTTCGGCGAAGATACCACGCGCCAACTCGTCAAAATACAAGCCGATGGTCTTGAAGGTGTCGATGTCGTTTTAAGCCAGAATGGCGCCCGGGATAGCGTGACCGGCCTGCCATACACGGCTGATGATGTTTTTTCCGATTGGGCGGTCACAAATTATGTGAACAATCCGGGCATAGGAGATGGGCGTTATGCGTATAGCAATTATCCTGCCTTCCCGAAGATAGGTGATACAGAAGAAATTTCCTCCTGCCCGGCCATTAATCAGACCAGGACGGTACACCAATATGGTACAGATTACATTCACATCGCCTGCCGTGGGAATTACACCTTAACCTTTCAGGGCGCCTCCGAAGTTGCGCCACTGCCCGTCGATCCCCATTCGGGCAACTATTATTTCTGGTCGAACAAAGGGGATGAGTCCGATATGACTCTTACCCACACCTTCGATTTTTCGTCGGTCACCGGATCGATCTCGCTGAGCTATTGGACCTGGTTTGACATCGAGAAGAATTACGATTACGTTTACCTCGAGGCTTCCACGGATGGCTCGAATTGGAAAATTCTCAAAACGCCTTCCGGCACATCCGAAAACCCCGGCAATAACAATTTAGGATTTGGCTACAACGGAGCAAGCAATCGCTGGCTCAACGAAAAAGTTGACCTTTCGCAATACGCAGGCCAGAAAGTGGAGCTGCGCTTTGAGTACCAGACAGATTCGGAAGTGTACGGGGAAGGGTTTTTGCTCGACGATGTTTCGATCCCCCAAATTGGATACCAGACCGATTTCGAGACCGACGATGGGGGCTGGGTTGCTTCTGGTTTTGTTCGAATCCAAAATCAATTGCCTCAAACCTATCGGCTTGAGCTGATCGATCTAGGATCACCGAATCCAACCGTGCAATATTTGAAACTGGATCCGAGCCAGAGCCTGAGCTTTCCGCTTGCTTTGCAGAATGACGTAGTCCTGGTGGTCAGCGGTTCGACCCGGTACACACGCCAGCTTGCGCCATACGTCTTAAATATCAAGTAGTTTATATTTTCGCCAGCTAAGTTAAAACGAGCAAGAGGCGATTATCCGCCTCCTGCTCGTTTTTTTAATACTTCCTCGCCTTAATCGGGATGTTGGAGCTGTTTCAATTCAAGCTCGAGCTCCTTGCGTCGGTTTTCAGCCGCCATTTTCACATCATTCCGGATACCTTCGATCCGGTTGGAGATTTGCTGCCGCACCTGTGTGCCTGGAGCAGGCGTCAGCAGGATAACGATTGCGGTGGCAAACAAACCGCCCATGATTGCTCCAAGTAAAAATCGCCCAATTTTTGACATAGAACCTCCCATTGTTTTGCCGTTGTTATTATTATACTTTTAAATATAAGAAAACAAGAGGAGCAAACGCTCCAACCCAGGCGCCGATGAACGCATAACGCACATACCGTAATCCCATCGCCATAATATCCAGGCCGTGAGGAAAAAACGCCGCCAGGCCGGCATAGATCACGCCTGTGCCCACCATACCGATAACATATCTTAAGACCTTTAGCTTGAAAGATTTTGCAGGCTTGAGGAGACCATGCCGTTTATGCAGCCAGGCCAGGCCGCACGCAAATCCCAGCCAGACGCCTGCCAAAGAAACCGGCCCGGATGGATCCAACGGGGCAATATCCGGTGCATTTGCCAGCCAGGCTGCTGGCGGATTCCAGGGACTATCAATGGCGATCAACACGAGCGTCACTGCTATAATTCCAAGCGAGGATAAAACGGCCCACAAGATTTGAGTTTGCACCGCCATCCGTTTGATCCAATCCGATACGGGCTTTTCCCATTTTAGAAACGCAGCTAACAAAAGCCCGCCTGCCAGCCAGCCCGCCAGCACATCGCTTGTAAAATGTACGCCCAGAGCGATCCGAGATAGGCCGATCATAAACACGATTACCCCAACCAGGATCGAAAACCAGCGTTTCTTTACCTGCGAGCTGAAATAACCCCACAGGCCGGTTGAATTCATGGCGTGGCCTGAAGGAAGTCCGAAAGAAGGTTCGGTAACGATCCCTTTCACCCTGGCATCGATCCAATATGGGCGGGGGGATGTAAAAACGAGCTTTAGCATTGAATTGAAACTGGTCGTTATTATCAGCATACAGCCAATTCGGACGCCCAGGGCAGCATTGACACACCAGTAAATTGCCGGCAGTACCACCAGATAGAATTCTTCCTGGCCGAGCGCGGTGAAAGCCTTCATCGGCAAAATCAGCCATACCCCTAGACTTTGCAGGAAGATATTGATTATAATCTCAATACGATGGATTTCTTCTATCGCCAGCGTTCTCCCCGAGCGTTGATGGATTACTGGTTAAATTGTACACTAAATCATGGATAAAAAAACGATACGTTGGTGGGATATACCCGCCACTATTCTCCTAATCGCTGCCCTGGAAGTGACCGCGTTTCGCCTGCAAACCACTGGTTGGACGACCAACCTGGGCATTGTTGAAGTCCTGGTGCTGATCGCAGGTGTTTACGGCCTGGCATTGGGATATAGCTCGTTCCAGC
>DATKKB010000138.1:0-4998 GCA_035543095.1 Anaerolineaceae bacterium | reverse complement strand
CAGAGCGATCGTCAGTAACCCGCCGAGGATCGCCCCTTTGCTCGCCTGGGCTGATCCCAGGCCGACGATTAGACTCGCATCCGTGATAATGGCTGCCGAACTTCCGAAAATATAGTTTTTCAGGTTGGCGAGCTCTGCCCTGTTAAAACGTTTTGTTTTGAGTTCGGATTTTTTATTGCCTTGCAAATGCCCCGGATTTTCAATCATTATTCAAGCCCTTCCAGGCGGCGCCGCCGGCGTGATTCGAACAGTCGGCAAAACACCATACCAAAAATGAAACCGCCGATATGCGCCATGTAGGCCACTCCCCCATCATCTGCCGTTACCTGGGCCAGCGCCCCTACCTCGCTGAATAACTGGGTGAGAAACCATAACCCCACCATCAGCACGGCTGGCAAGAAAGTGATGCGTGCAAACCAGCCAATCAGAACCACGGTGCGGATCTTATCCCTCGGATAGGTCACCAGGAATGCGCCCATCACGGCTGCAATGGCCCCACTGGCCCCCAGGTTTGGGATGGTGGAAGTGGGGTCGATTACCACCTGCGCAAAAGTTGCGGCCAAACCTCCCAGGAGATAAAAGATCAGAAATGACCATGATCCCATCACATCTTCAATTTCTGGGCCAAAAACCCAGAAAAAGAGCATATTTCCAAGTATGTGCTCCCAGCCGGCATGCATGAACATGGAGGTGAAGATGGTGAGCATACCGTGTGTTGTCCAGATATTGGCCGGCGTGAGCGACCAGTAGTTGATGAAATCATCCCCTCCGATCAATTCCAGAACAAAAACAAACGCATTGACCCCGATGATCGCCAGGGTCATGTATGGAAAATGAATTGGACGCCGTGAATCATCACCCAGTGGAATCATTCCTGTGCTCCTTTTAAATTTCTAATCTCATGATTACTCGAAATAAACCTGTTGATTCTGTGAATCACGCTCCAGGCGCATTGCTGCGGCATCTGCATGGAGCGCCTCAATCGATACTAAAGATACGTTATCAAGAAGAGATATACATGAATCCAAAGTGTCAATTAAGTGGGATTAGCACTTTATTACCACTTTGGATTCATGAACCCTTTTCCCCTATACGCTATGCTAGGTTCAAACAAATGAGGTTACCTGAAATGATCGACCTTCCTACAAATGCTGAAGTCTATTGCTCGGACGAAGCTGCTGGCTTCTCCACATATTTGATCGTCAACCCGGTTGAGCGCACAATAACGCATCTGGTGGTACAAAGCGACCTGCCCCCAAATTATGAATACCTGGTGCCTGTTGAGCTGGTCGAAGAAACTACTCCTTATTGCATCCACTTGAAATGCACTCTGGAAGCTTTCGAACAGATGAAACGCTTCAAGGTTGAGGAATTCATCCCAACCCAGATGCCTACCCACCTGGCCTGGCCGTATTGCATTCCTGTTCCAGAGACACCAGAAAATGCAAACTACATCCTTGTGGAGCATCAAAACATTCCAAAAGATGAATTTGCGGTCCGGCGCGGAGCAGGAGTTGAAGCCACCGATGGATACATCGGCCAGGTGGACGAACTTCTGATCAACTCGCACAATATGCAGGTTAGCCACCTGGTTTTGCGGGAGCGGCATATCCTGAAGCACAGGGAAATTACTATTCCCGTCCCGCAGATTGACCACGTGGATGAAAACACGGTTTACCTGACGCTGGACCGGCAAAGCGTCGAAGATCTGCCAACAACCCCTATCCAGCGCTGGTCGCTTTAAGATGACACTTTCTTACCACTTTCGTTTCATGACAGCCAGTTCTTACGCAGGTATCCTTTAGTTAATACCGATAAGAGCTGAATCATGGAGTTTTATCAGCTCCCATTCGGGACAAGAGAGTGATCAGGTGTTGAGGTGAGAAAATGGTAACCCGGAAAGCAGCCACAAAACAGATGGAGCGTTCGGATGATTCGATCCTGGGCGATATCTGGCAAGCCTTGTGGAAAGAGGAAATAATCCAGTCCATCGACATCCATGATTTTTCTGTGGATGTCGAGAATGGAGAGGCGTGCTTATCCGGCCATGTATCAGGAGACTCCAACCAGCAGCAGATCGAAGAAATTGCCCGGTCTGTCCCTGGGGTCATTGCAGTCCATAATCATATCGTTGCCGACCACGATCTGATCATCCAGGTAGCCCAGGCGCTGGGCAAGGATGAACGAACCGGTCCGTTTAGGCTGCCGGTTCGCTGCTACCATGGCTGGGTAGAAATAACAGGGGTGGTTCCGAGCCACACGCTCCAGTGCGCTGCGGAGGAAATCGCAGCCAGCGTGCCAGCCGTGCGGGGGGTGATCCGGCTTCCCGATGTAAAAGGCGAGCCAGCTTCTTTGACGCACGATGCCGTCCAGCCGCCCATTGGGGCGCGGGTGTATGGAATGGATGAGACCGAAGGAATCGTTTTCCAGGTGGTCATCCAACCGCAAAACCGGCTCGTCACCCATGCCATTGTCCGTGCAAGTTACATCGTCGATGGTTGGCGAAGGCTATGCGATTATCTTGTACCGGTCGAAGCCATGCAAGTGGCGAATGAAGGCAATATCCTCTTGAACCGCAGTGCGCCTGCGATCCATCAATTCCCCGCTTTCAATCCGGTGGATTATCCCTTCGCTCCACTCACCTGGCAGCCCCCCTACCCTTATACGGCTGGCAATGTGCGCTGGCCTCGCCAGGAGCAGGCGAAAGACAGGCAGCAAATTGCAGACGATGCTGGAAATCCAGAAAACAAATAATAGTTTCAGTCAATCAAAATCCTCAGATCGAGGAAATTTAGAAAAAGAAATATTGAAAAGGAGATATTAAAAATGAACAGATCAAAAAACCAAATCAAGTCCGATAATCAGGATGATGAAAAGAACAGCGACAAGCAGAATCAGGGACAGTGGAGAAAACAGGCGCAGTCTGGCCTGGTCTACCTGGTTGTCAACCTGATCGGTTTGTGGTTATTCCAACAATTTATCCTTAGCCCTCTGATCATTAACCAGACGGAAATTTCTTACAGTGATTTCAAATCCAAGATTCAGTCGGGGCAGATTGTTTCGGTGACGCTCGGAACCGACCGGCATGTGGGGACCATGAAAAACCCTGACCCGACGCAGGTTGCGAGCGAACCGACCGTTCCCTTCACCGTCAACGCCATGCCCGACGGCGACTCAACCTTGATCGAAGACCTCGATAAGTACGGTGTTTCCTACCAGGTCAGCGACCCGCCAAGCCCGTTGACTGGATTCTTACTCTCCTGGGGCCTTCCGCTGCTGGTGATCGGCAGTATCTATTACCTGGGTTACCGCCAGATGGCAAAAAGCGGGATGGGCGCCGGCGGAATGGGCGGGATCTTCGGGGTAAGCAAGAGCAAAGCCACCGAGGTCAAACCGGAAACCATTGGTGTCACTTATAAAGATGTTGGCGGCGCTGACGAAGCAATCGCCGAGCTGCAGGAGACCATCCAGTTCCTCAAAGCACCCGAGAAATTCGCCAACCTTGGCGGGCAGATCCCCAAGGGTGTGCTGCTGGTCGGCCCTCCGGGGACCGGGAAAACCCTGCTGGCTAAGGCGACTGCCGGTGAAGCAGGCGTGCCCTTCTTCGAAACCAGCGGATCGTCCTTCATGGAGATGTTCGTAGGGGTCGGCGCGGCCCGTGTGCGTGACCTGTTCGACCAGGCCCGCAATGCAGCCCCCTCGGTGATCTTCATCGATGAGATCGATGCCATCGGCCAATCGCGTGCTTCCAATGCTCGCTTTGGCGGCAACGATGAGCGTGAGCAAACCCTCAACCAGTTGCTGGCCGAGATCGACGGCTTCCACAATGACAATTCAAAGCCGGTCATCATCATGGCCGCCACCAACCGCCCCGAGGTGCTCGATCCCGCCCTGCTGCGCGCCGGACGCTTCGACCGCCAGATCACGGTCTCAGCTCCCGACCTGACCGGCCGCCTGCAAATCCTGGGTATCCATAGCAAGCATGTTAAGCTCGCTTCAGACTTCGACCTGGAACGCGCCGCCCGCATCACCCCTGGCTTCAGTGGCGCCGACCTGGCCAACGTCATGAACGAAGCCGCCCTGCTGGCAGCCCGCCGCAATGCCCAGGCTGTGACCATGCAGGACTTCGAAGCGGCCATCGAACGGGTGGTCGCCGGCCCGGAAAAGAAGTCCCGCGTCATGAACGAGAAGGAACGCACCTCGGTGGCGTACCACGAGAGCGGTCATGCCCTGGTGGCACAACTGCTGCCCAACACCGACCCGGTCGCCAAGGTGAGCATCGTGCCGCATGGCAGTGGTGCGCTGGGTTATACCATGCAGATGCCTACGGAAGACCGCTACCTGCTTTCCCAGGATGAGCTGGAAGACCGCATCGCGGTCATGCTGGGCGGGCGCGCCGCCGAACAGGTAGTGTTCGGCATGGTCAGCACCGGCGCCAGCGATGACATCCAGCGGGCCAGCGCCCTGGCGAAGCGGATGGTCACAGAGTTTGGCATGAGCGAAAAACTGGGCGTGGTGCGCTATGCCACTCAGCAGTACCAGTTCCTGGAGAGCAATGATGGCAGCTCCGTGGCCAGCCCTGAAACGCTTTTGCTGATCGACGAGGAAGTGCAGCGCATCACCACCGAGCAGTATGAACGCGCCCAGAAGCTGCTGAAGGAACATCGTTTCGCTCTGGAGAACTTATCGCAACAATTGCTGAAGACGGAAACCGTCGACGGTGAGGCCGTCAAGCAGGCTCTGGCAACCGAGCCTGCAAAATAAACTGACCTGTCGCTGAAAGGTAAATCTCTATGGCAAATCCTGTAATGATCTTAACCGACAGCAGTGCTTATCTGCCTGCGGATTTGGTAGCCCGTTATCCTATTCGCGTCATTCCGCTCACCCTGAACTGGGATGGGGTGAGCTACCGGGATGGCGTGGATATTCAGGCCAAGGAATTTTACCAGCGCCTTTCCACGGCGAGCAGTGTTCCGACTACCAGTCAGCTCACGGCAA
>DATKKB010000137.1:0-14902 GCA_035543095.1 Anaerolineaceae bacterium | reverse complement strand
CCACGGCTTGCCGTGCGCTGGCCGCTTTTCGGTCTTGCAGCAGTATTTGTGGGACTGGTGGGACTCACATTGGCTGCCTACTGTCTGGCGCTCTATATGCGGCCGAGCGGCAGCTTCGACGCCTACGCCATCTGGAACCTGAGAGCGCGTTTTATTTTGTTCAGCCCGCAGAATTGGACACTGGCTTTTTCACCCTTGATCTCCTGGAAAGCACATGTCGATTATCCCCTGCTCTGGCCTATGAACATGTTGCGCATGTGGCTGATTCTGGGAAGAGATTCGGTTGAAGCAGGCATTGTACAGACGGCTCTTTTCTTTGTTCTGATCCCAGGCTTGCTGGTCGGAGGGCTGCTGAAGCTGCGCGACCGGAGCCAGGCTTTCCTGGGCGGGATTTTGATCCTGGGCATGCCCGCCTTTTTCAACTACAGCACTTTCCAGGCAGCCGACACCCCGCTGGCGTATTTTTACATGGCAACCTTGCTCCTGTTCCTTGGCTACGAGCGCGACCGGTCTCCTGGCCTGCTGGCGCTGGCCGGGCTCGCGACCGGGTTGGCGGGCTGGACTAAAAATGAAGGCCTGATGTTTGAAATAGGGGTGGCGGTTTATCTCCTGGCGCGCTTCCTTCGCCCGCCTTTTCGAGCCAGCCTGCGCAAACTCGGTTGGTTTGGATTGGGGCTGGCGTTGCCGCTGGCAACCACCTTGATCTTCAAGATTTTGCTTGCGCCGGCGGGCGACTTGATCGGGACTCAAAACGCCGGGGAAATAATGGCCAAGCTGCTCGACCCCAGCCGCTACGCCACAATCGTTGCTTATGTAGCGAGCTACCTGCCCAACCTGGGTGGCTGGATCTGGCCTATGGCAGCCGCCGTGCCGCTCTATGGGCTGGCGGCGGGCAAAGCGAAGATCCAACCTGGCTGGCTGGTTTTTATGATCCTGGGGATCACCTTCCTGGGCTACTTTGGGGTTTACCTGATTACACCCCACCCGCTGGAATGGCACCTGAAGTATTCGTTCGACCGGTTGATGTTCCAGCTTTTAATCCCGGCCCTGTTCTTGATGTTGGCGTTGATTCGCAGCCCAAATGACCTGATTTCAGGGCTGGTGAAACCCGGCAAATCTGATTTCCCCGCCAAATAACAGCCTTAGTGACGACTGAAGTCGTCACTACAAAGGGAGAAATAATTATTTTCCTCTTTGTAGTGACGACTGAAGTCGTCACTCGGGTTTACGTTGGCAAAAATCACATATGTCATTCAGCGGGCATCTCTGGCATTCTGGCTTGCGAGGGTGACAGAGCTCACGCCCCAGGCGAATCAAGTTTAGATGGGCTGGACCGTAATCTTCGGGGCGGAAAAGCCGCGCGAGATGCAGGTGGGCCTGCTCGACGTTCATCTTTGGAGGCCTCAGGCCCAGGCGACCCGTTACGCGGTATATGTGCGTGTCTACCGGAAAGGCCGGCCGGCCGAGGGCGAACTGGAGCACGATGGCAGCCGTCTTCGGGCCTACGCCTCGAAACTGCAGCAGCCAGGAGTGGGCTTCCTCAGGCGACAGGCCACGTAAAAAGCCCAGGTCGAGCGCGCCGCGCTCTTCGGTAATCTGGCGCAGGACGGCCTGTATGCGGGGACCCTTGGTGTTGGCCAGCCCGGCTGGCCGGATCGCGTCGACCACGGTGGTAGGGTCGGCGTCGCGCACCTCTTCCCAGGTTGGAAAACGCGCCCGCAGGGTATTGAAAGCCACGTCACGATTCCGATCGTTGGTATTCTGGGACAGGATGGTCGAAACAAGCTCCTCGAGCGGCTGCAGCGGCACGCGCCAGATCGGCCGACCATAAAAGCCCAGCAGCCGCTCGGTCACCTGCCGCCCTTTTTCGAACAGCTCAGGCGAGATCGAATCCTCAGGCGCCATAATAAACCGGGCGCTTCTCCAGCATGAAGCAGGTCCGGATCATGCCGACCTCGAGCTTGCGGAAATTGTAAATCGGGCGGGGCAAGTACATGCTTAGTTGGGCTGTCTGCGAATCGGTCAGCGCTCCGAGCTGCCGCAGCATTTCAACCGAAATGACCGGGCGCGCCCGGTCAGGATAATCGCCGTCGGAGACCTTGAAGGCAATTCCGACGCCGAGGATGCCCTTCCCAAGTAGGCCGGGAGCCAGCGCCATGCCCTGGTACCCTTCTGCGCCGCCCTTGGAGACAATGACCCCGCCGGCGGCCTGCATCAGGCGGGTGTCAAAACGGCCTGGACCGGCCACCATATCCGGGTAAGCTGTCATGGCATGGAAGATACGGTGGAGGGCCCCTTCCCGGCGGGCAGGCAAATCGTGTGGGTCCGCCAGGCGAGCAAACGCCAGAGCGGCATTATAAAGCGGCACCGCAAAGTTCGGCGCTGAACAGCCATCGATGCCGACCACGACTTCCTCGGGAAGCAGTCCGCACATCTCAGAAAATGCCTGCAGGATGCTCACCTGGATCGGATGGGCCGGATTGACGTAATCTGCCAGGGGCTGGCTTTGCAGCCTGGCCAGTCCAAGCATGCCGGTATGCTTGCCGGAACAGTTGTGGCGATTGGGGGTAGGTTTCTCGCCGCGCATGAGCAGGGCCTCAGCCGTCGCTTCGTGGGAAGGAACTTGCGTGCCGCACAGCAAATCCGATTCGCTTACGTTAAACTTGGATTGCATTCCCTGGACCGTAGCAACGTGCTCGTCCATGCCGGAATGCGAAGAGCACATTAAGGCCAGGTCTTTATCGCTCAGATTGAAGTGCTCCATGCCTCCCATTTCAACAAAAGGCAGGGCCTGAAAAGGCTTGGCCGAAGACCTCAAGTAGGTGACGGTTTGCGGGTCGCCCCAGCTCGCCAGGACCTGGCCGGTTGCATCCACAACCACCAACGCTCCAAAATGTACGGATTCGACGATCGAACCACGGGTTACTTCGACAACAGGTTGGTAATTTTCGTAAGGCATGAGAATCCTAATCGTCCAAATTTTCAGCGCTGCTTGGGCGATAATGGCGAATGTAATACTGCCGCAGGCCCCAGGATAAGCGTTGCTTGTATTGCAGTTGGCGCTGGATTGGAAATTCAATCTGTTTGAGCAGGGCCGGCACCAGTTTCTCGACCTCATCCACCGGGGCCACTTCGGAAGCCAGCTTTTCTAATTTTTGGAAGATATCATCCAACAACGATACCATGGCATGGATCTCTTTATGAACCACCAGGCCGCCCCGGCCGCTGACGAACAAATAATCTTGGTAGTGGGAGCTAAGCAAGACTTTGAGCGTTTCAAGCCAGGCCGGAAGATCGGCGGCCGTCAGAAATGGCGGCTGGTGTTTTACAACGGCATCGCCAATAAAAACAATGTGGTCCTGCGGCAGCTCCATCCAGATGGAGCCTGACGCCGGTCCCGGATGTGATTCCAACAGGAGTGGAGCCTCATCCCAATAAATGTTTAAATTTTCGGTAAAAGTAATCTCGGGCGGCGCCCAACGAATGCTTCCCAGCCCGTTGTATTGTTCCCAATCAGCCCCAGTTTCGGCTGTTTGGGTTTTAAACGTATTGGGTCGGTTACGGAAGATTTGGGTCAGCTTGTCGTGACCAACCACGGTTACTTCCATGACCCGGCTGCCCAGGGTGCGATCGAAATGGGCGTCCATGTTTACCAGAAGCCGGTCCACGCCGCCGCTTAGATTTAACAAGGTGGAACGCCAGGAACGGGTATCCTCAACCCTGAAAGGAGCATCCACCAGGACCAATCCATGCGGCGAGTTGACCGCCCCCAACGTAACTCCAGGGAAACCGTTTTCAATAAATACGCGCGGTGCAATTTCTTGCATAAAAACTCCTAAAAACCGGATCTCAAATTAACAGGATGAGCATCGTTATTATTTAACCACAAATGGACCCGAAAGAGTCCATTGATTTATTAAATATGCTATTTAATCAAGCGGGCGCTTTCCGCCGGGTAAATCAATCCCTGTCTTTGACCGTAGGCAGGGTAAAGCAGAAACGACTGCCCCGGCCGGATAGTCCTTCTACCCAGATGCGCCCGCCGTGCGCCTCAACTGCTAACCGGCAGAATGCCAGCCCGAGCCCGAGACCCTTGGTGGACTTATCGGTTTGCAGGCGCACGAATTTATTGAAGATCTTTTCGCGGGCTTCCATTGGAATGCCCGGCCCGGTATCTTCGACGCAAAACTGGACCCACGATTCGCCCGGCTCGACCTCAACGTAAAGCTTGCCGCGGGCCGGCGTAAACTTAATGCCGTTCTCAATGATATTGATCAGCACCCGCCGGGCCATATCTTCATCTGCCAAAATCGGCGGGTAAGGACCGGAAAGCCTGACTTCCAGAACCTGCTGTTTACCATCCAGAAGCGGTTGAACGGCGCCAACCGCATTATCCACCAGGTTTTTAACGTCCACAGATTTCTGGTTGGTGATTGGCTGGCCGGCTTCCAGGCGGTTGATGTCCAGCAGAGAGCTGATCAGGCGCTGCATTCTTTCAGTGGACCGGTTAGCAATATTGAAGATAGATTTCAGGGAAGGATTGCCGTCGATCGGCAAAATGGCCCCCAGCATATCCAGGCTGGAGATGATATTCGAAAGCGGCGAGCGTAGATCGTGATAAATCATGGCTGTCAGATCTTCGCGCAGCGAATCGAGCTCCTTGCGGGCCGAAAGGTCTCTCAAGATCCATTGGAGAGAATCCACGTCGTTCAAATCGACCTTGGAGACATTCACCTCAATTGAAATGACCTTCCCGTCGCGCAACTTCAGGTTTGATTCGTAGGTCACTTTCGACCCGTCTGCCAGGTTCTCGCAGGCGGGGCCTAACAGATCCATGCGGGCTTCGTGGAGCTGGAAGATTGAACACCGGTTGATGTCCTGCATCTCGTAACCCGTGAAATGAACTGCCTCATGGTTCGCCTCGATGATCTGGCCGGACCAATCGGTGATCAAAATCGGGTCGATACTGTCCTCAAACAGATCGCGGTACCTGCGAGTGGCGCCTTGCAGCGAATCGTACAGGCGAGCGTTAAACACGAAGATGCCGGCCTGGTCGGCAATCGCCTGTAGCAGCGCCAGGTGGTCTTCGGTCAAGAAGCCTGGCTCAGGATGCACGATGGTTAAGATGCCCACAACGTGATCGCGGGCAATCAGGGGGATGCAGATGGCAGATTTTGCGCCGGAGCGGGCAACATCATCATCCGGACGGTGCAGCCAGCGCGAATCCTTGCTCGTATCCGGTATTAAGGCAGCCTTTTGATTGCGTAGAACCCAGCCTGCCAGGCCTTTTTCGACGATCGCCTGGAGCTGCTGGAATGTATAAGTTAGCAGCTCGTGGTTGTATACGATCGCAGCTTCCTGTGGGCGCTGCTGTTCATCCAGGACAATAAGCGTCCCTCGCTCTGCGCCAACGTTATCAATTGACAGGAAAAGGATCCGCCCCAGGACTGTCCTCAAGTCCAGGCTTGTGGAGAGCTCGCGGCTGATGTTATAGAGCAGTTTTAATGAGGCACGGGTACGATCTTGGGGCATCTTCTAAATCCAGCTTCTTAATTGGTGGGAGCGGCAACCGCTGCCCGAACTGCTCCACAACGTTCGCAATCCTCCCGCCTGCACAACAGCGCATAGGGATCGGCGTGAATCCATTCGACGACCGTATTCACCAGGGCGCTCAAGGGCATGGCCTGGAGACGCGCCTCGCCGATCTCGACGGAACGTGTCACCCCCTCCAGGCGCGGCGATAGGGCCTCAAACCCATCCGAGCAGCCCGGAAAGCCAGGGCATTCGTGGACGCCCTGGAGAGTGAGAGCCCAGCGCGAAAACTGCCTGCGACCGGCCAGTTTTTCGGCGTAATGGATGCTGGTATTGCGGGTGTGACCGACGCCCACCAGCAGAATCCAGCCGCCGCTCACCGCCAGCTTGCCGATGGGAGCCAGGGGATCCTCGATGGACTGCGCCTGCACCAGCTCGTCACAGTGAATGCCTGCGAAGGAAAGGATGGGATGCGAAGACCGGCGGGCGCTCGGATGACGGCGGAGGGTTTCAGCCGTAACGCCCATCAACGGATCGGCCGGCATATCCGGCTTATAGAATTCCGCCATGCGGTTTTTATCGCGCCCGCTGCCGTACTTAATCCCATTATTCTCCGGGCCCTCCTCCGGGATAAGCATCGTTTTATAGGTAAATGTCGGCGATAGCACACCCTTGACCGTAGCCAACAATGCTCCCAGAACCGAATCCGCCCCGCCGCGCACTTCTCCAAAGGAGGAGAGCGAAACATGGGCAATCACCTGGTTCATGGGATCCAGCTCTAATTTTCTCAGACCACTGGTAATGTCACGAAAAGAAACCATCCACGCAACTCCGAAAGGGTATTACCCCCCAACCTTGTAGAAGGATATTAATATTATACGTCAGATTGATTATTACAGTACCTGGCGCGGCCTGGAAGGAACAGGCGCATTTGCTTGCGAAGCGTCCAGGCTGAGCGCCGGGCGTTTCGCAAGCAAATGCGCCTGTTCCTTTGAACATAGTGTTTATCCGGAAAATTATCTTTTGAGTGTTTTTTTGACGGCAGGGCTGCCAAAAAACATCAAAAGATAATTTTCGGAGAGATACTTAAGAAATCGTCCCGATCATCGACCAGGGGCCGGTCCAATCGATTTTTACCTGGCGCACCTGGCCGCGCAGATTTTCCGATGACTCGGCAAAAACAAGCTTGTTGGTAGGCGTGCGACCCTTCCAGCGACCCTTGATCTTTTCTTCGAACAGGATAGGCACGCTGCGGCCCTGGTAACCAGCGTGGACACGAGCGGCAATCTTTTCCTGTAGATCCTCCAGCAGGCGGAAGCGGCGCCATTTGTCCTCATCCGGAACATCATCGGGCATGCGGCGAGCCGAGACGGTGCCCTCGCGGGGGGAATAGCGCGCCAGGTGGGCCACGTCCAGCTCGAGCTCTGCCAGCAGGTCATAGGTGCGCTGGAATTTAGCCTCGCTCTCGCCGGGGAAGCCCACGATGATATCCGTCGCAATCGAGACGCCTGGGATGCGGGACCGGATCTTTTCGACCAGCCGGCGGTAACCCTCGGAAGTGTAGCCGCGCCGCATGGCCAGCAACACCTCGTCATCACCGGCCTGCACGGGCACCTCGATGTGCGGCATCACCTTGGGCAAGTCAGCCACGCAATCCAGCAGCTCGTCGTCCATCCAGTTCGGGTGCGAGGTTAAAAAGCGCAGGCGTTCAAGGCCTTCGATGGCGTGCAGTCGCCGCAGCAGGCTGGAGAGGTGGGGAAAGCCGGGCTGATCCTTGCCGTAACGGTCCACAATCTGGCCAAGCAGGGTGATTTCCTTGACACCCTGGGCTACCAGGGCGCGCGCCTCGGCCAGGATCTCTTCGGGCGGGCGGCTGCGCTCGGCCCCGCGCTTGTACGGTATGACGCAGAAGGTACAGGCATGAGAACAGCCGTACACCACCGGAATAAACCCGGCCACGAGCTGGCCGCGCTGGCCCGACGGCAGCTTCAGGTCGCCGTCCATCCAGGCAAAACGGGCCGCAGTCTGGGTTTCCTCGATCTGGCGGCTTAGCTTTTGAGCCAGGAACTCAACCAGGGGACGCGGGTCGGAGGGAGGCGAAAAAACGTCCACGTACGGGAAGCGCTGCTTGAGACGTTCCGGTTCTTTGACGCCCACCAGGCAACCCATCAGGTTGATCACCGTCTCAGGGCGGCGGCTCTTGATAGGCTTCAGGGAGCTGAGGCGGCCGTAAGCTTTATCCTCGGCGCTCTGCCGGACCACGCAGGTATTCATAACGATAACGTCGGCTTCTTCAGGCCGGGCAGTGTTTTCGTAGCCCAGGTGCTCGAGCGCTGACGCCACCCGCTGCGAATCCGCCACGTTCATTTGGCAACCTTCAGTCCAGATGTGATACTTCATGGGGCGTATTATATCAGGAAATACAGCCAGATATACGACATAATTAGTCGTATTAATAACAGTGAAACGTGATTTGGTCCTTAATCACGTTTCAAGCTTCCCGTTTCACGAATCCTGTTCCATTCTATACCCCGATCGTCCCATTTTTACCTGTGGTACAATGCGAACATGCGCGACTTATCTGTACTCCGACAAAGAAGATCCTGGCACTGGCCTGTCTTAGCGGTGATTGCCGGATTAGGCCTGGTCGGTTTGCTTATTTACCAGATCCCTTCCATCCAGGAACGGGTAAACTGGAAGTTGGAAATCGCATACACTTACGTGAGGGGGATCGTTCAGCCCATTGAGCCGATGCCGACGGTCGCCGCCCTGGAATCCACTTCGTTCGCCGATCCGGCCCTCGCTGCGGCGCTCAAACCGACCGCGACCCCTGCTTTGGCTGCCACCCAGGCGCCGCCCACCCCCACCCTGGTTCTTTCTCCGACGCCAACCCTGGTCCCAACCCCTATCCCCGGCAAGGTCCTGCTGCCGCAGCCGGCCTATGAAAAACAAGGCATCAATAACTGCGGACCGGCTACTCTGACCCATTACCTGCGGTATTACGGCTGGAAAGGCGACCAATACACGATCACGGCTGTAATCAAGCCCAACGTCGACGACAAGAACGTCAACGTGGAAGAGCTGGTTTACTACGCCCGCAATTACGCCGGCTGG
Source organism: Anaerolineaceae bacterium (assembly GCA_035543095.1). Lineage (GTDB taxonomy): Bacteria > Chloroflexota > Anaerolineae > Anaerolineales > Anaerolineaceae > UBA700. The sequence continues at coordinate 6,256 of DATKKB010000137.1, read as the reverse complement.
CTCAATACCGAATACCGGGTAGGAGGAAATATCGACCTGATCCGCAAATTCATCGCGGCGGGCATCCCCTTTATGATTGAAGAGGGCGCCCCGAACACCATATCGTACTGGCCAGGCGATGACCTGTGGGCAGGCCACTACCTCTTCATCCACGGCTACGACGACACCCTCAGGGTCTTCACTGCCGAAGATACGTGGCTCGGACCGAACCGGCAGGTGCCCTACGAAACGCTGGATAGGAACTGGCAGGCCTTCAACCGGGTTTACATTATGATTTATCCCCCCGACAAAGAAGATATCGTCAAAGCGCTGCTGGGGAATAACTGGGATGTGGACACCAATCGCAAGAACGCCCTGGCCCAGGCCAAGGCCGAGACCGAAAAGGACCCCAAAAACGCGTTCGCCTGGTTCAACCTGGGGAGCAACCAGGTTTATTTTGAGGATTACACCTCTGCCGCCAGGTCCTACGACACGGCCCGCCAGCTCGGCCTGCCCCAGCGCATGCTGCGCTACCAGTTTGGCCCGTTCCTGGCGTATTTCCACTCCCAACGGACCGATGACCTGATGGCCCTGACCAAATACTCCCTCCAGATCACGTCCAATTCAGAAGAAGCCCTGCTCTGGCGGGGCTGGGGATTGTTGCGCCAGGGTAAAAAGCAGGATGCTATCGACAGCTTCAACGCGGCTCTAAAAGCTCACCCGGGCTACCAGGATGCCCTGTATGCCCTTTCATTTGCACAAAATAAATAGTTCTGTAATTGCTTGCTTTTGGGGCGATGCCCCGAAAGCAAGCAATTAAAAATAGAGAGAATCCGGCCATGTCCAGACGAATCGTTCTTTCCCTGTTGACCCTGTTCGTAAGCGGCTGCTTGTTGTTGAGCCTGGTAACGATTGCTGGGGCTATTCTCTTTGTGCGGCCATAACCGTTCTATGAATGGGTGATTTCGGAAGCTGCGCCTCCGAAATTATCCATTCACTAGAAGTGAATTCCAAAAAGGCGGATAAGCGGGCGGCCGTAGGGAAGACCTTCCCAGGGGATCGCCAGCAAGGTCAGGACGATCGATGCCGAAAAAAACAGGGCCAGGCGCATATGCCTGGCAGCAGCATCAGCCTGGCGGCGCGCCAGCGCCCGGCCAACGTGGGCGAATCCCGCCGCGAGGGCGATCACCAGCCAATGAATTACCCCGAAGAACAGGTTGTTCGGGTCGGCCATGGCTGCCCCCAGATTTTGAAGGGTAATCGCGCCTGCCTGGCTGAAGAAAAAATACAGGATAAGGCCAAGCAGGATCTGCACGTCAAAGGCAGTGATATACCACCGCCCGGCCCGCTCATCCGCCTGGGTCCAATCTTTTTTTCCCAGCCAACCGCTGAATGCCCGGCCCAGGGCGTATACTGCCCCCGCAATCACCACCCAGCGTACCAGGTTGTGCAGCGTTAAGAACAGCAGGTACAGGAAATCCGTTGGCGCCATTGCGTTCTGACTGTTTCAATCTTAAGCGTTATTTGAAATACAAGCAAATGTTTGAGAGACTGTAAAAAGCTATTTATTTTGTTTAATTGTTACCTTGCCGGCGACGGTTGTGTTTACATAAACCGTGTAAGTGCCAGGGTCAAAGGGACCTAGAAGAACTTCTCGCTGGATAGGAACTTCATTCTCAGAGCAGGTCCCAGTCGTAATCCCAATATTTACGGCAACCGACACCACGACATTAGAATGATCATCTGGCGGATTGGCGTAGACCGCCCAATCCTGGCAGGAATTCGCCAATGTGCCTTGCAGCAGCAGGTAGGGCTGCAAGGGCTGGCCCTTCCATTCAATTTTAGCAGTAAGATTATTCGGCCAGGCGTCAGGAGGAGGTAAAAGGGCCGGGGAAACAGTCTCGCCAGCAACCATTGTTGAACGATTTGGAACAAGTGAGGCAGATTGGGTCGGAATCTTTACTGTCTGAGTGTTGGGAGGTGTTATTCCAATACTTGGATAAACGCCCTGAGTTAAAGCTCGAGGTGTCTCCCTGGAAGATATAGCAGCACATCCAGTCAGTAGACCCAAGAACAGGATTATTATTTTCATTTTCATGGTTTCAGGACTTAAGATTAATGATCTATATTCATAGGGAGTAGCCAATGAATAATCAAAATATCTATTTTAAAGCTTGTTTACAAATACGGTGATTGTAACCATTTTTCATTATTTTCTTGACATTCATTCCCAAGTCTTTTATACTGAATTTGTCCAGGGGAGATCAATAAAACAGCAAAACTGAATCCCTGGTTTACTTAGCTCGAAAATCCTATTTGTTTAATAAGCTGGCCGGCCTTCGGCGGCCACGCAAAACGAACGAGCGGAGTATTTTTAAAGTGCTTCGCACTTTCAAAATATTCCACCCCCTCGTATTAAAAAAGGATGGGGATTTGAACTTAAAGAATAGGAAATCTAAAGTACATTTATCCTTAATCCATATTTTACAGACCAAAACCCTTATCAAGAAAAAACAGGAGGTGAAACAGATATGAATATAACTTCTTCCAGCACGTAGAAAGCGGGTACCAGCACCGCTCGTTCATCCTATTCATAACTTCACATCAAGAGGAAAACAAACAAAATGAAGGCAAAAATTCCAAACCTGCTAACTTTTGTAGTAATTTTAACACTGGCCCTTTCTACCGCAGTCGCGGCGCAGAAGCCGGAATCTGTGTCTGTAAAGGATAGGCTTCACATCGACCAGGTATTGGTCGATGCCAATTTAAAAAACGCCCTCAAAACATCTGATGGCAAAGTACGCGTAATCGTCCAATTGAGTGATGCTCCTCTGGCAACCTATTCGGGTGGGATTGCCGGCCTTGCTGCGACGACCCCATCTGCAACTGGCAGGCGGAAACTGGACGTGGAAAGCGCCGCCAGTGTAGCCTATATTAATCACCTGAATGCTGCCCAGGCTGATTTCGTTAACCGCCTGAACAGCGTTGCCCCAGGAGCGGCCGTCAATTTCACATACCAGGCGGCCTTCAACGGACTTTCATTGACAATTGATCCGACGAAAGTAAGCGCCCTCGCCACAATGACAGGGGTCACCCGTGTCTATCCCGACATTGTTCGCACAGTTACCATGGATGCCAGCCTTCCCCTGATCAATGCTCCTGCCATGTGGGCAAAATTGGGCGGACGGAATGTTGCTGGAGCGGGAATTAAGATCGCAGACGTTGACACTGGCTTGCGTGTGGCTAACCCTATGTTTGCGGGCACAGGATTTACAATGCCTGTTGGCTACCCCAAGGGCTATTGCGCGGATCACCCAAGCGATACCGATTTCCAATGCAATAACAAGGTGATTGCTGCGCGGGTGTTCGTCGACCCGACCCTGCCCGTGGCAGCTGAGGAAGTCGCTAAACCATTGGATATTGATGGGCACGGCTCACACACCGCTGGCACTGCGTCTGGGAACAAGGTAACAGTCGATGCTGGACCAGGTATTCCAGTTGAAACTGTAATTTCTGGCGTTGCTCCGGGCGCTTACTTAATGGTTTATAAAGCCCTTTTTGAAGCGCCCGATCATTCATCTGCCTTTGGTACAGACTCTTCATTGATTGCAGCTTTGAATGCAGCTCTATCCGATGGTGCGGACGTAATCAACAATTCGTGGGGCGGAGGTGCAGGTGCCGACCCAGGATCGAGTGTCGAACGACCAGTCATTGAAGCCATAACGGCCGCTGGCACGCTCGTGGTTTTCTCGGCGGGTAATGATGGACCTGCCAACGGAACTATTGGCTGCCCGGGTTGTGTGGAAGATGCCCTGACAGTTGCAGCCAGTACGACAAGTCGAACTTATAAGACAACCCTGGTAGAAACCGCAATTTCAGATTCCAATATCGTCGTTCCGCCTGCGGTCCAAAGTATTACCGGCCGTTCACTAACATTCAATTCGGCCACAGCTCAAATGGTCGATCTGAGTGTGGAAGGCTATGCGGATGCAATTGCCTGTACCGGCCCTGTGCCTTCAGGGATTGCTTCTGGAAAAATCGTCGTCATCAAGCGTGGCATATGTGCATTGGTCGATAAAGTAATTAATGCGCAAGCGGGTGGCGCTGTTGGCGCAGTCATTCGCAACGTAGCCGGGGGCGCCAGCACTTTGCCGTTGATCAATGCTGTGATTCCAACGGTCCACATTACCCAAACGGATGGCGATGTACTGGCAGCATTCTTGACGACCGTCAAGGCAGCCAATGCGACTGTAACCTATAAGATTAATGGCCCGGCACTGCTAGATCCAACAGGGGACCAGGCAGACGTCGTCGCGAGTTTTAGCTCTACTGGTCCGAACGGTAATGCTAACGTCTTAAAACCTGATATTACTGCTCCAGGCGTTAACATATTATCCGCCTTTTCAGGCGCCCTAACCGGCGGTGAAGATCCTACCTACACTTTCTTACAAGGTACCAGCATGGCTGCCCCACATATCACCGGTTCAGCCGCCCTGGTTATGGAGCAACACCCAACCTGGACCCCTGCCCAAGTTAAAACTGCCCTGACTTCGACAAGTATCCAGGCGCTAAAGAAGCCGGATGGCGTCACCCAGGCAAATCCATTCGACATGGGCGCAGGGCGGGTTGATCTGGCCCGCGCCAGCAACGCCGGCGTGACCTTCGACAAACCTTCGTTTGCCAACGGCAATTGCATCGTGAGCTGCAGTTGGACACGCACGATTAAAAACGCATCCACCACGACTGAGACCTGGACCGCAAACGTCCTGGCTGCTTCAGGGCTAGGGCTAACGGTTAGCCCGACTTCCTTTACCCTGGCTCCTGGCCTTTCGGGCGATTTCACCGTAACCGCTGATCCAACTACGGTGACTCCCGGCAATTGGGCCTTTGGTTCGATCACATGGAAGAACGGCAGCGCTACGTATACAGATGCTTATATGCCGGTCGCAGTCAGAGCAGGCACATCCAGCAACTCCGCTGCCCTGACCAAGACAGTGAGTAAAACCTCAGCGAATGCCGGCGAACCATTGACCTATACCCTCACTATCGGCAACAGCTACGTTCAGCAAGGCACATTCTTCCTGAATGACCCGTTGCCGGCTAATCTTACCTATGTAGATTCTTCAGCGTCCGGCGGGCTGACCTACGATCCAGCCACTCGTTCGCTCAAGGCCACCAAATCACTGGCGGGCGTGCAGGCCAACGTCGCACCCACCGGGAATGCGACCATATATACACCGCATACACCTGACCCGGTCAACGACCTCATCTTGAGCGACCTCTGCCCAAGCCCATGCGACGATACTTTAATTAACATCACTGGAGTAAATTATTACTATTTGGGAGTCCACTACACCAGAATCGGCGTTACTAGCAACGGGGGCCTGATTGTAGGCGGGGGAGTCGCAGCAGATGCTACAAGTTCCAACCAGTTATTGCCCAATCCAGCGCCTCCGAACAATGTGATAGCGCCTCTTTGGGGTGACCTGGTTATGAAGGGCAGCAATCCTGGCGACACGGCTACAGGTATCTGGATCATCTGGGGCGATGCGACTCACACCGTATATGAATGGCAGAATGCCCAGCACTTCGATAACCCTGCAGACCACTACACTTTCCAGGTGTGGTTTGAGGATGGCACAAATCATATCACAATCGCATATGGCAACCTGGCGGGAAGCCTGACCACCCATAATTTCACCGTCGGCATGGAAAACTCAACCGGCACGGCTGGCTCCACTTATTACTACGTCAAGAATGGCCCGCCCCAGGGCACGGCTCCTGTGGTAGGCACAGACCTGGCAGTCAATAACAACTTCGCAACTCAGGTCTATACATTCCAGGCGACCGGCATGATAACCGATTTTTCCAAACCTTTCTTATACAACGTGGCAGATCTTCAGAATAACCTGAACGTAGACAAGGTTCTCGCTGACGCCAAAACGAACCTTACAGTAAAGAAGACGTTCGTACCCGCCGTTTACAAATAAGATTTCAAATTTTAAGTCAACAGTTTCGATCTTACCCCCTCTCCACGCCTGTTTGGAGAGGGGGTGAAACAAAATAGTGGGGAATTTTGGCTGCATGAGCGGACAAAATTCCCCACTTTTCAACATATTAGGTTTTGAGAGGGGCGTTTTCGCACGAGCCTTGCTCCTGCGAAAACGTCCCCTAAAATCATATCCATTAGGTCCTTTACAAAAATGTAATAATCCTCTTGACATGCGCACAAACTCGCACAACGATTTTATTAATCCTGTTATAATCCGTTGTATGG
>DATKKB010000136.1:0-32400 GCA_035543095.1 Anaerolineaceae bacterium | reverse complement strand
GCCAGGTCTATCGAGCCACCCGGGAGGGAGAGCGTCTCAGCCAGGCTGACCTGGAAATCTGCCCCAGGCGTCAAATGGCGGGCCTGGGCCACCATTCCTTCCGCCGGGTCAACACCGAGCAGGTGGGCCTGCGGCCAGCGCCGGGCTGCAGCCCGCAGCAACCGACCGGTGCCGCAGCCAATATCCAGGATAGCGCCTGGTGAAAACCCGGTTGGAACAGCATCCAAGGCAAGGCGGTGGATGTGGCCGAAGAAAAGGCGCTGCGAGAGGGAATTCTCGTAGCGATCAGAACGGCGTTCGAAGGCTTGAACATCCTCTGCATCGCGAAAAGCGGGCATCTTCGGCTCCAAATCGTTTTCTCCATTTTACCGTTCAAAGTCACCAGATTCCAGGAATGAGCCGGTACCGCACACGGCTGGCATAATCGGAATAACCGCTCAGTTCCTTGAACAATGTTCGATCCTCCAGTGCAGTTCGGAAAATGAACAGGATGCCGATCAGCCCTCCGGGTATCAGCGCCCAGAGCGAACCAAGCAGCAAGGGGATCGAAACCATCAGTATGATCACTCCCAGGTACATCGGATGGCGTACCCGGGCATATGGACCGGTATCGATTACCTTCTGTCCGCGGTCGTCCTGGATGCGCACAGTCCGCGAGAGATACGTGTTCACTCCCGCGGTTCGGAAGATGACGAATCCTGCGAACGCCGCGCCCAGCCAGCCCAGAATCTGCAGCGCCAGCGGCGCTACCGCCCAACGGAAACGGCTGGCATCCAGGCCGGCCAGGATCAGCATGGCGAGCAGCAGGAGGGTATATACGGCGAGGATCGCTTTATCCCAGGTCTTGGTGTTCTGCCCGGTGTGGCTGCGCTCCGTTATCTGCCCTGGATCATTACGCACAACCCATAGGCCATAGAAAGTCAAAAAACCGCCGAAAGCCAGGATGAAGGCCCAGGCCTGGATCCAATCCAGCCGTCCGGCTGGGAAGAAGAGGAGAACTCCCAGCCCTAAAAGGACCGCCAGAAGATTAGGCAACAGCGATCGCATTGAGAATTTTCCAGAGGGAGGGTCAACCTGTTTTCGTGTCAGCTGAGGCATGGGTTTCCTCCTAAAGATTCAATGGATGGTGGAACCAGGCGCGCCATACCATAAAAATTATACCGTTCCCACCGCTATGGCATAATCCGGCGTAACCTTCCGCCCGGCGTTCCTACCGGTGAAATAACGCCCCTGCAGCTCCGCAGCGGTGATATTACGAACCTGGCTGAAGCCGCGCGTGGTCAGGTAGGCCTCAATTTGATCCAACTCTAACTCGAAGCTGCGCACTTCTTTAAAAAATCTTCTGAGGAAAGAAACGATGAGGATTCCGATGTCTTGTTTCAATGGCTCGGGCTGTTGACACAGGAAATCGAACACGATGGAGCTACCTGAGGCCGAATGACCGGCAACGAAAGCCAGGGTGCTATCCACCGCCGGGGCGTCCAGATACATCGTCACTCCTTCCCAGATGAAGAGGGTTTTCAACCGTTCGGAGTAACCACATTCTGATAGGCGGTCAGCTAAGGCATCGCGGGTGAAATCGACCGGGACAAGTGTGACGTAGCCTGGCAGCCCGTCCGGCCCCAGGATGCGTTCCAGTTGTTTTCTCTTGTTCTTCTGAGTCGCAGGGTGGTCCACTTCGAAGACCTTTACCCCTTTTTTTAGCCGGTCGAAGCGGTAGGGGCGCGAATCGAAGCCGGCTCCCAGAATAACCAATTGTTGAATTCCCTGGTCCAGCGCCTCAGATAGCAAGTCATCCATGAACCGGCAGCGGGCCACGATAAAGCCAAGGTCTCCCGCGGCGCGACTTTGAGCGTAACCAGTGGCGGTCAGGCGCTTCATCAATGCATAAAACCAGGCGGGGAGGAATTGCCGGGCGATAGGGTCGCAGCAAATCCGCTCTTCAGCAGGCCTTTCCATCTCAAGAGCTCGTTCTGCTGCAGTGCCCATGGCGGTCAGGCTGGATTGATTAGGGCGCATATATGGCTCCTTTGGCAGCGCGCTGAGTGCAAGTTATCTACCGGCCTGCAGGATCTCCACCGTACCCTGCCCGCCGTCCACCCGCACCTGGTCGCCGGTGTGCAGGCGCATGGTTGCATCCCCGCAGCCCACCACCGCGGGGATACCCAGTTCACGCGCCACGATAGCGGCATGTGAGAGCGGCGCACCGACATCGGTCACCACGGCGGCCGCACGGGGGAAAAGCGGTGTCCAGCCAACGTTGGTCACGGTCGTCACCAGGACTTCGCCGGCCTGCAGTTGGCTGCCATCTTCGGCCGTAGGGATCACCCGCACGCAGCCCTCCACAATGCCAGGTGCGCCTGGGAAACCGGTGATTGCATCGCCGGCGGGTAGGCGATTGCCACCCCGCGCATCGAATAGATCGCTGCGCCGCTGCGGGTCCGTGGCCCATTGGAACGGGTCAAAGCGCCCGCGGATCAGAGCCGGGTAAGGTGGCAGGGCGCAGTATCGCTCGTAGGCAGCGCGCCGGGCCGGGATGCTGGAAATTGAAGTTTGGTCCCCTCTTAACAGCAAAAGGATCTCATCAATCGAAAGGAAAAAGACGCTCTCGCCCCGGCCAGTAAGCGCGCCGGCGCGCTGAACAAAGGAACGCAGTACCCAAAAGGCTCGAATCGCCTCCGAACGAGCCGCTTCACGCTCGTGGGCTACAGCCGACCAGCGGCCGATTTGCCGCCGAATGGCCGCTTCTTTCCGTGGGAAACGCTCGCGCAAGCGCTGCCATGCGGCCTGGCGGGCATCTTCCCGACGCGCGAGAAGCGCGCTGGCGTCTTCGTTCGCCTCGCGCATACCGGCAAGCTGTTTGTCAATCCAGTCCGGATCCTCGACCGGGCGAGGTGTGGACACTTCTACCTCATGCGGGCCGCGGTGGCCGTATTGCCTGGCATAGGCCTCCCGGCTGGTCTCACCTCTGGCCAGCCGCGCCAGGCCGATCAGTGGCCCCAGGCTGGCCAGATGCCCCCATTCACCGGACGGCCCGGTGAGGAGCGTGTCGGCATCCGCCTCGCCTACCAGCTTTTGCAAATTCCGGCGGGTAAAGAGGATAGCGGCACCGCCCTGGTTGGCCGCGGCCTCCAGCATGTGGAAGGCCTCATGCATAAAAGGAGCGATCTCGCCGTCCCATAGCTGGACCAACTTTTGCGGGCTGGAGGCGGCCTGTATCTTTTCGCGGAACGCCTCGCAGCGCTCCGGCGCTGACCTGAGGAAGGCCGACAACCGCCGAAGATTGCCCCGCATCCGAAACAGCCTGCCTGTAAGAAGCGGAACCGCCTCACGCAGCAATCGCAACCGGGACAGGCGAAAAGTGGGTATCTCCACGCCTTCTGGAAGGCGGCCGAACCCATCCTCAATCAGGCTGGCAAAACGCTTCGGACCGAGTCCGAAGGTCGCCGCCAGTGAAGCAGGAGCACTCAGGTTCGCATACAGCCGCCCGCCGATGTTGCCATACTGGCGGATCGGGCCAGCGGACGGGTCTGCATCATCCAGGAGGTTCTGGACGAGCGACCAGGTGCAGGGCGTCATCACGTCGGGCACGGCCTCTCCGTAGTTGGCGGTCGTCCAGAGGTAATCGCCAGTCAGGCTGTCGTTCCGCTCCCCGATTGCCGAATTGTGGCCAGGGAGGGTGGTGATCGGGCGAGCCTGCAGGATGAAGAAATGTCCACGGTCGAGAGCCCATTCAATATCCATAGGTTGTCCGCAGAGATCCTCGATCCGGAGACCCAGGCGAGCCAGTTTAGAAGCCTGTGCCTGGCTGAGCGCCGCCCGGTCTCGCCTGCTCGAGGGCACCGGGGCGTCACGTGTCCCACCAGCGATCCGTACGGTCATCACATCCTTTCGATGGATGTGTTGTTCGATAACCTTCCTGCTTATCTTTTCTACCAGGATAGTATCGGGTGTAACCTGCCCTCCGACCACTGCCTCGCCAAGTCCCCAGGCCGCGTTGATGACGATCTCGTCACGCTCGCCACTGACCGGATTGGCCGTGAACATCACTCCTGCGGCCTCAGCATCGACCAGCTTTTGCACCACCACCGCCAGGCTCACATCCTGGTGAGCAATGCCATGGCGGAGGCGATAATCGATGGCTCGCGCTGTCCAGAGTGAAGCCCAGCATCTCTTGACCGCTTCCAGCACCGCTTCCTCGCCGTGAATATTGAGATAAGTTTCTTGCTGGCCGGCGAATGAAGCCTCCGGCAGGTCTTCTGCGGTAGCAGAGGAACGTACAGCCGCGGCTGGATCGTTTCCGAGTCCAGCATATGCCCGGCGGATCGCCTCGGCAATATCCTCTGGCATTAATCTCTCGGCAAAAAGCGCTCCTATCCGCCTGCATGCCTCTTCGAGTGTCTCAGGCTGATCCGGCGTAGCCATAGAGACAGCCGCCAGAATCAGCCATTGCAGCCCATGGCCCGCCACAAACTGGCGATAGGCTGCCGTGGTGATGTGAAAACCATCTGGTACAGGTAAACCTGACGCTGCAAGCCGAGCAAGGGAGGCTCCCTTGCCGCCGACAGTCTCGATTGTGGCTTGCGGATCAGCCAATGGAAGCGTATAAATCTGAGGCATTCCTCAACTTCCTTACTGGTTTCAACCTTTTGGTCTTCTTGGAAATAACATCGGCGTTCTGGATTTGTATTCCAAGTACGACGCTCCAAATCGAATCGCCAACTCCCGTTCTTCGTACACTTTCACAAAGAAAAGCAATGCTGGTGCGAACAGGATGAGCACCCAGACCACGAACAACGCTGACTGAAACCAGATTCCCAATGCCAGAAGAAAAGCCAGACCTGCAAGCACCATAGGATTACGCGTCCAGGCATACATCCAATCTGCAGCCAATTTCCGACTGAGCGCAATGAAGAAAGGCGCGCCGAATCCTTTCAAGGCAAGGTTTACCACTGTCAGTAAAAGAACTGCCCCAGTAATAATGACCAGCGCCAGGCCGATTTCAGATGGTATTGGGAGTACCCAACCAGACCAAAATTTATAAGTGGTTACGGCTCGAATGATTGGAACTCCAAACGTAAAACCCAAAGTGAAATGAACAAATGTCGTTATCCACGCCGCTCGGTTTATTGTTTGGTGTCGGTTGAGTATCTTCCTCCCAAGCCATACCAGAGGGAACGTCAACAATACTCCTCCTATAATGATGGACAGATTGAGGACATTTGAAAAATCTGCCTCTGCTGCTAACCACCAGATAAACCATATGAACACCAAAAGGGCAATCCTGATAAGAAATTCAATGACTTGTCTCATAGTACCCATCCCTTGGCTTTGTGAACCCGCCCCACGATTAATTATACGAACTTCCTGGAGATATTATCTTCGCAGTTCATCCAACCTGCGTGGGAGAATATCTTGCCTACGCTCGGAGGTATTGAAACCTATCCGATCAAAGAATGCACCCGATTTCTCAAATTTACTTTCAAATCTTCAGAGGCCGAAATTGCAAAGCGAGAACTTGCCACGCTGCTCGCTTCTCGTATACATAAATCCGCAATATCCACGATACACCTCGGCGCCGGGCCAGTCGTTCCACAGAACACGATGATCAGAACCAGGGCAAAGCCCATAAGGTTTTGATCGATTAGGCGGAATGGATGCTGCCCGGGCGCTTGTTCGATGTTGCGGAAAACAACAGCTTTGTGATCTTGGAACCGCTGGCTAAAAGTGTATACTTGTTTGATATTCAACCGCATGTGTAAAAGAAGGTAGATAATGATCGCACAACACCTGGAACAACCGGAGTATGGCAATTGGGTACCAGTCAAGATGATTATTGTACCTGCCGTGCTGGGAATAGCTTGCCTGGCGCTAGTCGGCCTGCATTGGGCTTTCTTGATCCCGTCGGTTTTGTTTCTGGCCATCGCGGCCTACTTTGGAATCTCACGGTATCTATTTTCTACCCGGGGCGGCAAGGTACAGGACCGCGTTCAAGATTTGGTGGTCAGCCATATTGATTGGCCGGGCAGGAGCAGGGTTTTAGATATTGGCTGTGGCAATGGCCCGCTGGCCATAAAGATCGCCCATGGCTTTCCCGGTGCAGAGGTCGTCGGCCTGGATTATTGGGGGAAAAACTGGGATTACTCGATGCAAATCTGTGAGGAGAATGCTCGGCGCGCAGGCGTTGCCGGCCGGGTTTCTTTCAAACATGGCAGCGCTTCGGCTCTGCCCTTCGATAACGGCAGGTTTGACCTTGTGGTCAGCAACCTGACGTTTCATGAAGTGGCCGATGAGCCCGACAAGCGCAAATGCATTCAAGAGGCGCTGCGCGTGTTGAAGCCGGGCGGAACATTTGTGCTGCAAGATCTGTTTCTACTGCGCTCCGTCTACGGCGCGCCGGAAGAATTGGTCGGGGCTATCCGCGGGTGGGGCGTGCGCGAGGTGGAGCTGATTCGCACCTGTGATGAGCCCTTTATCCCGGCATGGGTTAAGCTTCCCTTCATGGTGGGAACTCTGGCGATCCTGCGCGGAAAAAAATAAGGCGCGGAGCTGTTTCCGTTTCGACTTGATGATGCGCCACCCAATCCATTTTCTTCACAGAAATCCTGGCCCGCAGCGGCTATATGGTCGTCACGCCTGACCACCAGGATGCACTTTTTTGCCATGTGGATGAAGTGCCCCAGTCTTTCGCCAGAGACACTGAACCGACCATTATGGATCCTAAAACCCGGATGGATACCAGCTATGTGGACCGCAAGAATGACATCGATGAGGTATTGAATGGATTCTTAACCGATCCTCAACTGGAAAAGCTCATTAATATAGATCATCTTGGTATTGCCGAACATTCTTTGGGTGGATACACGGCCCGGGCCATGGTGGGCGGTTGGCCGGGATGGGCTGACCTGCGCTTCAATGCAGCCCTGCTGTTATCCCCATGAGGAAGCCGAATTACGGCTTTCTAAAAGTCAGGCAGTACAGATCGCCTCCGGAAATATTCTTGACCCGCACTTCTTGCATCTCGGGCGGGAGCAGCTCCACAGGCGCAGAAATTGCGTTTTGACGATTACCATAAAACTGGCCTGTTACAGGGAGATTCTCATACTTCTTCGCCAATGCTTCATTCTCATCCCCAATTACAAATTTCGTCCCGGGTTTGGCCACACGGATCATTTCGCGAATGGCAGCCGCTTTGTCATTGAAAAAATTAATGCCCCCAAAGTGAAATACGACGTCGAACACCTCATCCCTGAACGGAAGCTGTTCCGCGGTTCCCATGAACAGCTCAACGTCGAGCCTCCATCTTGCGGTATTGCGCTGGCATTGTTTCAACATCCCCATGGAGATATCCAGCCCAAAGTAATGCGCAGCAGGCGGGAGAAATTGCAGGTTGCGCCCAGTCCCCACGGAGACTTCCAGGACTCGACGATCTGCTTCAACCTCAAGTTCATTGAGGTATTCGCCCAGGCGGGACCTGACACTCATTCCTTTCCAGAGTGAATACGCCCACGTGGAGAAATCGTAAAATGGCGCGAAGCGATCGTACATGGCCTGATATCTGCGGTTGGATCCAGTTACGCTCTCACTGGGGATGAAAATCGGAATGCCGTCTCGAATTGGGAAGCGCTGTCCTGTTTTAGGATCGGCCAGGAATTCCCGGATATGGCCCTGTGCGTCAGCCTCGGTTTTGATCTCAAGCGCACTGTGGTCTGTCGGATTGCAGAGGATTGCGAGTGTGTCTGTTTTCACATCAATTCCTCGTCGCGATTTTAATAACTGGATACATCTATTCTAAGACTCACTATACATATTTGGTAATGATTGCAGCTATCAATTATCTACAAAATCGAGGTTCTTATTGGCACGGAAAATTATTTGGGAAAAGCTTAACTGGTCTGACGGAGATACTTCGAGTATGTACTCAAGCAGGCTTATAATCCCCTGGTGAGCCCCAAATGATAGAGTCCTGAAAGGCTTTATAGATTATCTGATACCAATTCTGATTATTTGACTACTGGCGTCATTCAGCGTAAATTTGGCCAGACAAGTTACTTGAAAAGGATTATCTGTCATATAATACCAGTCATAAAGCCCATTAGGTGTTACGAATACAATTAGAAAATAATGGTTGAGCATAACTGCTTTGAAGCGATTGTGACACGAACCTGAGACATGTGATGGATGGCTACCCATATTTCGCCGGATTTTGCACATAAGAGTTGGTGGCAAATTTCTGAAGTCGTTTTCGGACTTCCTTTTCTTGCGGCTGTTGTTTTACATCTGGCCATACCCCTCTCCCTCCCCGATACATTCCTGGTACCGGGAATTTATATTGTGGGATTTTTCTTTATTCTCGCCGGTATTGTATTCATTGTTCTTGCTCGTCGAGAGTTAAGATATTACAGCCAACCTACAGATCCAGCTCGCCCGACGACCAGGATTGTTACATCGGGTGTGTTCTCCCTAACAAGGAATCCTATTTACCTGGGCGCAGTTTGCTTCCTGGCCGGCGTTGCCCTACTATTCGACCTGCTTTGGGTGCTGATCTTTCTGCTACCGAGCATCATTGCATGTCACTTTGTATTGATCAAACCTGAGGAACGGTATCTGGCCGCCAAATTCGGTGAAGAATACCGGGTGTATGCCGCCAAAGTTCATCGATGGATCGGTCACACTCAATTCCCCCCTGAACGTTAGGGTTCATATGGATTGGAAAATAGTCTTGCAGAGATAAACCCCTTACAATGACACGTGTAGAAAATAGCTCTGCTTTTGTTTTTCGTCCTACCATATAATCCTCCCGCTTCAACAGGTGGTCAACAGGGCCTGCTAATATTCACAGCATGAAAATTGACCAGTAACCCGGTCGCTCGCTGCGAAACCTTCGCGTATGAGGAACGTATATAAGAATAGCATGTAACTTTCCGGAACAGAAATAACCCGTTCATCCTTGAAACGAGGGGTGAGTTATGAATATTCGTAAAATCGCCGTCCTTCTTGGCTTTGCATTCGCCGGTTGGGCATTGTGCGACCTGACGATGGTCATTGGCATGGCAGTCACAACGATGAACACCATCCTGATCATCCATGCCATCGCCGCTCCGATCTACTTTGCGGTCCTGTCGTGGTTTTATTTTCGCAATTTCCATTACACCACACCGTTACAAACAGCAGCCATATTTATCTCTTTTGTGGTGTTTATGGACCTCTTCCTGGTAGCGCTTTTGATCAACAAGAGCCTGGATATGTTCACGAGCCTGATCGGCACCTGGATCCCCTTCGCCTTAATCTTTTCCTCCACCTTCTTGACCGGCCTTCTCGTCCGGCGACCGGCTATAAAACGAAAATCATCATGAAAAATTGGTTTCAATATTTTGCCAGGACGATCAGACAACCATGGGCCACTGCGCTCAGCATTCTAGGGGAGAAAGATGCCGTCGGACTGGGGTTGTTGTACACGGTAGGATTCTCGTTCCTTTACAGTCTCACCTCGCTGCTGCTTTATTGGCGAGGCAATCTTCCCCAGGGGGCGCTGCTGCCCATCCAACCCCAGCGTTGGTACCTGTACCAGACGTTTAGCACCATCTCGGTCGGGTTCGCCTCGATTGCCCTGCTGGCTGTCATTGCCCACGGCCTCGCCCGCCGGCTGGGCGGAACCGGTCGCTGGCAGGACAGCTGGTACTTCAATAAATGGACCACCGCCTACACCGGGCTGGTCATCGCCATTCCTGGATTCCTTTTCTGTATTCCCACACTTGGCGCGTATGCTTCATTGATCGGCACATTATTTGGCACGGTCTGGTTCATCCTGATGGGGCGCGATTTCATCCGCAGCGGTTGGGTCAGATCAACCGCTATAGATTGAGAGAGGAGGTTCCATGGGACCCGGGCATATCGCAATTGCAATGGCTGCAAAGCCAGTTGTCCCGAAAGCGCCCTTGTGGGTTTATTTGGTGGCTTGCGAAATGCTGGACTTGCTCAGTTTCCTCTTTCTCGCTATCGGCCTCGAAAAACCTGCCACCAGCACTTTGGAGTCAGATTTATCACCCCAGCTAACATTCCCTGGTAACATGGACTGTTCATGTCCCTGGTCTGGTCGGGGTTGGCCGCCCTGCTGACCTGGCTTGTACTGCGAGACCGTCGCACTGCAAGCGTGGTCGGTCTGGTGATCTTCAGCCATTGGCTGCTCGACCTGATTGTCCACCTGCCCGATCTACCGTTCTTCTTCGATGGATCACCTAAAGTGGGTCTTGGCCTGTGGGGCAGCGGCCCTGGCCTTATTTTTAGCGGTGTATTGGAGTTTGTCATGCTTGGCATCGGGACTGCCATTTATCTCAATTGGCGAAAGAAGAACCGCCCTGCATATGCAGCAAGAAAGGGTTCAGGATAACGATAGATCGTATGGACCAGGATAAGACGAGGGATTGGAAGTTCCTATTCAATCTGGGCGGAATTGCGGCTCTGCTGGCTACTTTCGTTTTCCGCCGGAACCTGGGGGCAGAGCTGCTGCTGCTGCGCGGGCTTGGGTTGTCAGCCGTGCCTGAGAAGCTGCCAGCCGATGCGGCCGGGTGGTTCGCCCTTCTGCACCAACAGCCTCTGGTCGGCCTGACCTTGCTCGAAGCCCTCGACCTGGTCGAGTATGCGCTGGTGGGATTGATCTTCCTGGCGGTCTCAATAGCTTTGTGGAAGGTCAACCGGAGCGCATTGCTGGTCGCGGCTGTCGGTGGATGGGCAGGGATAATCACTTATTTCGCCTCTAACCAGGCCTTCGCCTTGCTGGCGCTCAGCGAGCGATATACCGCCGCGGCAACAGAGGCGCAGCGGGTTTCTTTATTGTCTGCCGGGGAAGCGCTACTGGCGGTCTATAACCCCGGCGTGCTTCACCAGGGAACAGGGATCTACATTTGTATGTTTCTGGTGCCTTTGGCCGGATTGATCATGTCTTTAGTTATGCTCCAGAGTCACATCTTTAGCAAAGCAACCGCGGTAACCGGGATCCTCGCCAATGGCGTCATATTGTGCTATTTTCCGGTCCTGGCTTTTGCTCCATCCATGCTGGCATTGCCTTATGTGCTTTCCGCGCCGTTTCGGGTGGCATGGTATTTCCTGATCGCCTTGAAACTCTTCAAACTCGGAAAGGGTGCATGAGCATTATGAGGCAAGAAACACGCATCCACATAAAAAGCTAGCCTATTCGCGGCTGTTCGTCATCATTCAGGGAACGATCGGCGGCCTGGCGGGGATGGCCCATGGGATCTTCACCATGATGCTTGGTAACAAACCGGCAGGAGGGCTTAATCGAACAAGTAAGATAAGGGCAGGCGAATCCAGCCCCTGCCACTATAATAAAGGTAATGGCTACACCAGTCCTGGCTACTAAGCTGTATATTCCCCCGCCCAGGCCCAAGGCCGTTAACCGTCCGCGCTTAATCGAGGGATTGAATGAAGGTTTCCATCCTGGGCGCAAATTGACCCTTGTCTCGGCACCTGCCGGCTTTGGTAAAACCACATTGCTCAGTGGATGGATCGCCACCTGCGGGAGACCTGTCGCCTGGCTTTCACTGGATGAAGGTGACAATGATCCGTCTAGCTTTCTGACCTATCTCATTGCTGCTTTGCAAATGATCGCCGCGAATGTTGGCAAAGGAGTCCTCGGTCTGCTCCAATCGCCTCAGCCACCATCCATCGATGCTCTCCTGGGTGCCCTGGTCAATGAAATCGCTGAAATACCTCACGATTTTGTGTTGATCCTGGATGACTACCATCTGATCGATTCAAGACCGGTCGACCACATTCTCGGCTTTCTGCTAGAACACTTGCCGCTCCAAATGCACCTGGTTATCGCTACTCGCGAAGACCCGCAGCTCCCCTTGCCCCGCTACCGGGTCCGGGACCAGCTGATTGAACTGCGCGCCGGCGACCTGCGTTTCACTCCCTCCGAAGCAGCTGAATTTCTCAACCAGGGGATGGGCCTGAGCCTTTCCGACAACATAATCGCAGATCTAGAAAGCCGCACCGAAGGTTGGATCGCCGGGCTGCAATTGGCCGCGCTCTCTATACAAGGGCACGAAGATGCCGCCGGCTTTATCAGGTCTTTCACCGGCAGCCACCGTTTCGTGTTGGACTACCTGGTCGAGGAAGTCTTGCAACGGCAGTCCGAAAGTGTCCAAACATTCCTTTTACGGACGTCGATCCTCGACCGCCTGTGCGCCCCGCTGTGCGATGCGGTCTGCAATTGTGAAACAGACGTTGAGCGTAGGAATGCAGATTTTGCGCCTGGAGGCGCTGCGGGGCAAGCAACGCTAGAATACCTTGAGCATGCTAACCTTTTCCTGATTCCGCTCGATAACGACCGGCGTTGGTATCGCTATCACCATCTTTTTGCTGACCTGCTGCGACAGCGCCTGCTCCAGCAGAATCCTGAAGGCGTTGCAGAATACCACCTACGCGCCAGCCAGTGGTTCGAAGATCATGGCCTGGAGATTGAAGCTTTTCAACATGCGGCTGCCGCCAACGATATTGAGCGCGCCTCCCGCCTGCTTCAAGGAAAGGGGATGGCCCTGCATCTCCGTGGAGGGCTGGTTCCCGCCCTTCGCTGGCTGGAGTCTCTTTCAACACCGGTTATGGATCAAAAGCCCATGCTTTGGATCATGTACGCTGGGGCATTAACAACCGCCGGCCAGACGTCCGGCGTCGAGCAGATACTCCAGGCAGCTGAAAATGCCCTGCAAAATGCCGGGCTGGACGCCGAAAAACGGGACCTGTTGGGACGCATTGCCAACAACCGGGCCACTTTGGCTGTCACCCAATACAAGGTTGATGAAGCCATTGAGCAGGCGCGCCGGGCATTGGAGTATTTGCGCCCCGAAAACCTGCCGGTCCGCGCCATCACGACCTGGGTGCTCGGCGTCGCCTACCAATTCAAAGGGGACCGGGTCGCCGCCGGTCGGACTTATGCTGAAGCCCTTTCCATCAGCCAGGCGATCGGGCATACCTTCGTTGCCAAATTGGCCACCATCGGCCTGAGTAACATGGAGGAATTCGATAACAAACTACACCAGGCGGTCGAAACCTACCGGCATGCCCTGCAGTTGTTTGGCGATCAGCCTTTACCAATCGCGTGTGAAGCGCACCTGGGCCTGGCCCGCATATTTTACGAATGGAACGACCTGGATGCGGCCGAAAGCCATGGGCAGGAAAGCCTCCGGCTGGCGAGGCAGTTCGCAGAAATCATCGACCGGTCCATTGTTTGTGAAGTATTCCTGGCTCAATTGATGCTTGCGAAGGGAAACGTGACCGGCGCGGCTGCCATGCTGACCCAGGCCGACCAGGAATTGCGCCAGCACAAATTCGTGTACCGGATCCCAGAGGTCGCTGCAGCGCAGGTGCTTCTGCTGCTTCACCAGGGAAATTTGCCTGAAGCCGCGGCGCTGGCGCAAACACAAAATCTACCTGCCAGCAGCGCCCGGGTCTTGCTGGCCCAGGGAAAGCCGGCGGCTGCTTTGGCAGCGCTGGAACCAGTACGCCTGGAATATGAAGCAAAAGGCTGGGTCGATGCACAGCTCAAGATCGGGATTCTCCAGGCGATGGCGTACGATGCCCTTGGGGATAAGGAGCGTGCAATCCGGGTTCTTGGGGAGGTATTGGCCGTGGCAGAACCGGGCGGGTTCATTCGATCCTTCCTCGACGAAGGGAAGCCGATGGCAGACCTTTTATCCGTTGCGAGGGGAAAATCGCCAAATTATGTCCATAAACTGCTGGCCGAATTTGAGAAGGAAGGGGCGCTCTCTCCAGCCGTTAACCTGACTGGCCCGGGTAAAAGCGAAGAACCGGGCGGATCGCTGGCCCGGTCAGCGACGGGGCTACTGAGCGACCGCGAGCTGGATGTCCTGAGACTCATCGCGCAAGGTCTCACGAACCGCGAGATTTCTCAAAAATTATTCCTCGCCCTGGATACGATTAAGGGTCACAACCGGGTCATCTTTGAAAAGCTCCAGGTCCAGAATCGCACCGAAGCTGTGGCGCGTGCCCGTGAGCTGGGTTTGTTGTAAACTCAACGCCTTTTCAGGCGCCGTTGGGCGGTAAGCAACTCGCAAGACCCTCTCCCACATCAGCAAGTTTAAAACAACACCCCCGAACCACACTTAAGTGTCTCCCTGATCACACCAGATGGCAGGTATGCTGGGTACATCCGAAGCAATCGATTCAAGGCAAACAGAACGCGTGATCAGGAAAGGACAATGTCAAACGAACTTGATCTAAAAAAAGATCGAGACCAACCCATTGTTTACCAGATCAGACTCAAGGGTCACCTGGGTTTGCAGTGGTCGAGCTGGTTTGAAGGTCTGACCATCACCCTGGAAGAGAACGGTGAAACAATCTTGACCGGCAAGGTGGTCGACCAGGCAGCATTATATGGATTACTGAAAAAGGTGCGCGACCTGGGAATGACTTTGCTCTCGGTCAATTGTGTGGATCAATGACCATCAAATGCAACTGGTATAACACTGAAGGGCCGCATCCATACAAGAGAACATAACCTCACTTCTATTGGATCTATTGGAGAGATAACAAATGACTGCTATCGACGTTAATTTCTCACCCCAACGAAATGCAAGAATTGCCGGCGCCCTGTACCTGACATTGGTGCCGCTCGGTTTCTTTGGGCTGTTCGCTTCCTCAGGGATTGTAGTTCCCGGCGACGCAGTCGCTACCGCCAGCCACATCCTGGCGTCCGAGCCGCTTTTCCGGCTCAGCATTGTAGTCGCCATGCTCGTCCAGATCATCAACATCTTCGTAGTCCTGGCTTTGTACCGGTTGCTGAAGCCGGTGGATAGGAACATGGCGGGATTGATGGTTATTTTCCTCTTGCTCGGTGTCCCCATCGCCATGCTCAACGAGCTGATCCAGTTTGCCGTCCTGGCTCTGGCGCACAATACCGGCACGCTGCAAGGATTCAGCGCGGGCCAGGTTCAGGCGCTGGTTCCCATGCTGCTGGGTGTACACCAAGTCGGGATCAACATCGCCGGCGTCTTTTGGGGTCTCTGGCTGTTCCCGATGGGCTACCTGGTTTACAAATCGGAATTCCTCCCAAGAATTCTTGGCGCGCTGTTGATCATTGGCTGCCTCGGGTACCTGGTCGACAGCTTTGCAGCTTTCCTAATCCCCGGGTTTAGCATGAACGTCGCCATGTTTACCTTCTGGGGTGAGGTGCTACTGCCCTTATGGCTGCTGATCAAGGGCGTGAACATCGAAAAATGGAAAAAACTTGCCCTGGCATCGGCGTAGACAGTTGGGAGAGATGCGAAATGGCAGCGATACAGATCAAACTTGCCGGATTATGGATTTGCGTCATGCTGACCTACCTACTGGGCGACGTGTTGCGCATCTACAGCGGCGATTTCAAAGCAGGGATGATCGGAGGCGTTCGGATCACACAAAATATGTGGCTGGGAATCGCCGTTTTGATGGCGATCCCGATTGTCATGATTGTCCTGACCCTGCTGTTGAGCTCGCCCGTCAACCGGTGGACAAACATTGTCGTTGCCATCTTCTTCTTTATCTTCAACGTCATCGGTTTGCCGACCTATCCTTCAGCGTATGACAAATTCTTGATCGCCGCCAGCCTCGCGCTCAATGTGCTGACGGTCTGGTTGGCCTGGCAATGGACCTAGGTTATTCATCATGAAAGGAAATCCCAATGAAAGCTATTGTTTATGAAAAATATGGCGGGCCAGAGGTGCTCCAACTCAAAGAGATTGAAAAACCTGTCCCCAAGGATGACGAAGTTCTCATTAAGGTGAGGGCGACATCCATCAACTCGCGGGACTGGCGTCTGATGCACGCCTATCCGTTCTTCATCCGATTCATGGTCGGCGGTCTCTTGACGCCGAAAATCGGGATCCTTGGGAGAGACGTAGCCGGTTGGGTCGAGAAAACCGGCGCGAACGTCAGGCAGTTCAAATCTGGAGATGAAGTCTTCGGATGCCTGTTTCGGTACGAAGGGAAGGCCTTCGCCGAGTATGCCTGCACTGCAGAAAATGAGATCATGCTGAAACCGTCCAACATAACCTTCGAGCAGGCTGCGGCTGTACCTGTAGCGGCGATGACGGCCTTGCAGGGATTACGCGACAAAGGAAACATTCAGCCTGGGGAAAAGGTTTTAATCAATGGCGCCTCCGGTGGTGTGGGAACATTTGCCGTACAGATTGCCAAAATTTTCGGGGCGGAAGTTACAGCAGTGTGCAGCCCGCGCAACCTGGACATGGTGCGTACCATTGGAGCCGACCACGTCATCGATTACACCCGGGAAGACTTCAGCCGCAATGGGCAGCAGTACGACCTGATCCTGGCGGTTAACGGCTATCATCCAATATCCGATTATCTACGCGTCTTAAAACCGGATGGCACTTACATTGTTGCCGGGGGATCGATGCGCCAGCTTTCCCAGGCCATGTTAAGAAAGCGGATTTCCAATGGAAGCAGGCAGAGGATTGATACCGTGTCCCAGGTGCGCAGCAAAGGCGACCTGGCCTTCCTGAGAGAGCTGCTTATAACCGGGAAGCTCGCCCCGGTGATCGATGGCTGCTATCCCTTAGAAAAAACGGCTGAAGCTTTTCAATATTTTGAAAATGTGCATCCCCGCGGGAAAGTGGTCATCACGGTGGCGGAATAAATCAAGAGCTCGTGACATGATTGATAAGAATTTAGGGGTTCATATGAAACCATCTGCGAAAACTTCTAGGATTTTTGGGCTTGCCTTCCTGCTTCAATTCCTCACCTCTTTCTTCAGCGGATCGGTCCTTAACCAGACCTGGCTGGTAGCCGGGAACATCGAGGAAACCACGTCCAGAATTGCTAAAAATGCCTGGCTGTTCCGGGCCAACATCCTGGTCGACATGCTGACGGCTTTTGGGATCGTCTTTTTGGGCGCTGTTCTGTACGCCATCCTGCGGAAAAAGAACGAAGAAATGGCCCTGGTCGGCTTTGGCCTGTACCTCATCGAAGCAGCGTTGCTGGCAGGCAGTAAGTTGCCAGCCTTTTCCCTGTTACAAATCAGCCAGGGCTATGCAGGCAGCGGGCAGCCGGCCATTTTTCAGGTGATGGCCAATCTTGCATTGGAATCGATGAATTTCATGGGAAGCACACTGCACATGCTGGCTTTCTGTCCAGGCGCGATCATTTTTTATACCTTGCTGTACCAGTCGCGCATCGTCCCGCGCGGCCTATCCCTCTGGGGATTGATCGCCGTAATCCCCTGCCTGGCGGCAACCCTGTTTGCCCTGTTTGGCAGCCCGTTACCGTTTTACGTTTACCTGCCCTACGTACCCTTTGAATTGGTGATTGCCATCTGGATCATTTTGAAGGGTGTTGAGCCAAGGGAAAAATTGCTCGTCAAAAAGGATCTTGAAGTTATCGAATCGATATAACGCGGCTTAGCTTCTCCACAGGGAAAGGCTTGCCGTGGCCAGGGTACACCGTTTTTACCCCCAACTCCGGCAGTTTGCGAACGCTGGCCCGGGCAGCCTGCATATCATCGATAAAGTGGAAGCCCGGTTTGCCAATGTTCCAGACCAGGTCGCCGCAATACAAATCGCCAGTGGAAGTCAGGAAGCCAACCGAACCCTGCGAGTGCCCCGGCAGGTGCAACACCCGGAGATCCAACCCATAATCGGCCAGGTCCTGCCCATCTTGAAGGCTGACATCCGCTTTGAACAGGTCAAGCTCAGATTGCCTGCCAAAAAGGAACAAGATCACCCGGAAAGGGAATGCCACGTAATCCGGTTTGGGCTTGCGCTGCCAGTTCATATCGCCGCGTTCCACCATTCCCGCGTCGCCGGGATGCAAAGCAATCTTCGCTTTGAAACGCTCTCGCAGATAGGCGGCGTTGCCGGCGTGGTCGGCGTCGCCGTGGGTCAGCAGGATTAATTTGAGGTTACCCGGCTGGCACCCAGAAGACAAAAGCTCCTGCTCCAGGGCCGCCCGTTGCCTGGCAAACCCGGTGTCAATCAGTGCAAAGCGCCCATCGCCCGTTTTCAACAGGAAACAGTTCACCCCGCCCACATCGATCATTTTCATTTCTTGCGGCATATGGCCCTCATTCTACCTCGATCCGCCTGACCGAAACTAAAACCAGGCGCAGATCCCGGATTTTCATCAGCACCCCGTGCAACGCGGCCTGGTCGGCGAGCGGCCCGCGCAGCACCGTCTCGCCGGTGGTCTGTGGAGTGATGGTCAGCCCGGCAAACCAATCCGACCAGCGCTGGCTGATTTGGCCCTCAACGTGAATTTCGTAAACTGTCGCAGATCCTGCCATCACCAACCTCCAGTGTTGGACGGACTCTGTTAAGCGAATCCTGGTTTTTCCGCAGCATGCAGAATTACAGGCCCAGCTGCTCCCAGGCAAATGGGCCGCCATGCCCGGGGTAAACGGTTTTGATGGGGTATTGGCTCAGGCGCCGGGCGCTGGCTTTCAACTGATTCACATCGTCTGCCAAACTATTAGTGACTGGCTTCTTGGTGTTCTCCAGCAGGTCACCGCAAAACAGGTCGCCTTCCTTGGTCAGGAAGGCCATCGACCCCTTGGAATGGCCCGGCACGTGGATGGCCGTTGCTTTCAAGCCAAATTCGGATAAATCCTGGCCATCGGTGAGGAACAGGTCAGGCATAAACCGTTCGAAGGCATTCAACCCCATTACTGCAAACATCCCATTGACACTCGTACGAGCAATAGGATTGGTGCTTTTGTTGGCAAACATGTCCCCCGTTTGCACGTTCACCAGGTCAGCCCGGTGCATGGCTATCTTGCCGCCATATTTCCGGCGCAAGGCAGCGCAGTTGCCGGAATGGTCCAGGTCGCCATGGGTCAGCAGGATCAACTTCAAATTACCGGCCCGGCAACCTGCGGCTTCCAGGTCTTTGACCAGGGCGTCCTGGGTTTTGGCAATGCCGCTATCGACCAGGAAGTAGCCGGCCTCGTTCTTAATCAGGTAGCAGTTGACCGAGAGGAATGAGTATTTCGAGAAGAGCGGGGTAATTTGCATAACTATTTTCCCTCCGTCAGGCTGGCTGGCCCAGGCGTACGTCGCTCCCAAAGGCAAAGAGGAATGTCACCACCAGTAGCCCAAGCGCCCAAAAGCCAAACGGGACGATCAATTGGGGATCATTCAGGCCGAAAAGAAAGGCCAGGATGATCGAACCCGGGAACAGGTAGAACCACAAGACCAGGCAAACGCCAAAGACCCATCGCCATAAAATCCCGGCGCCGTTCTGGACGGCCGAGGGCACATGGGCGTGCAGCCATCCGACCGGCGCAGGAATCAGCAGGGCGCACAGGGCAGTGAGCACCCCCAGCACCGGCGGGGCATACCCGCCGCCGGTGAGCAGCAGAACGATTGAAAGCAAGAACAGGATCGGGCTGGCGATCTTTGTCCGCATAAAGCCAAGCGACCAGGCAATGACCAGGATGGAGACCAGGATGGTCAGGATGCCTGCCAGCAACATGCTCGGCAGGAGGGTCATGGCCGGCTCGCCACCCAGGATCTTGAATACCGCGGCGTTGGGCCAGGATTGGATGGGGTTGGCGCCCGGCGCCACATTGCCTTGCAGCGCCTCACCGAGGCCGTGTTCCAGCCCGGCGATCCCGACAATGACTCCAAAGGTGGATGCGACGATACGAGTTGATCTATTCATAGTAACACCTGCCACTTTCGAGACCACGGATTGTTATTTGCAGAGCGCTTTTCCATTCACAGTTACGCCTGCCCCACCAGGCTGCCATGAACCACAACTGAGATAATCGTGACGGGCAGCAGCACGATCATCACTGCCATTGGCTGGCGATCGAGGCGGCCCAGGCCTTGATCTCGGGCCAGTTACGTTCATCGCTGGGCGGTATTTTCTTCATCGGGTTGGCTGGGAAGGCCATCAGCAGGTTGTAGGGGAAACCCAATTTGGAAGGATCGAAGGCGCCGGCAAAGATCTGGACATCGACCGGTTCGAACCAAGGGAATTTGGCCAGCTCTTTTGCAAGCTGTTCCCGTGCGCCTTGTTTTTCCTTCTCGTCATCGTGGAAAGGTCCCAGCGCGAAAACCGCCACCGGCCGCTGGACAAGTGCCGGGCGCAGACGTCTGAGAAAGCCCAGGGCGTCGGCATGCCAGTGGAACATGTAGAGCGGCGCCCCCAGGATAACCGCTCCATACTCATCGAGGGCGCGCACCTCCCGCGCCTTCCGCAGGTCAACCTTGCAACCATTTTCACCCAGCACCGCGGCAACTGTCTCGGCCACCCCCTTGGTCGAACCGGCGCTAGTGGCATATGCGACCAACACATTGTTTGACATGACGAACTCCTTTATTAATTAAGCTGCCTGGACGCCCAGGTTCCATTTCAAGCTCGCTAGCTGAAAGAGGCGGCGCGCCATCAGGATATCCCAGACCCACAAGAACAGGACCGAGAAAATAGAAATGTAAATACCCAAAACCGGCACGTATAGGCCGAGGGATATAACGTTTGAGACGATCCCGAGCCAGGCGATGGCCTGACTGAAGATACGGTTCTGCAGCATAACAGCCGAAAAGATGATCAGAGAAATCGCTCCAAGAATGTAGCCTATGTTAAAATCGGTGCCCGTATAGGTAGTCAATAAGGTTTGCCCGGCAGCCAGTATAGCCTGGCGCTGGCTATCCGTCGAAGCCAAGGCATACTGGTCGCTGAGAGTGGACATCGAAAAGGTGGCCTCGCGTGAAACCAGGTAGAGCACGATCGAGATCATGCCGAGCGCCAGGGCAGCGGTCGCAAACGATGGGTTGGTACGCCGTAGAGCGATAAAAATGGCCAACGTCAGGAATATGCTGAGCAAATTGTCAACGATCAATAAAAGGTCCAGGTCGACAAGACCCAGCAGTCTATTCTGCTGGAACAAAGTGAAATAAGCGCTGACGGTCGAAGGCGGCGGCCAGGCAATGAAAGCCACAATCTGGAAGGGAATTAAGATCGCAATGATCAGGGCGGCAATCCCGCCCAGGCGGTACAGCCATTCCCAGCCGTAGCCGTCCATCAAAGGGCTTAAGTTCTGAGCGGATTTTTGAGTCATTTTCTCTCCCTGAACGAACACAAACCAGAATGATTTGCCTGGATAACGACAAGACCATTTTACCCATACCAGGGGAGGAAATCAGTGAACGAAAGTATTATTTTTTATTGCCGCAGGTGTAATTAAATCATCCTAAAGTGGTACTCAATCAATCAGGCCAAGCTGGCGGGCGCGCGCCACGGCCTGGCTGCGGCTGCTGACACAAAGATTACCAAAAATGTTGCTGCAGTGTTTCTTCACCGTGGAATGCGTAATCACCAGGCAGTCGCCAATCTCCTGGTTTGAGCAGCCCTCGCAGATCAGCTCAAAGAGTTCCAACTCGCACCGGCTCAGGTCGGCCTCACGCGCTTCAATGAGCAGGTTGCGGGCGCGCAGCCTAAAGACCGGCAGGGGCGGATCGGCGCGGGTAGAAATCGCCAGGCTGATGAGCGCCGGTAAGTGCTCGACGAAAAAGGCAATCCCGAATCCCGATCCAGGTAATATATTAGGAAAATGGCCTGGAATAGGGTTGTACTGAGGGAAAGGCGGGTAAATCATCGCCGGGATTAAGTAAACAACTAAACAAATAATCAGCAAAGAATAAAAAACTGAGGTGTTAATCTGCCACACCGTCCCGGTGTCCTTCGGGAGGTACAAATGGTCCCGGCTGGTATGCAAGACAAACGGAATAACCGACCAGACGTATTACTCTTTGCCGCCCGCAGCGACCTGAAAAATCCTGACATCATCAGGACACCAGTCCCATGACAGCAGGACATCTTTTATGTCATACTAAGTCGAGATAGCTCACCCTAATTATCGCTTTTACAAGGAAATATTTATGCGCAGATTCCTAAAATGGCTGGGCATCGGACTTGGCAGCCTGATCGGCTTCATCCTTATTGTGACCCTCGGCCTTTATGCCAGCACCAGCGTTCGTTTGAACAGGGTCTACTCGGTTCAGGAAGGGGCGATTACTATCCCCACCGATACCGCCTCTATTGAACGAGGCCGACTGTGGGTGACCAGCGAATGTACCCACTGCCATGGCAGCGACCTTTCTGGAACTACTATCTTTGACGATCCAAAACTTGGAAAAATCGATGCTCCCAACCTGACCTCTGGAAAAGGCGGTGCAGGGAATGAATTCACCGATGCTGATTGGGTGCGCGCCATCCGCTATGGCATCAATCCCGAAGGACATTCACTCTTCATCATGCCTTCCAGCGACTTCTATCACTTCAGTGACGCCGACCTGGGCGAAATCATCGCCTACCTGAAATCGCTGACCCCGGTGAATAAAGAATGGGCTGATCCTCTGCTGACCCCAATGGCTTACGTGTTGATCAGTGCAGGCGCCTTTGGGGAGCTAATCCAGGCAGAGAACATTCCTCACAATGCAGCTCGCTTGGCTGTCCCCCAGCCCGGGGTGTCTATTGATTACGGCAGGTACCTGGTAACCGTCAGCGGCTGCCGAACCTGCCATGGTGTCAACCTGGCAGGCGGGCATGACCCAAATCCTGCAGCGCCGCCTGCACCTGGGCTAACCTCCAGTGGTGGTTTGGCCAAATGGGCCCCCACGGATTTCATCGCGACAATCCGCAATGGCGTCGACATTTCCGGCCATCACCTGACCGATTTCATGCCCTGGCGTGATTTCATGCACATGTCAGACAAACAGCTCACGGCGATCTGGTTGTACCTGCAATCGCCGCAATCGGCATCTGGTAAATGATATCATGCGTCGCAAAATAACAAGGAGGAAAAGATGAAACACTGGTTTGTATCACAGAATGGGGCAATCACCTTGTCTGCGATTGCTCTGCTTACGTATCTGGCGCGAACGTTCGTCGACTTTCAGTTTGTGATCGGCGAGTTCTCCAGAAACGCTGGTATCGCCGCAATCGCAGCCACCGCCTGTTCGGCTCTCTTTGGCGGATGGTTCTGGAGCCTGGCGAAAGTCGCGCATGGCAGCCGGACCGCATTGATCGCCGCGTTTAGCTTCACATTGATATTTTGCATCGGCATGGGTGTAAGCACAACAGTATTTTTTTGCCCATCTCCATGTCCAACTGCCTGGCCTCTGATGGAAATAGCCAATTGGACCAATTTGATCACTGGCGCGCTGGCGTTGATCGGGATAGTTTTGCAATTTAAACATAACGCGAAAACAGAGAAGGTGCGACCAAGAGGCATATCATGAATATCAGTAACTTTAAGCCTTCTAGGAGGTTAGAGAAATGAAATGGTTCTATGAGCTCCTTTACAAACACTTCCGCGCACCCTGGGACATCGGACCGCGCACAGAATTGGTTGAGTTGGTCAAGAGTGGACGGCTCAAACCCGGGCGCACAATTGACCTGGGCAGCGGCACAGCCAGCAATTGCATCTTTCTCGCCCAGCATGGTTATGACGTAACCGGAGTCGATTTCTCTCAGGCTGCGATTGAGCTAGGAAGGAAGCGAGCACTAGAGGCTGGCGTGAAGGTGAACTTCGTTCAAGATGACCTTACCCACCTCTGTCATGTTTATGAAACATTCGACCTGCTGGTGGATTATGGAACGCTGGACGATTTATCACCGCGTAAACGCGACCAGTATTTACAAAACGTTCTGCCGCTTACGCACTCCAAGTCCCTATTCGTTCTCTATGTCTTTGAATGGGCATTGCGCTGGTGGGAGCGTCCATTGAATATCGCCTTAGAACCAGGCGAAATTAACCAGCGGTTCGGTACTAACTTTGATATTGAGTGTTATTCACGAAATTCAAATGGGTCGGGCTGGCCAGCTGGAGAGGCGATCTATTTGATGATGAAAAAATAAGCTATGCAATTGATGTCTCTCGTATTCCAGGTGGTTTCTGGATGACCTGAGATATAAACTATTTATCTGATGGCAAGGAAAAAAGGCTATACTATACTCGATGGCGAGCAACAATAAATTCATGTTTACTCATAAAATTCACTGGCGCATTTTCATTGATGGTGCTTGGGTCATTTTGTTAATGTCTGCCCTTGTCATCCTGGTCGCCTCCTTGCCAGGTTATTTACGTTTTATCTCCGAAGCTCAGGTCCAACCCGTGGATGCCTCACCCGTTTTCATTAAAGCAGTACGATCAGCGAGCGCATTGGCATCCATTGGGACTGCCTGCCTTTCCATCATTTTGGCCGGTATCCTCTTCTGGCGCAAACGGACAGAAACGATGGCACTATTCGTCTCGTTTTTTCTGCTCGGATTTGGTGTTATCCTCGGGGGCCCGATGGAGGCGATTGACGCCTTTAAACCTGGCAACTGGGCTTCTCTGGTGCTGGTGATCCAATCGGCGGTGATCACGATACCGTTCATGCTCATATTCTTTCTTTTTCCCAACGGGAAATTCGTCCCTCGATGGACGCGTTTCGTGGCATTGACAAGTCTTATCTACATTCTGTTGGCTTTTTTCCTTCCTCCATCCACCCTGTTTACCTTCAACACCCCATTGATATCGCTTGCCAGTTCCTGGTATCTACTCTTGATCATCCTCGGCGTGTATGCCCAGGTTTTCCGTTACCGGCGGATTTCGACATCCCAGGAGCGCCAGCAAACCAAGTGGTTCGTCTACGGATTGTTCATGTGGCTTCTGCTCAGCATTATCGTCTCGATTCCGTATATTTTTCTCCAGAATCTTCCCATGGGAGCCACGCGACCCTGGTGGGCACCCCTCAGCCAGCTCGGCTGGTTTCTGACGCTAATGATTATTCCCTTATCACTAGCGATTGCCGTCATGCGCTACCGCCTGTGGGATATTGACCTCCTGATCAGCCGCACGCTGATTTACGCGGTGCTGACCGCTATTGTGATCATTATCTATATCCTGCTTGTAGGCGGACTCAGCGCGCTGTTCCAGCTAAGCGGGAATCTGCTTGTATCGCTATTTGCCACAGGGCTGATTGCAATTCTCTTCCAGCCCTTGCGAGACCGTCTCCAGCGAGGCATCAATCGCTTAGTGTATGGCGATCGCGGTGACCCCGTTATTGTCTTGAGAAACCTCGGCCAGCGGCTCTCATCAGTGGTCACACAGGAGGCCGTTCTCCCAACGGTAGTCGAATCCATTTCCCAGGCTTTAAGGTTATCTTATGTTGCAGTCACCCTTAAAGAAGGGGAAGACTTTGTACCGGCAGCAACATGCGGACAGCTATCCTTACCAGACGAGAGCATACAGCTGCTCCCGTTAAACTATCAGAGCGAGACCATCGGCCAGCTCATCGTTTCCAGACGCAGCGGCGATGGTTCTTTTACGGCTGTTGAAAAAGCTCTTCTGCAAAATATCGCCCACCAGGTTGGGATCGCTGCTTATGCCGTGCAGTTAACGCGCGACTTACAGCATTCGCGGGAGCAGCTGGTCGCTGCGCGGGAGGAAGAACGTCGCCGCATTCGCCGTGACCTGCACGATGGTCTGGGACCTAGCCTTGCCAGCCTGACCTTGAAAATCGATGCAGCTCGCAATCTAATGAAAGAAAATCAAGACAAAGCCGAATCGATTTTGGTTGCATTGAAATCCCAAACCCAATCGGCCCTCGAAGATATCCGCCGCCTCGCCTATGACCTGCGACCACCCGCATTGGATGAGCTAGGTCTTCTTTTCGCCATCAAGGAGTACGCGATCAACCATATGCCGGCTGGGGTGTCGGTGCAATTTGAGCAAACCGGCGAATTTTCCGATTTTCCGGCGGCGGTCGAGGTTGCAGCGTATCGAATCACCTGTGAAGCGTTGACCAACGTCGCCAGGCATGCGCAGGCATCAAGATGTACCGTCCGTCTGGTGGCTGACGGCGAGTTATTAATTGAGGTTGAAGATGATGGACTCGGTTTTGCCGAAGGCGCCCATCGTGGCATTGGCACCTGGTCCATGCACGAGCGGGCAGAGGAGCTTGGTGGAACCTGCCAGATAGAGCCTGGCCTGCATCATGGCACCCGCGTGACTGCACATCTGCCCCTTTGAGGAAATTGAGATGGACTCAGACCCAATCCATATATTAATCGTTGATGACCACGAGCCTTTTCGCGATGGCTTACGGGCCCTGTTTGCCTCTATGCCGGGGATGGTTGTAATTGGCGAGGCAGCGAATGGTGAAGAGGCTATCGACAAAGCCATTAAATTACAGCCCGATGTCATCTTGATGGACATCCAGATGCCTGGGATGAATGGGGTTGAGGCCACTCGCCGAATTTATCAATCCACCCCGCACATTGGCGTCATCGTACTGACCATGTTCGATGATGATGATTCGGTCTTTGCGGCCATGCGAGCGGGCGCGCGCGGTTACCTGCTCAAAGGGGCTGACCAGGCTGAAATCTTGCGCGCTGTCCATTCGGTTGCAAGTGGCGAGGCGTTGTTCAGCCCTGGCATAGCCCGGCGGCTGATCAACTTCTTCTCACAACTAAATGACCAGGCTCCTCCCCCTTTCCCTGAGCTGACCGATCGCGAGCGCGAAGTCCTCGACTTGCTGGCGCGTGGCATGAGCAATGCCGAGATCGCCGTCTCGCTGGTGATCAGCCAGAAAACCGTCCGAAATCATGTCTCGAATATTTTAAATAAGCTACAGGTGGTCGATCGCGTCCAGGCGATCATCCGGGCGCGGGACGCAGGATTGGGGTAACAAAAAGTTATTCTGTTATGCGCTTTCATGAGAGCCAGCCCACCCTCTTCGCAGAGCGTATAACTTTCAGAGCAATTTCGCTGGCAGCAATGCTTAACGAACGACTGATGTCAAAGATCTGAAGGTTTGCGCCAGAGATCGCTCAGTGTCCGCTGGGCGATTTTGCATTTTAAGTGATCAATTCCAGGAACAGCCAGTGTCATATTTACTAGATGTCGTTGGTTTTCTCCTGGTGAGCGCCAGGTAACGCTGGTTGACACCTGCACTCCCTGGCACTCGCATCCAGGGCAAGTGTGCAGCAGTTGCAAGTGTGCGCGCCAGCCATTCGATCAGGCTCTACGGAAGCCTGACCGTTAAGGTCTGCTGCTCCCGGGGAAGGGTTATATCATTTCCAGAAACCCCATCTCATTGTGGGACAGGGTTTGGGGGTTTGTTGCGACGTAAAGGCGTTAGTGCCATGGTTGCACCTCATACTCTAAACAGGCGATATGTCTTCTATGCGCTTTAGGGGATAAAAAAACTCCGGTTCTGAGCACTGACTTTCAGAGCCGAAGCATGTGATGACGATCAAAAGACCGAAACTATCTGATTGGATGGCGACCTTACATTTTTCCCCGCAGTATTAAAAATGGAGAAATTCAACCTTAGATGAGTAAATCGAGAAGACGGCTTTGTTGGTTTGGCTTATCGCCAGCATCTCGCCGCGCACCCGCTTGGAGCTTGTAAGTTTTAGGAAAGCTTATTCGATACGTTTTTTATTGCCATGTCGATCATCGACAAAAGGTGGATTGAGTCACAGCAATGTGACCGGCTCATCGGTCAGGGAGCAGCTTACCCAGCAGGCTTGGGATTTCGCCCTCACCGGCGCAGGGTTCAAGAATTCTGCCGCGTGTACCAGCTGGTGATGGGATGGACCAGCAAGCCGTGGCTTCCGCCTTGCGAGGTGGATATGAATTGGATAAGAATCCTCTTGAAATGTCATTTTGACCTCCTCCCATTCGGTGTTAAAATAGAGCGGCAAAAATAAGACATAATTCATCTATTTACAGATAAGGAGCTTTTCGGGGACCAAGATAGCACCACCAGGAAATCCGCGCGGAAGTCCGCTGAGAGCACCACCACGAAATACTGCTCGATCGAGTCCGGCCTGTGGTGTCACCAGGTCTTGAACGGATAAACATCCCCAAACAGCTCCAAGGAGGAAACATGTCCCAGGAATATCAGGAATACATTGAGATTCACGGAGCGCGTGAAAACAATTTGAAGAACGTTTCATTACGTATCCCGAAGCGCAAGATCACGGTCTTTACAGGTGTTTCCGGATCAGGCAAGTCTTCGATCGTGTTCGATACCATCGCCACCGAGGCGCAACGGCAACTATACGAGAATTTCAGCATGTTCGTGCGCAACTTCCTGCCGCGCTATGCACGTCCGGAGGCTGACTCGATCGAGAACCTGGGTATGGCGATCGCGGTGGACCAGAAGCGCCTGGGCGGCGGCTCGCATTCCACCATAGGCACTATTACAGATATTTATACCGTGCTGCGTTTGCTGTTCTCGCGGCTTGGCGAGCCTTTCGTCGGCTATTCCAACGTCTTTTCTTTCAACGATCCACAAGGCATGTGCCCGGAATGCAACGGGTTGGGCCGCAAGCTGCTACCCATCGCTGAAAAATTCTACGATCCTTCCAAGTCGCTGCGCGAGGGTGCGATCCAGGGACCTGTATTCGACCCCAGTATTTATATGACCAGCGGCTTCTTTGACAACGACAAGAAGCTATCGGAGTTTACCAAGGAAGAGATGGACCTGCTCCTGTATGGCGAGGAGCAAAAATTCCAGTTGGACAAAATGAGCCGCACCTACCGCGGCGTGATCACAAATTTCAGTCGTTCCTACATCGAGCGAGACCTGAAAACACGCTCGGAGCGAACCCAAGAAAAGATAGCGCAATATCTCACCGAAGGCCCCTGCCCTGCCTGCAAAGGTGCACGACTCAACAAAACTGTGCTGAGCTGCAAGATCAACGGCTACAACATCGCCGAGCTTTCCGCGATGGAAGTGGGTGAGCTGATCGGCGTGATCAAGGATATCAAGGGCGCGGTGGCCAAACCGATGGTGGAAAACCTGGTGGAACGGCTGCAGAACGTAATCGAAATCGGCCTGGAGTACCTGACGCTCAACCGCGAGACTGCCACACTCTCCGGCGGCGAATCGCAGCGCGTCAAAATCGTCAAGCATCTCAGCAGCAGCCTGACGGATGTGATGTACATATTCGACGAGCCCAGCATCGGCCTGCACCCGCGCGATGTGCACCAGCTCGATGAGCTGCTGCAGAAGCTGCGCGACAGGGGCAACACGGTGCTGGTGGTAGAGCACGACCCCGACGTAATCCAGGTGGCCGACCACATTGTCGATGTTGGCCCGCGCGCCGGCAGCCTGGGCGGCGAGATCGTCTACGAAGGCAGCTTCGCCGGCCTGCTGGAGGCCGATACGTTGACCGGGCAATTCTTGAAGAAAACTCTGCCGATTAAGAAAGAATTTCGCCAAGCCAGGCAGCACCTCAAGCTCAGCAATGTCACTGTGAACAACCTCAAGAATGTCAACGTCAGCATCCCTACCGGCGTGCTGACAGTCGTGACGGGCGTAGCAGGCTCGGGAAAAAGCTCGCTGATCGAGGAAGCCTTCATGAGCCAATATCCCGACGCCATTCTGATCGACCAGTCGGAGATAGGCGTCTCTTCGCGTTCAAACCCGGCCACGTATACCGGCATCATGGACGATGTGCGCAAGGACTTCGCCTCAGCTAACCAGGTCGACGCAGGCCTGTTCAGTTTCAATTCAAAGGGCGCCTGTGAGAACTGCGGCGGCCTGGGCGTGGTGTACACAGACCTTTCCTTCTTCGAAAGTGTGAAATCGCCCTGCGAGGTCTGCGGCGGCAGGCGCTTCAAAGACGAGGTGCTGGCTTACAAGTTAAATGGTAAGTCCATCGTCGAGGTGCTGGATATGACCATTCGCCAGGCGCTCGAGTACTTCAACCAACCCGAAATTCTCCGCAAACTGCAAACCATGAGCGATGTAGGGCTCGATTACCTGACGCTCGGCCAGCCGCTCAACACCCTCTCGGGTGGCGAGTGCCAGCGCATCAAGCTGGCCAGCGAGCTGCACAAGGCGGGCAGCATCTACGTGATGGATGAGCCGACCACCGGCTTGCACAAATCCGACACCGCCCATCTACTCGAGATCATTAATAAGCTGGTGGACAGCGGCAACACTGTGATCGTTATCGAGCACAACATGGATGTGGCTCGCAACGCCGATTGGATCATCGACCTGGGGCCAGAAGGCGGTACCCGCGGCGGCCAGGTGATGTTTGAGGGCACACCGGCAGACTTGAAAAAGGCCAGGCAGTCGATTACGAGCCAGTACATCTAGCAAAGAGCGGAATAATCAGCCAACCCACCTGGGAAGCATACACATGCTCAGCGATCACTAATATATTAGAAACAGATATGAATCTCCTTGACCTGTCATTTTGGCGTTTCCCTGTGCGACGTATTGATAGAAAGACAAAAAAGACATATCTATAGAAAGGCAATAGAAAGGAGTCAATCATGCAAGCAATCAACAAGTTCACCATGGTCACTATGGTAGTCAGTGATATGAAGAAGGCAAGAGAGTTTTATGCCGAGAAGCTAGGCTTAACGATCGCAACAGACTACCGCCAAAATGATGATAACTGGTGGGTCGCGCTCACACTTCCCGGCGGCGGGGCGTCTATTACTCTCGCGAGGTCGAGTACGACGAGCAATGAACCGCCTAAACCCGGCACTGTGGGGTTTTATCTTTCAACTTCCGATATTGCAGCGGCACACAAAGCGCTCAATGAAAAGGGCCTCAATCCTAGTGAGATCAGGGACGGCTTGTACGGTCCAGGCTCAAAAGTTAAGTTTTTTCAGCTACTAGACCCGGATGGTAACTCGGTGACCATCGCACAGGAGTAATTAATTCGATAGTTGTGTTTTGACATGAAAACGAGATAGGATCATAATAAAGATCAAATCAAGCCTAATATCTTGGTGAGTACGATGCAATTGCCCATAATAACTCCTGCTCCACTGGTGGAATCGCATACGGCGATCTTTCGGGATCTGTTCGAAAACAAGCGCCAATTTCGTCATTTTCAGAATTACCTGACCGGACTCACCGTTTTATCGAACAAAAGCATGGCCAATATGGCTCGCTGCATTCTAGATAGTGCTGACAAAACCAATCTTTCCCGTTTTCTATCTGAAAGCGACTGGTCTGACGAGAAGGTCAATGATCGGCGCATCGCCTACTTGCTGGAGCGCACCCAATCGGTGCGCAAGAAAAGCGCCGATAGTTGTTTAGTGCTGGATGACACCTTATGTGAGCATGTCGGCAGCCTGTTTGAGTATGTGGATCGTCATTACAATCATGGCGACAACAGCTATCCCTTAGCCCACAATTTGGTGACCAGCCATTATGTGAGTGGTGCGGTGCGATTTCCGGTGGATCTGCGCCAATATCGGCGCTATGAAGAAGCGACGCAGTGGGAAGAATTTGTTCACCAGCACTTTCCAGAGCGAGAAATCCCCAAGAATAAAAAGGAACGCACCAAATTTCATAAGGAAGTTGATCCTGAATTGTTGAAAGATCCCAACTTTCAGGCGCTGGACGCCCAATCCAAGACCAAGATTGCCCTGGGCATTGAATTGATCCAAAAAGCAGTGGAACGCCAACTACCATTTGATACGGTTCTTTTCGATGGCTGGTATCTCGCCCCAGACTTGGTAGCTGAGATCGAAGCGCAACACAAGCACTGGATCAGCATCTTGAAGAAGAACCGCAATCTGGAAACCAACAGCTTCACGCTCAAAGATGCGGAAGGAAATCCGATCCCAATCGAAGGGCCGCACATCAAAGTAGAAGACTTGGTTCCACTCATTCCAGCCAATGCCTACCAGCAGATCGAAATCAACCAAAAGAGTTATTGGTGCTTCAGCTTGGCCGTGCATATTCCAGAGTTGGGCAAGGTGCGCATCGTGATCAGCTTTGAGAACGCCGCTTTGACCGGGACTTATGTGACCCTGGTCACCAACCGGGCAGATTGGCGGGCTGACAAAATCATTCGGGTCTATTTACAACGCTGGCCCATCGAAACCTTTTATCAGGACGGCAAGCAACTGCTAGGGCTGGATGAGTATCGCATGCGCAGCGCCGAAGCCATTCGAAAACATTGGTGTCTGGTGTTCGTGGCTTACGCGTTGCTGCATCTGGACTGTCTGCCTGCCTTATCTGTTCAAGGTTTAGAGCTTCCCATCAAAACCATTGGGGAAGCCTGTCGCGGTCAAGCTCAAGCGCTCGTCCAGGCTCTGATCCTTCATACCCATGATTTATTGGAGCAGAATGTTAAGGTACAGGTCGTTTTTGAAAACTTGTTTGCCAGGCAGACCCCCCTTGTCTCTGCCATCGCTGGATAAAACACAACTATCGAGTAAATGATATTCAGATCTGCAGAATTGTCCCCTAAAAATTCGATCTGAGTATTTTTATCATCTCGATCACATATTTATGTCCTCGGGAGTAAGATTTGAGATCCAGAACACCAAAACCTAGATCAGTTTGCCGAAAATCACATATTAACACTTGAGATAAATTAACTATGAAC
>DATKKB010000135.1:0-26986 GCA_035543095.1 Anaerolineaceae bacterium | reverse complement strand
TGTGGGCTGCAAGGCAGCCCACAACAACCCCCAAAAACCTTTAATACCAGATAATCCCTTTAATCGTACAACAACAACTTATAGTTTTCAATCCCCGAAACTGGAGAAAATCGATGTGTTTTATTTATCATCAACCAAATTCTTGTTCAACCATGCCCACATTACTCGTAGCAACCGGCCCTGCGGTGTGATCCGATCAAGGACAAATGTTTTTCTTTTATTTTGCGCTGCCGGCTGCCGAAACCAACCGGCAGCGCAAAAATAAAAGAAATCACCTCTACCTTGAGCACTAGTCCTTTCTAGTCTTATGGACTATTCAGGTCTGGTATTTCTCCTGTCATAGATAGTCGTTATTTAGTCTGTGATTCAAACTTTGAGTGATAGGCTTAACCAAGTCTTAATCCTATAATCAAAAAGAGTTATTGAATATAACGTTATCGGCGGGAAAATCAAGCTTGTGCCCACGTTTCATTAAAGGAAAGGTCTATTTGAATTGGGCTGTTTTTGCCTGCTTCGTTGGGCTCTGTTTTTTTCAATCTGAGGGAACACTCTCAGGAAATTTTTGTTGTCAGGACATGGTCTCACACAGACTTGAAACGGCTATTGATCATCGAATCGGGATTGTTTATCGGCGAGATCATTCACGACATGCTGAAAAGTCGTTGTGTCGACCTGGAAGTCAGGTCGATTAACAAGGCAACCGTGGCTGAGATTAACCACACCTGCGAGGAGTTCCATCCGGATATCGTGATGGTAGATGACACATCGCCGGTTGAAGTCCTGAAATCAATTTTACTTTTCACGTTGCGCTTTCCGAATCTTCGCGTGGTCGTGATCTGCGCTGATTCGAACAGGATCCAGGTGTACGACACACAAAGGGTGGATGTCCAACGGTTGGAAGATTTTCTGGCAGTTTTATAAATTTTTACAAATTACATGCTAATGATGCGTGGTTCTTCTGACAAGAAGAAGGAGGTGGCAAAGAGAGGCAAGTAAACATTATCAAAAACGTCTGGCGATTAACGAATTTAAGGTCGAAATAAATGGAGGACTCGCATGCATACAAAACATACATTATTAAACCTTACCATATTTGTATCGATGACAGCTTCCCTGCTTGTGGGAGGCAATGTCAAATTGACCGCGCAGGCCCCGGCTGCTCCGGCTGCCAGCGGTCAAACTGGTCAAACAACGGGCGCCATGCCGAATGATGAAATTGGCAGCAGTACAAGCATGGGCCAGATGCGCACCACGACCAACGCCATGAGGACTGCGGCGGGCGCCCATCAAAGCCCCAAGGGTGTAACGAAAAATTTTGGTGGCATAAATTGGGCGACGGCCGGCTTGAGCCCGCTGGCTGCCCAGGCAACCCTGGCCCAAATGTTCCCGCCGAACGGAATGCCAGATTACTTTGGAGTGGGAAACTACGCTAACAGCCCGCTTCCCACGATCAATCCGAGCACCGGGGCGGTCTCAGGTGGAATGGTCAAATTCCAGGACAGCCTGCCGGGTTTATGCGGCATATCACCATGGGGACCCACTTCGAATGGCATCAACGGCCTGGGGCAGTGCCTCCCGGTTGCTGTTCCGGATAAAACCTCTTTCCCGGGATCTGATTTCTACGAGATCGGGCTGGTGGAGTACCGGCAGCAGATGTCATCGAGCCTGCCAAGTACGGTGATTTCAGTTGGCGGTGTAACGAGCGGACCCACCAAGCTGCGTGGTTACGTTCAGTTGTACCCGCTGGGCACAACCGCATCTAATGCTCCGGCTGGAGCTGTGCAATTGACCACGGCCAACCCGTTAGCCAAGTTAACCATGACTATTCAGGATCCCACCACCGGTCAACCTCGCTGGGCCTATACACCACCGCAATACATGGGGCCTATCATCGTGGCCACCGGCTGCGACCAGGTTGTGAATCCCAGCTGTGCGCCAATCCCGGTGCGGGTGAAGTTTACCAACTTGCTCCCGATTGGGCCAGCGGGGAATCTGTTCATCCCCACCGACACCACTTATATGGGGCAGGGGATGGGCCCGGGCGGTTCGATTTCGAGTATCACGATCACTAACCACGGGACTGGTTACACAGTACCGCCGACCGTTAACATCGCGGCTGCGCCGGCCGGCGGAACGAACGCTACGGCAACCGCCGAAGTGCTGAACGGCGGTGTTATCAACATCAACATTACAAACGGCGGTATGGGTTATACCACCCCTCCAGCTGTCACGTTCAGTGGTGTGCCCTTTACGACACAGGCTACCGCAACGGCTGTCCTGGCCGGCCAACCCGGTCAGACGTATACCCAGAACCGGGCCACCCTGCACCTGCACGGCGGGAACACCCCCTGGATCAGCGACGGCACGCCGCACCAGTGGACCACCCCAGCAGGTGAGGCAGGTGGCCTGATTACCGCCTACACCCGTGGCGACAGCGTGGCCTTCGTCCCGGATATGTGGTTCGATTCTCAGGGCAAGTTGATCAACGCTGCGGGCTGCCAGGGTAATACAGATCCAACCAAGTGCCCTGCGGGCGCAACGAACGATCCCGGCCTTGGCTCGCTGACCTTCTACTGGACCAACCAGCAAAGCGGGCGCATGATGTTCTACCACGACCACGCCTACGGGGAAACCCGCCTGAACGTGGAAGCCGGTGAAGCTGCCGGCTACCTGTTAGTGGACAACGCCGTAGAAGCTGCCCTCGTTTTAGCCGGAGTTCCCAGTCCGGTCGGTACAGGCAATTTAGGCCTTAGCCACGTGGTTCCCCTGGTGATCCAGGACAAGACCTTTGTCCCGGATAACGGCGCTGCTGGCGACCAGTTGGCTGCCCAGGATCCGACCTGGGACCTGGCGAATTATGGCGGCATGGGAAGCCTGTGGTTCCCGCATGTTTACACGCCGAACCAGAACCCGGCGGACGTCACTGGCGCCAATACTTATGGGCGGTGGGACTACGGCCCGTGGTTCTGGCCGGCCCAGAACCCGGCGACTTACGTTCCCGGCGGCCAGCCGATTTACGATCCGGCGATCTGCAAGTCCAGCTTCTACAATGCGGCCAATCCTGGTCCTGCCTTCCCGCCGCTGGTCTGCCCGGGAACGCCCAAGCCATCTGGCACGCCGGAAGCCTTCCTTGACACCCCGGTGGTCAACGGCACGGCCTACCCAACCCTGACGGTCGATCCAAGCCAATACCGTTTCCAGATCCTGGACGCCGCCAATGACCGCACCTTGAACCTGAGCTGGTTCGTCGCTGACCCGATCACGATCGCAGTCACTGCGATTGGCTCAGGGTATACTCCCGCACCCGCCCTTACACCCGTTACCTTCACGGGCGGCAGTGGTGGTACAGGCACTACGGCGCATGCCGTGGTTTCCGCTGGAGCAGTGACTGGAGCCACCATTACAAATGTTGGTAAAGGCTACACTACCGCTCCTGCAGTGACCATTACCGGCGACGGTACCGGTGCAATGGCCTCGGCTTCGGTCGATCCCATCACGGGCACCGTGAACGGAATTAAAGTCTACGCCGTAGGGACAGGGTACACCAACGCAACGATCGCCATAGCTGCTCCTAGCCCCTGCACAGTTGGTTGTATCACGGCTACAGCCGCTGCCATCATCACACCCAAGGGTTCGATTATGTCGGTCGTCATCGACACTCCTCCGGCTGTACCCTGGACTGCTGCTCCTACCGTTACCATCGGCGGCACTGGAACGGGCGCGATGGCGATTGCTTCGGTCAATACCGAAGTGAAGTTTGTCGATGCCATCCAGCCCGCAAGCAACGCCGCGGTACCACCTTGCACCTTATCCAATATCGATAATTCGCTTGGCCCGAATCTGGCCCAGGCAATCCTTGATGCCAACGGCAATCCGATCAATGGGACTGGCCTGCAGGCCGGCTGCTACCCGGATTCCTGGCCGACCGATGGCCTTGCGGGTCAAGGTCCAGTACCGGATCCGCTGACTGCTGGCCCGGCCTGGATCGAGATCGGCGCCGAAGGCGGCAAGCTGCCGCGAGCTGTGGTGATCCCGCCAACCCCGGTCAGTTATGAATACAACCGGCGCAGCATCACCGTGCTGAACATCTGGAACCACGGCCTGCTGATAGGGCCGGCCGAACGGGCGGATGTGGTGGTCGATTTCTCGCAGTTTGCGGGAAAGACCCTCATCATGTACAACGATGCGCCCGCTCCAGTTCCAGCTTTTGACACCCGCGTCGATTACTACACCGGAGACCCGGACCAGACTTCCTCTGGCGGCGCCCCCAGCACCCTGCCCGGCTACGGCCCCAACACCCGCACCATCATGCAGGTTAAGGTGAATGCTGTGGCTGGCGGTGCAACCAGTACAGGCACCTCTGTGGCGAGCGTTTCCGTGACCAACGGCGGAACGGGATACTCCAATCCTTCCGTCGCAATCGCGGCTCCCACCAGCGGCACGACTGCTACAGCCACAGCCACTGGCACCGTCACCGGCCTGGTCTTGACCAATGCCGGCGCCGGCTACAGCAACCCGACAATCGCCTTGAACAATGCTCCTGGTGATACGACCGGATCGGGTGCAAAAGCTGCGTTTTCTGGCGGCATCACCGGACTGACCCTTGGGAACCCTGGCTTAGGGTATGCCAATATGCCAACCGTGGGCTTCTCGGGCGGGGGGACGCTGGCCTCCGCAACTGCAACCGGCTCAGTCGATCCGACCATCACCATTAATAATGGCGGTGGCGGGTATACTTCCACTCTCAATGTGGTCACGCTTACGGCGCCGCCTTCGCCCGGTACTACGGCTACGGCAACTGCCACGGGCGCGGTGGATAAGCTCACACCGGGTACCGGCAGCGGCACAATCAATGCACCACCTCCGGTCATCACGCTCGATGCAGCTCCAGCGGGCGGAACCAATGCCACCGCGCAGGCAACTATGTCCATCACGGGCATTGCCCCCAGCACAGGTGGATCCGGCTTCCAGGCTGCGCCAACCCTCGCCATTGTAGATACACCCCCACTGGGTCAGGTGGCCGGTACCGGCGCAACGGCCAGTACCACGGTATCTGTGACCGGCTACACGATCGCCTCTCCTGGTGCAGGTTACTCCTCGGCCCCATCGTTACTCGTCTCCGATACGGGACTGCCGGCTGGTTCAGGCGCAACCGCTCGAGCCACCATCAATATCAGTAGCCTCACTATAACAGGCGGTGGTACCGGTTACGTAGCAGGGGATATCATCACCATCACCGATACACCTCCATTAGGAGGCACAGCTGCGACTCCAATCACAACCACGGTAGCATCTGTGGATGGCTCCGGAGCAATAACCGGAATTGCAGCATTTACGACTGGTGGAGGATTTACT
Source organism: Anaerolineaceae bacterium (assembly GCA_035543095.1). GTDB lineage: Bacteria > Chloroflexota > Anaerolineae > Anaerolineales > Anaerolineaceae > UBA700. The sequence continues at coordinate 21,631 of DATKKB010000135.1, read as the reverse complement.
TCCCCAACAGTCACGATCGCTACCGCCGCAGGGACAAACGCAGTGTTAACCCCTGTGGGTGTTGTGGATAGCATCATTCCTCTCACTCCAGGCGCCCTCTATACCAGTCCACTGGTCACGGCTTCGGGCGGTGGAGCAACCACTCAGGCCACTATCACCACCACCGGTAGTATTGACAGTGTCACCCTGCTTACACCGGGCGCGGGTTACTTTGCCCCGGCTGTCAACATAACCAATGCTCACAGCGGTTCTGGCTGGACTCCGGTCCTCAGCGGCGCAGTTGACGGCTACAAGGTCACCAATGTTGGTGCCGGTTATACGACGGCACCGCTTGTCCACTTCGCCAGCAGCCCCGCAACCGCGACGGCCACGCTCAGCATCACCGCCCTCACGGTTACCAATCCGGGCTCTAACTATATATCTGCTCCGACGGTTAACTTCACCGGTGGTACACCCAACGCGACTGCCACTGCGACCCTCCACATTTCGAGCCTGGTCTTGACCAGCCCAGGCACAGGTTACGTTGGACCCATTACTGTAAGTCTCACGCCTCCGTCCTGCACGCCTGGCCCAACGTGTGTCCAGGCCACAGCAACTGCGTCCCTAGCCCTGACCGGTATCACACTGACCAATGGTGGCAGTAATTACACCAAAGCTCCGGTGGTTGTAATCGCCGATACTCCACCCGGAACAGGATCTGGGGCCTCAGCCTACGCGACCCTGAGCATCACCGGCATCGCGCTCAGCCTGCCAAACAACGGCGGCTCTGGCTACACTGCTGCTCCGCTGGTCACCATCTCTGATACGGCTCCAACCCCGCCTCCTATCATCCCGGTAGGTTCGGGCGCAACGGCCGTCGCTAACCTGGCCCTCGGCGCCAGCTTCAACCTGGGTCCGCTTCAGTCAGCCCTGACGACCATCTGGGACACCTTGGAAGAAAAGGTCATCCTGCCGCAGACGGTCTACCCGGCTGGCAATGGCGGCTCGGCAGACCCGCACTACTCACGCATCCAGGATAACTACGTCAACGGCTGGTTTGGAAACGGGATTGGTGCAGTCATCCTGACAAACGGTGGAGCGAATTACCAGGCACCGCCGCTCGTCAGCTTCACAGGCGGCGGCAGCAATGCGACGGCCACCACTGATATCTCCGGAGTTGTTGCCAGCATCGTGGTCACCAACGCCGGCTCTCGCTACCTGACTCCTCCTGGGGTCACAATCACCGGCACAGGCACGGGTGCGGCGGCTACCTCATCGCTTAGGGTTGTCAGAATCACAGTCACCAACGGCGGCAATGGTTATATAGTAGTTCCTACAGTCACCGTGGCTTTGCCTCCAGCCGGTGGTACCAGAGCTACTGCCACTGCAACGATAGCAAATAACCGGGTGACCGCAATTACGGTCGTCATAACCGGCAGCGGCTACACATCCGTCCCAGCAGTTACAATCGCCCCGCCCACTGGAGGCCCGCCTGGGCTAAGAAGAACGGCCACTGCTACAGCCGTAATGGGCGTTGGCGCCATCACAGTTACTGCCGCAGGTACTGCTTATACGGCTGCCCCGACAGTCACCCTGGCTGCTCCCCCAGCTGGTGGAACCCTCGCCCAGGCGAGCGCCATTCTCTCGGCTGTGGTAACGGCCGTGAATGTGACCAACCCTGGAACCGGATTCACCTCTGCGCCTATCGTCGGCTTCGTCAACGCACCGGGCGATACTACCGGTGGTGGGGCAGCAGCCACGGCGGCATCGCAGCACATGGAGCCCAAGGCCATCCAGGAGCTCTTCACCCTGGACTACGGGCGCATGAATGCCACCCTGGGGGTCGAGCTCCCCTTCACCAACTTTAACACCCAGACCACCATCCCATACGGTTATGTTGAGCCACCGACCGAATTATTCGGCACGGGTGATACCGTATTCTGGAAGATCACCCACAACGGTGTGGATACGCACTTCATCCACTTCCACCTCTTCAATGTCCAGGTGATCAACCGGGTAGGCTGGGATGGCATGATCAAGCCACCGGAGGCTAACGAAATCGGTTGGAAAGATACCGTGCGCATGAACCCGCTGGAAGACGTCATCGTTGCCATGAGGCCTCTCAAGCAGGCATTACCCTGGCAGCTTCCAGACAGCATCCGGCCGTTGGACGTCACTGCACCCATTGGCGCCTCCAACCCGTACCAGTTCTCCGGAATCGACCCGAACAACCAACCGGCTACGGTTACCAATTCCGTGATCAACTTTGGCTTCGAGTATGTCTGGCACTGCCACATCCTTGGGCATGAAGAGAACGACATGATGCGGCCCATGCTCTTCGGGGTTGCGCCGCTTGCCCCAACCAACCTGGTTGCGACGGTGCAGCCTCCGCCTACGCCGGTGACAAGCCGGGCGGTGAAGCTGACCTGGACGGACAACTCGCTCAATGAGACCGGCTTTATCGTCCAACGCACGAGCGTTGTCGTGAACCCCCAGCCTGCCGACTGGACTACCTCTTTGGATGTCCCGGCGAATCCAGGCATGGGCACGGTGACCTTCTTTGATACGACGGTTTTGCCGAATCGGATGTACATATACCGGGTACTGGCAACCAACCTGGTCGGTTACAATCAGCCAGGGTATCAAGCCAACGCCTATAACTCGGCGTTTACGACACCCTCGAACGCGGTTTTGACCAACAACTCCCCGTTCTTACGCCCGTTCAGCTTCGATCCAACCTCGCTGTACCTCTTCGCCAATAGCTTTGAAAATGGAACAGCCGGATGGGCTGGAACGGTCGGCAATGTGCTGGTTGTCCCGCAGGCGGCGATCGGTCCAGATGCTGGCAAGGCAGGCATGGCCGTCAACTTTGGCGCTGCGCCTGAGGATCTGACAGGGAACCCCCCGGCTCCGGCGTACGTCTACGACACCTCACCAAAGAACGAGACCCAGTACGACGCCAGCTTCGAGTTCGCCCCCAACGGCAGCGATTCTGGCAGTGACCCGGCCGACATCTTCACCGGCCTGGATGGAGCTACACCTGCCTTTGGCGTCCAGTACCAGTTGAACCAGGACGTGGAGGAAGGTTACCAGATCCGCGGTTGGGTGATGCAGAGCGGCGTCAAGGTTTACACAGCGTGGGCAAATGTAAGCAATGCAGCTCACTACATCGAAGTAGCCTGGAAGTCAGGCGTTCAAGCTGGCTTCAGCCTGTACGTCGATTTGCACCTGGTCGGGACGGTTACCGGGGATACCAGCAGCCAAACCCTGACCAAGGTGCTACTCGGGCCGACCAGAGGAATGTCTGGTACAACCTCCGGTACGATCTACCTGGATGACTTCTTCTCCAGCAAGATCAATGGCATAACCTTCAATTCCTATCTCCCGACGATATCTCGTTAACCCTGACTGAGTTTTTCCCTGGAGGCCTGGGCCTCCAGGGAAAATCTTCCGGGATCAAATACCCAAAATGAAATCGGCCGCCTGAGGTAGCGGCCGATTTCTTTGTATTACGAATCTATCCAATTAGGTTAAAATTAGTGGCATAATTATTACGAAAGGAGAAATACGATGGCCAGAATTGCAATTCACGGTTTCGGCCGCATCGGCCGGTCATTGATGAAGGCGGGCTTAGACGGGCATTTGTTCACCCCGGTCTCAATTTCGGATATCAAGGACCTCTCCACGTTGGCGGCATTGTTTGAAGTCGACAGTAACTACGGCCGGTGGCATGAGGAAGTTAAGGTGACCGAAAAGGGCTTTGTTATCGGCGGGCGCGAGATTCTTTTCTTCGACTCAACGAAATCCCTCCCAGACTGGAAGGCGCTCGGGGTCGATGTTGTGATCGACTGCACCGGCCGCGCCACCACCCGCCCGAACGCCCAGGTTCACCTGGATGCAGGCGCAAAACGGGTCCTGGTCAGTGCAGCCAGCAAGACTCTCCAGGATTGCGATGCAGTCCTGCTCCCCGGCATCAACCTCGACCAGTTTGATCCAGCAAAGCATAAGATCATCAGCATGGCAAGCTGCACCACCAACGCCCTGGCCCCGGTGGTCAAGGTGGTTATGGAATCCTTTGGCATCCAGTACGGCCTCTTTTCCACTGTCCATGCCTATACGAATACCCAATCCCTCACAGACCAGCCTATGAAGGACCGGCGCGATTCGTGGGCCGCGGCCGAGAACATCATTCCCTCTTCGTCCGGCGCAGCTCGCGCCCTCCAATTTATCTGGAAGGACCTCAAGATCACCGGCAAGGCTTACCGCGTCCCCACCCGCACCGGCAGCATCGCAGAATTGAACCTGATCACCGGACGGCCTGTTACGGCTGAAGAGGTCAATGACGCCTTCCGAAAAGCGGCTGCCGTTCCCCCACTCAAGGGCGTTCTGGCTGTCCTGGAAGAGGAATGGGCGTCCTCCCGCATCGTTGGGGATCCACACTCTTCAATCATTGACCTGCCGCTTACCACTGTCCAGTCGGGTGTGATGCTTTCGGTGGCAGCCTGGTACGACAATGAGATGGGCTATTCTACCAGGCTGGCAGAAACGGCAGCAAAAATCGCCGGATAAGGGGGAATGCGATGAGCGAAGCTGAAGCGAAGGTAATCGGCGTCCTGACCAGCGGCGGCGACGCTCCCGGGATGAATGCCGCCCTGAGGGCGGTGACTCGCTCCGCCCTCAGCCGCGGTGCAAAGGTTTTCGCGATTTACGAGGGTTATCAGGGCATGGTCGACGGTGGAGACCGCATCCGCGCCCTGGACTGGAATGATGTCGGAGGTATCATGCAGCGCGGCGGCACTATCATCGGTACCGCCCGCAGCGCTGCATTCCGCACCCATGAAGGACGGCTTCTTGCTGCCAGGAATCTGCTGGAGCGAGGCATCGACCGCCTGGTGGTCATCGGCGGAGATGGTAGCCTGACGGGCGCCAACCTTTTCCGCCAGGAGTGGTCCAGCCTGTCGGAAGAGCTGGTCGCCCAGGGGAAAATATCTAAGGAGACGGCCTCGCTCCACCCCTACCTGTCAATCGTCGGCCTGGTGGGCTCGATTGACAACGATTTTTATGGCACGGATATGACCATTGGCGCCGATACAGCTCTCCAACGCATCACCACCGCCCTCGATCAAATTGGCAGCACGGCTTCCAGCCACCAGCGCACCTTTGTCGTTGAGGTGATGGGCCGCAACTGCGGCTACCTGGCTTTGATGAGCAGCCTGGCAGGCACAGCCCATTGGGTGCTCATTCCGGAAAGTCCCCCGGATACGGACGATTGGGAGACGTTGATGTGCGAGGTGCTGGCGGCTGGCCGAGCTGCCGGCCGCCGCCACAGCATCGTGGTCGTTGCCGAGGGCGCCCGCGACCGCAACGGCAACCCGATTACCAGCGAACACGTTGCCAAAGTGCTAGAAGAACGGCTCGGCGAAGACGCCCGCGTGACCATTCTGGGCCATATCCAGCGCGGCGGCGCCCCAAGCGCTTTCGACCGCTGGATGAGTACGTTGGTCGGCTACACTGCCGTTGAAGAGCTGCTGAACGCCTCTCCCGAAACCGAACCCCAGTTGATCGGCATGCGCTACAATCGCATTACCCACATGCCCTTGATGGAATGCGTCCAAAAGACCCGCGCCGTAGCCGAAGCCATCGCAGGGCGCGATTACGAGCAGGCGATGGACCTGCGCGGCGGCAGCTTTAAAGAACAATTCCGGACTTTGCGCACCCTGATCCGTGCCCTACCTCACCCACCCCAGCCGGGCCGCCGGCGTTTGCGCCTGGCGGTGCTGACCGATGGAGCTCCCGCTCCCGGAATGAACACCGCAGTGCGGGCAGCCGTTCGCATGGCAATCGACCAGGGACATTCCGTAATGGCTGTTTCCAATGGGTTCGAGGGCTTGATCAAAGGCCAGATGGAAGAGTTCGGCTGGATGAGCGTGCACGGCTGGGGATCTATGGGCGGATCACAGCTCGGGGTCAGCCGTAAGATCCCAGGCGGCAAAGAGCTGTATGCAATCGCCCGAACCCTGGAGGAAAAGGGCATCGAAGGGCTCCTGGTCATCGGCGGCTGGACGGCTTACGAAGCTGCCTACAAGCTTTATTCTGAACGGGGCACCTTCCCGGCCTTCAACATTCCGCTCATCTGCCTGCCGGCGACGATCGACAATAACTTGCCTGGCACCGAGCTGAGCATCGGCGCCGACACGGCTCTCAACACGATCGTCGAGGTGGTTGACAAAATCAAGCAGTCCGCCGTGGCCGACCGGCGTTGTTTTGTGGTCGAGGTAATGGGGAACAACTGCGGCTACCTGGCCCTGATGAGCGGTCTGGCGACTGGAGCCGAGAGAGTTTATACAAATGAAGAAGGTGTCAAGTTAAGTGATCTTGAAACAGACCTGGCTCACATGATCAAAGAATTTCAAGGCGGCAAGAGACTCAGCCTCCTGATCCGGAACGAGCAGGCTAACCAGCTTTACACTACCGCCTTCATGTGCGCTTTATTCGCAGAAGAAAGCCAGCAACTTTTTAACGTCCGCCAGGCTATCCTGGGACACATGCAGCAAGGCGGCAACCCCTCCCCGTTCGACCGCATCCAGGCTACCCGCCTGGCGACGCGCTGCATTGAATTCCTGAGCGAAGAAGCCGAAAAGAACAGCTCGTCAGGCGCCTTCATCGGGATTCAAGGCGGCCATATTAAGATTTTCAACATCGAGGATATGCCTCGCATGGCAGATACGGCCCACTTTCGCCCCAAAGAGCAATGGTGGCTCGACCTGCGCCCGCTCGTGCGCCTGTTATCTTAATCAGCCACCAGCCTGGCAATCAATTCAGCCGCTGCCGGTACAGCCTGGGCGACCGGCCGGCTGAGCTGTTCGGAAAATTCATAGACATTCGTAGATTCTATCGCAACCACGATCACTTCTGAAGGGAGGCTTGCACCTGACAGCCGGCCAATTTGCATAGCTGTTTGCAGATTGGTTTCATGCGATGATCCAAGATGGCCGGCAAATGGATTGGGTAAGCTTTCCAGGGCGAAGGTGCGCACGCTTCCTGCAACTGTATCTTCAATGTGGATTGAATCGACAATGATTGCCCTTTCGTAGCCAATCATGATCTCCATCAATCGCAGCCCGCCTTCAGCCACATATTCTACCTTAACATTTTGCATGCCTTCCTGTTCTTCGAGCAGGCTGGCAACTTTCCAGCCCGCTCCGTCATCACCCAGCAATGGGTTTCCCAAACCAACCACGATCGTTTTCCGCCCAGGCATGAGCTTCTCCTATGATCGGGATTCAGGTGTTGTGTGGTGTTTTTTGGCGGCGAAATCGACAAAAACGCCAGACAACACCTGACATCCTATATCACGAACTCGCCTTAAATTATCGCAGATTTTTGGTAAAAAATTTATGTTAATATTTCATCAGTTTTAGGTTATGATTGGGTTTATTTTTCGGGGTCGGGTCAAGCATGGCTTCTCAGGCAGTTCAAGAACTTGAGGCGCGTTTGGCAGGCGCTGCGGGCATAATCGAAGAGGTAGATGCCCTCAATGCGCTGGCAGCAGAGCTGGTCGTCGACAATATCGACCGGGCCGAACAGCTTGCGCAGCGCGCCCTGTCACTGTCCAGCCGCGCCGACCCGGCTGGCCTGCCATACGGCAGGGGTCTGGCTTTAAGTTCTTCTACCCTTGGATCCATTTCAAAAATTCGCTGCGACTATCGTATGGCTTTGCCGCATTTATTAGAAGCCCAGGCCCTGCTGGAGGAACTTCACGAGAGAGAAGAATTATTAAACGTCCTGCGTGATCTCGGGTGGGTTTATTTTAATCTTGGCGATCTTCCCCAGGCGATTGAGATTCTGCACAAAGCCCTGCGATTTGCGAGGGAACTGGGCGATGCGATCTATGAAGCGAAAATCCTTAATGCGCTTGGCGCGATCTACGGAGAAAACGGCGATAAGACAGAATCGATCGATGCCCTCCGCCGGGCATTAACTAATCTCGAAACGGCTGACGACAACCGCTTGCGTTGCCTGATCCTCAACAACCTGGCTATGACCCAGTTCGAGGTCCAGTCCTATAATGAGGCTTTGGACAGCGCGGCCGAATCCTTGATGATCGCCAAGAGTCTTCAATCTGCCGACCTGGTCGCATCTGTCCTGGACACCATCGGCCAGATTTACCTCGCCCGACAGGAATATGTCAAAGCAGAAAGCTTTTTTAACCAGGCTCTGGCATCCCATCACGGCGAAGGCACCGACCCCGGTGAGATTAAGCTGAACCTGGCCCGCGCCGAAGTTGGGCAGGGACAGCTGGATGAAGCCGCAGGCTGGCTTCACCAGTCGCTTGCATCGGTCGAAGCGCGCGGCGTCAATCGCTTTACCTACCAGGTGCACGAGCTGCTCTCGCACATTTATGAGGAAAAAGGCGAATTAGATCACGCCATCAATCATTACAAGTTATTTCATGGTATTAAATCACAAGTTTTTAACGAAGAGACTCAATTGCGGCTTGGAAATCTGATGGTCTCTCAACAGGCAGAAACCACTCGCATCGACTCGGAAATCTACCGCCTTAAGAACCTGGCGCTGCGTCAAGAAATCTCTCACCACCGCCAGGCAGTGGCCGAAATGGAAATATTGGCGACGACGGATGCCCTGACAGGGCTTCTCAACAGGCGACATTTCATGACTCTGGCTGGTTATGCCTTTGATTCAGCCAGCCGGGCAGGTCAGCCGCTGTCAGCCATTATGATCGATATCGATGATTTCAAAAAAGTAAACGATAGTTTTGGTCACCTCGCTGGAGACCAGGTATTGATTGACGTCTGCTCGGCCATCCAGGGTGGATTGCGAAAGGAAGATCTGCTTGGACGGCTGGGTGGTGAAGAGTTTGCCGCTATCCTGCCGAGGGCCGGGTTGTCTTCCGTACAAAAAGTGGCAGAACGCATCCTTCAAAAGGTGTCCGCCCAAATTACCTCCACCGGAGGGCAAAATATCCAGGTAACCATCAGCATCGGCCTGGCTCAGGCCGGACCAGCTCTGGAACGCCTCGAACAGCTTCTCGACCAGGCTGACCAGGCGCTTTATGCTGCCAAGCGTGCCGGAAAAAACCGGGTGGTGGCATTGGATCCAGATAGCCCATCCCCAGAAAACACACCAGACCTATGACGGTTGAGCGGCTGAAAGAACTCGAGGAACGGGCGGCGGCATCACCCGGCGGTCAGGATGGCGTTGATGTCCTGAATTCCCTGGCCTGGGAACTGCGCGACCAGGCTCCAGCACGGGCTCGCAGCCTGGCTGAACGCGCCCTCGAACTTGTGCGAGAGTTGGAAGCCAGCGGGCACCCTTACGTGCACGGAACCGCCCAGGCAAAGATTACATTGGGGGAATTAGATAATAATGCCGGCGCTTACGGGGCGGCTTTAACGAACTTATTGGAAGCCTACACTTTATTGCAAGGCCAGCTCTTTCCCGATCTGCTTGCTGTCGCCTCGCATTCGATCGGATGGGCTCATCTTCGCCTGGGGAATTACAGCGAGGCGATCGATTTCATGAACCGGGCCCTATTGTTTTTTCGGCAAAGTGGACTCCAGGAAAAAGAAGCAGCAGTATTAACTTCAATGGGAACAGTCTACAGCCAGCAGGGAATGCATTCCCAGGCGATGGAAAACTTCAAGCAGGCCTTAGCGCTACAGCAATTTCCAGCAGTCAATCGAGGCAAAGGGGTGACCTTAAATAACCTGGCGTATGCCCAGGTTATGCTGGGCGCCCTTCAAGAAGCCATTTCCAATGCTCAGGCTGGCATTGAAGTGTTTCACGCCATGGCGCTGCCATCGCTGGAGGTCAGGGGGCTTGACACTCTTGCCAGGGCTTATTTTGCAGCCGGAGAATATCGCAAAGCGGAAGATACCCTGCAGCAATGCCTGACCGTCACCCGCCAATTAAATTCCGAATTCTTTGAGATGGAAGTGATGCTTAACCTGGGCAAGATCTATTTCCAGGAAGGGCAGCTTGAGCGTGCCAAAGAGCATTACCTCGAGTCTCTGAAATTGGCCGACATCCGCCAATCGAACTTTTACCGCTATAAGTATCATGAAATTTTGGCAAAAATTTTTGAAAATCTGGGGCAGGCTAAGGAAGCTTTGCAGCAGTACAAAGAATTCCACATTTCAATGGAAACGGCAGTGGCTGAAGCGGCCAGCTACCGGGTCGAGAATCTGAAAATACTGCATCAGGTTGTAAAGAACCAGAAAGAAGCAGAGGTTCTCTGGCTCAGCAACCAGGCTCTGGAACGTGAAATAGATGAACGCCAGCGTGAGCGCACCGAGCTTGAAAAACTGGCGACGACTGACGCCTTGACAGGTCTATACAACCGGCGCCATCTTTTTACTTTAGGGGAATACGAGCTCGAAAAATCCCGCCGGCAAGAGATCCCTATATCGATGATCCTGTTGGACATAGACGATTTCAAGCTGGTGAACGATAACTTCAGCCATGCGATCGGGGACCGGGTATTAATTGAAATTGCCAAATCCTTGACCAGGAACGCCCGCGTCGGCGATATCTGCTGCCGTTATGGTGGAGAGGAATTTATAATCCTGCTGCCGAATACAGGCCTGGCTGCGGGTCAGGATGTTGCTGAACGCATTCGCAAAGTGATTTCCGCTACTCCCCTGCAAATTGACGGGGTTGAAATCCGGATTACTGCCAGCCTGGGCGTGGCGCAGGTAGAGCCTGAGGATATTGACCTGGCCAGCCTGATTGCTCGGGCAGATCGCGCCATGTACCGAGCGAAATCAAGCGGAAGGGACCAGGCTTACGGATTTGCGGCTGACTAAAGTTGGGTATAAGAAATTGATTGATTTTTAATAAAGAAATCGCCCCTCCCCATTATTCGCGCTGGCTTCCCTGGGCGTCCCACCATTTTGAGAGATGGCGGCCCGGGTAAGGCGGCTGATCAATGTAATGGGAAACATCATTGAACAGCATCAGCCTGGCGCGTACCGGGTCTTTGAAATCCAGGATGTTCAGGCAGGCTGGAGATTGGTCAAGGCGGTCACGGTAGCCGCGCGCGTCAAATCCAAGCAGGCTACTGATTAAAAGACGGATGGTTGCCTTGTGCGAAATCACGGCCACATTTTCCCCCATGTGTTTGATGACAATTTCACGGATCACCGGCAGCGAGCGCGCCATAACGCTTAATCCGGACTCGCCGCCTTGCGGGGCAAATGTGAAGGGATCCGTCTGCCAGGCGGAATATTCATCGGGATATTGCTCCTCTACATCCTGGCGGCGCAGAGTTTCCCAATGACCGTGATGGATCTCACGCAGACCATCCCGCAGGATCGGCACTTTAGCGTGAGGGCGGGCAATAATTTCCGCCGTCTCAACCGTACGCTTCATCGGGCTGCAATAAACGGCCATGATGTGGTCATCGCTCAAGCGCTCTGCCAGTCGCTGGACCTGCCAACGACCCTCATCCGAAAGATCGACATCCGTTCCACCTGAAAAACGATCCTCGTTGCTCAATTGAGTAGCGCCATGCCGAATAATGTAGATTCGTGTGCCCATGGTATTCTCCTTACTTAATTATTATTACGTCACATCGATCCGATTTTATCATCAGACCGGCGCTATTGTCGTCAAAATGGAATTTTGCTGGAAAAATAAATGCTGAATTCTAGTTTTATCTGAATCTGTTGAGGGATCATTGCTGACTGCGTACTGCGGCGTTACGCCGCGTCCTTGATACCACTCTCCCTTGGGAGAGCGCCACCTGCTGCAACCCAGACTTTCATGCTGCCCCATCGTGGCTGCGATAATGCTCATCCGGCAGGCTGCGCAATCGCTCGGCGGCCTGCTCAGCGGTCAGATCACGCTGCGCTTCGGCCAGCATCTCATAACCCACCATAAATTTCTTGACCGTTGCCGATCTTAACAGCGGTGGATAAAAGTGGGCGTGCAAATGCCAGGCTTCTAGGTCAATTCCTTGGCCTTTCATTGGATATTGGTGAAAGCCCATCGAGTATGGGAATGAGATTTCAAACAAATTATCATATTTTGCGGTGATCCGGCGAAGAATATCAGCCAGCGCTGCAATCTGGCCTGGATCGAGATCTGTCAATCCACCGCAGTGCCGCCTGGCAACTAAAAGAGTCTCGAACGGCCATACAGCCCAGAAGGGTACGACTGCTGCAAAGTCGTCATTCTGAGCTAAAATCCTTTCTTTCGTTTCAAGCTCCTTAGCTAAATACTCACACAATAAACATTTTTTGTGATCAAGCCAATATTGCTGCTGTGCTTTGAGCTCTTTTGCCGGCTCATTCGGAATATGATTCACGGCCCAAACCTGGCTGTGCGGGTGTGGATTCGAGCAGCCCATCATTGCCCCTTTATTTTCAAATACCTGCACATATTGGATGAAGTCCAGCGCTGCAAGTTCGCGCGTCTGGTCTCTCCAGGTGCGTACGATGGCTTCAACCTCGGCCTGTGACAATTCCGGAAGCGTCAGATCGTGGCGCGGCGAAAAACAAACGACCCGGCAGATTCCACGCTCGGGTTCTGAAATAAAAAGCGAATCAGGATTCGTATCCGGCGAAATCGGGCCAGTATCGGGTAATAGGGCCGCAAAATCATTGTCAAATGCAAATGTTGATTCGTATGGGGGATTCTCGACTCCCCCCGCGCGTGAATTGCCGGGGCAGAGGAAGCAGGTGGGGTCATATTGGGGCAAGTTCTCAGGGGGCGTTTTTTCGACCTGGCCCAGCCACGGGCGTCTGGCGCGATGCGGTGAGACAAGCACCCATTCCTGGGTGAGCTGGTTGAACCGGCGGTGAGGATACTCGAGCATGGTAGATTCTCCTTCTATGCGACCAGCGAAAATGTAAATATCAGCGCCAAAAGGAACCTACTTGTGCTTAATCGGTTTCCACATTACTATTTCATTGAAAATGACTTGAAAAAGGTTCATTAAATTTTTAATTCTGGTGCCTGACTCGCAGTCCGCATGTGTTCAGTGTCCCTCACAAGAGCACGAATTTCCCCCACCTTCTTTTCGGGTACTCCAACCTGGATAGAAATAACCGAATCCGACATACCGTGGTCCAGGCCATAAAGGACCAGGTCAATCGTCTCCGGAGGAATTCCCAAGATATTCATATACTTATCCTCGACCCCTGGGATTAAATCCGGGTTGGGTGTTCGCTGGCGAATTTCCTCGGGCACCTCCAGGTACTCGGCTAGCAGCAGAGTCTGGGTACGATAAAGGTTCTTGAGGGGCATTAAATCTGCATTATCATCTACCCCAAATTTGACATACAGGCCTACCAGGTCTTCAGATTTATGAGCCGCCCCGACTACAAGTAAGTTGTTTTGCTCTGCAACCATATACTCAACCACTAACCTGACGCGCTGCTTGCTGTTGAACAAAGAAAAACCCCGCCGCATCATTTCGTCACCTTCCCCTCGAGCAATCTCCAGGAATGGATTCTGGCTATGATGGGTGAAGTATGTTTGGAACACGAGGGCACGCGCCTGGCGTGAGGGAATACGAGACAGGACAAAATTGTAGGTACCTATGGTGCTAAGAATGCTAGAAAGGTCGCGAATAATTATTTTCACGCCTAACCAGGCAGCCACCTGGCGAGCGTATTTATCTGCATCAGGGTTCCCTTGTTTCTCGGGCAACAGTAGAGCTTTCACATGCTCTGGACCCATAGCACGGACAGTGAGAGCTAAAACCGTGCTGGAATCCAACCCACCGGAGAGGGAAACGAGCGCACCGTCCCGGTGCATTTCGATACGCTTTGCCTCAATAAAAGCGGATATTTGCTCGGTGACTTTAGCCGCATCGATTTGAAAAACAGCCGGCGTTAGTGAAAGTTCCATAGTGACCATTATAACTAAAAAGCATTTGTTAGGGTATTCTTTTTATCATCTCTGTTCTAATGTCACCTTAGTATATTCTCCGATTGGCAGAGTCTCAAATTCAAATCTTACATCAGGTCAACCGGTGAAAGCTTGGCATGAACCGCGCTCAGGTCACCATCAGTTTGCTTCAAATAGCATCGTATTACCTGTAAGTCAGCATGGCACATTAGTTTCTGAATGCTGTAAATGTCAGCGCCGGCTTGTAGCATATTTAATGCAAAGGCGCGCCTGAATGAATGGAGGCTTGGGGTTTTCACGCCGGCCTTTTTCGCAATTCGGGCGATTACCATCTGCAATCCCCAATAGGTCAATCTGTCCCACACATCCGTTATCAATAAAGCCGCGTTGTTATCGTGCCGATGCCGCAAGTATGACCGGACCGCTTTTCGGGTTTTTTGACCTGAAAACACACTTCTCGGTTTGCGCCCTTTGCCTTGGCGAATAAGGACCGCGCCATTTACCTGGTCAACATCATCCAGGTCAAGCGCCAGCAATTCGCTTGCACGGGCGCCTGTGTCAAGTAGGGCCATGAGAATCGCCCGGTCGCGGTCGCCGTTGAATGTACCCTTCTCACATTTATCAATCATGGCTTGGACCTGGTCTAATTCGACCGGTTCTAAAGGCTCAAGCGCCACTTCTGGAGCCTTTACCTTACGGATGGGGTTTTTCCAACCTACCAGCTCGAATTCGGTTTCCTATCAATTGAGAAAAGCACGAATAGCCCGGTAGACCGCATTTATCCCGCCTGGGTTATGTCCGTTGTTTTCCAGCCATACCAGAAATTCACGAATAGTGCCGGCTTCAATTTCAGTCACCTGAGAAATTCCTTGACCGTCACAAAAGCAAGAGAATAACTCCATTTTTTTGAGGTAGAAATAGAGCGTTCCCTTGCTCATGTTTTGAGCTTTTCTGTCAATCAGAAATGCGTCAATCCATGTTAGAAGGTGCATGTCTTGTTCAAATCTTGTGATAGTCCCTTGCTTTACGGTGGTGGTGTCCATACGACCTCCATTGAACACTACAAACCACCATATACACGGGTTTAAGATTGGCTACCCCTTATATATGCCGTTAAACAACTATGAGCGTGGAGAGGCTCGAACTCTCAACCAATGGCTTAAAAGGCCACTGCTCTACCATTGAGCTACACGCCCGGATTGCGATCCCCATTTTATCATGAGGGGTGTGGAACGTCAACGAATCAGCACGCCAGGCATTCTCTTTATAAACAGAAATGGGCCGTCGAAGCGGCCCATTTTTGTTTATAAAGTTCCAATCTAATCGGCTTTGCGGGTTGGCCGCACCTGGCCGTTGGCCGGGCGGGCCGGGGTTGGGCGGGGTGGCCTCGGATTGGGATGCCCGGCGTTGGGAGCCAGCAGCAGGCTGAGTTGGTTGAGAGCGTGCACGTCGTACTCGCGCCGCCCGCACACGTCGCAGGTCCAGGCCGGAAAATCTGGAACGGTGATCAGCTCATCGCCAAGCCAGGTGAAATAAGTCACGTACTGGCGGTGCATTTGGCCGCCCTGGCATTCCGTGCAGGGCATCGTGTCATCCGAGTGATAATGCTTCATCAGAATTTATGGTCCATTCTTCGCGTTTACCACAATCGGTTGGGAGAGCGTCTTGAACTGGTCCAGCGGCCAGTAGATCACCAGGGCCTTGCCGACAATCAGCTCATCGGGGACGAATCCCCATGAATGCGAATCGGACGATTGGTTGCGGTTATCGCCCAGCACGAACATGGCGCCGGCCGGCACCTGCCAGGTGCCATTGTAGGCCGGTTCGGCCGCGATGTACGGTTCGTTGATCTCCTGGTCATTCACGTAGACCTTATCCGCCCGCACGGTGATCGTATCGCCGGCCAGGCCGATCACCCGCTTGATGTAATCTTCTTTTTGGTTCTGTGGGAAATGAAACACGATGATGTCGCCTCGGTGAATGTCGTTCAGCTTGAAAGCCAGCTTATTGACCAGGATGAACTCACCTGGCATAAGGGTAGGCTCCATGCTGATGTTTTCCACCCGCACTCGGGCCACGACGCTGTCGATCAGGAAATACAACACTACTGCCAGTATAATTGTTTGCAGCGTTTCCAGTAAGAAAGTAAGCCAACCTGGGCGGGACTTTGGCTGCGGTACCGGCTCAGTGATTTCTTCAGAACGAAAGTTTTCCAATAGAGTCCTCCAAAACCTTTAAACGCCCTTTTGGTCATTATAAGGCGGCTTGATGGCATAAGCAAGGGGTTCAAGGCGAATCTTAGAAATTTATAAGGCAAGCGTAAGGTCAGTTGTCAGATTTAGTTTATTGGTGCCGGGCCTTGAATACCAGGTGAATGGGCGTGCCTGTAAATTGATACTCAGACCGGATCCGGTTTTCGAGGTAGCGCACGTAAGAGAAATGGGCAATCTTAGGGTCGTTGCAGTAAACCAGGAACGTCGGCGGGTCGCTGCGCACCTGGGTGGCGTAGTAAATCTTGAATTCCTTGCCGGTCTTGGACGAGATCTTGTGCTCGTCCTGGGCAGATTGCAGGATTGCGTTGAGCTGCGAGGTCGTCAGGCGGGCCAGGCGTTCTTCCTGCACTTTGAGCGCCAGCGGCAGCACTTCATCCACCCGCTGGCCGGTTTTGGCCGAAATAAAAAGGATGGGGACGTAGGCCATGAAATTTAGATCCTTGCGGATGACTTCGGTGATCATGTTCATGGTCTCCGAATCCTTTTCGATGGCATCCCATTTGTTCACCAGCACCACGCAGCTCTTCCAGGCCTCCAAAATATAACCGGCAATATGGGCATCCTGGGCGGAGATACCAGCAGTGGCATCGATCACAAGCAGGGCCACATCGGCCCGATCGATGGCGCGCATGGTGCGAATTACGCTGTATTTCTCGACCCCCACCTCCACCTTGCCGCGCCGGCGCATGCCGGCTGTATCGATCAAGGTAATGGGGAGGTCGTTAAACTCGATGGACGTGTCAACCGCATCGCGGGTGGTGCCGGGGATCGGGCTGACAATGGCCCGCTCCTCCCCGACCAGCCGGTTGAGCAGGCTAGACTTACCCACGTTCGGCTTGCCGACGATGGCGATCTTAATCGATTCGTCCTCCTCTGCCGCCTGTTGGGGCGGAAAGGAAGCCACCAGGTCGTCCAACAGGTCGCCGGTATTGGTGCCGTGCACAGCCGAGATCGGGTAAGGATCGCCCATCCCCAGCTCGTAGAACTCCGACGCTTCCAGGCGGGTGGTCTGGCTATCGGCCTTGTTCGCCACCAGGAAAACCGGCGGGAAAGGTTTGCCATCGCGCTCCTGGCGGTTGCGTCGCAGGATATTGGCCACCTCCTGGTCGGCGGGGGTCACCCCCGCGGCAGCATCGACCAGGAACAGGATGGCATCCGCATCCCGCATGGCCATCTCGGCCTGGCCGCGGATCTGGCGGATATAATCGGCCGAATCGAGCGAGAGCGGCTCTTTGCCGCCGGTGGATGGATCGATCCCACCCGTGTCGACCACCGAAAACTCGATCCCGTTCCATTCGGCTTCGGCAAACAAGCGGTCGCGGGTGGTGCCGGGCTTATTATCCACGATGGCAAGCTGCTCGCCGGCCAGGCGGTTGAAGAGCGTGCTTTTCCCAACGTTTGGTCTTCCGACCAGGGCTACTACCGGTTTAGTCATCTATCTTTCTCTTAATGGATTGGAGTTGGCGTTGGCGGCGGGGCAATGATCACCATCACTTCAACCGATTCGGGCAAGATCGACTCTACCGTCAAATCCGGCAGGCGCAGCTCAACCCGGGGAGTACGCTGGTAATTGCCGATACGGGTCACGTCGCTCAAATCCACGTAAACACGCAGGCTTTCCGGTCGCACTGTGTCAAGCACGGGCAGCGGCCCGGACAGGATAACGTCGACGGTTTCTGGCGAGACGGTCGCACTAAATGTGGCTGGCAGGCCGTCCACTTCGACTTTATTATTGCTGAATGTCAGGCTGCCCTCGATGGCAGCCACCCCGACCTGTACCAGCACGTTGGAATCACCTACCACTGAAACGCCTGTTGGCAGGTTGAGCGCCTGGTGCGAATCGAAATCTTGCTTGATATTGTTAATATTCAGGGGCTGAGTCTCGATATACCCCGGCAGGTTGTTGACAAGCTGTGGGTTGGTCGAAAAAACGGTCACGGCCGGCGGCGACACGGTGATATTGGTCAGGCGGTAACCGGTTGCAACCGTGCCTACCACGATTACCTTTACCACCACGTTGCGAAAGCCGCCGCGCTGGGTGATGACCTGGGTCACCGTCACCTGATTCGGCGTGAGGGTGATGCCGCCGGAGATCTGGTTCCCGTTGGAATCGACCACCTGCAGCGGCAGGGTGCGGTTGATCGTTTCGGTTGCGCCGGTCAGATCCAGCACGGCGAATACCTGGGCGGCCCGTTCCACGATCGATTTCGGCCCGCTGATGCTCACCTGGTCCTGGCTGAGTGCAGGCGTTTCGGCCTGGAAGCCGATGGCCGGGTCGCCGCGCCGGTTCATTTGGATCGGCAGGGTCCGGGTCGTCAGCTCTTCCAGCACCACCGTAAACGATCCTGGGGAGAAGGAAACCACCCGGGCAGGCGCGATGCCGGGCTGGGGTACGATCGGCACGTTGTGCGTTCCGGCTTTAAGCCCTGACAGATCGGCTACGGCTCGCATTGGGATCTGTTCGTTGGTAATGCGATCCCAGATCGAGCGCGGCGCGCTGAGCGTGATTGTGATCGGCTGGGGAGGCTCGCTCGTGATCACCAGGCTCGGATCTTGTCCAACGATATCCACCGGCACTGTGCGGGGGTAAACTCTCTCTTCCACCGGGTCAGAGGAGGTCACAGCCGTGATCCAGACCGCGACCGACAGGGCAAAGGCCAGCACAAATGAGGGCAGGTAGCGAACAATGGTGCGCCAAACCGTCATGATCCCCGATCCTTTCGCCGCTCGGCCTCGGTTACGCCCAGCCATCTGATAAATGAGCGCCAGACGTTCGAAGTGCGGGCGCCTGGGCGGTAAAAAGCCATGAGCACATTTTCAAGGCGCTCTGTATCCAGCCGCCGTATGATCCGGCCGCCGTGGGCAATCGAGATCGAGCCGGTTTCCTCCGAAACGACCAGGGCAATCGCGTCGCTGGCCTCCGAAATGCCGATGGCCGCCCGGTGGCGCAGGCCCATCTGGCGTTCCGGCGAGCGGTTGAGGATGCCGCTGGCCGAAAGCGGCATGACGCACGAGGCCGCCACGATGCGGTTGTTGGCGATGATGACCGCCCCATCGTGGAGGGGTGTGTTCGGATAGAAGATCTGCAGCAGCAGCTCTGCCGTAACCCTGGCGTTCAGTTGCACGCCGGTCTGCACGTATTCCTCCAGGTTATCGTCACGCTGCAACACGATCAATGCGCCGTGCTGGCGGGCCGAAAGTCGCGCCGCCGCGCTGACCACTGCCCGCACCGTCTGCTGCATGGCCTCCATCGACCCGTCCATTGGGCGCCGGGCCACGGTGCCCGAACCCGCCCGTCCCACGCGTTCCAGGCCGCGGCGCAGCTCGGGGGCAAAGATGACCGGGATGGCAAAGATCAGGGCCGGCAGGATGGTGCGGATCAGCCAGGAGAAGGCCGGCAGGTTCACCAGGCTGGTCAGCAGGCTCAAAGCAATCGCCACCAGGATCACCCCGCGCATCAATACCATGGCCTGGGTATCACGCACCAGCAGCAGAATCCCAAAAAATACCAGCGTGACCAGCGCCAGGTCCAGCACGGTGAGCCAGTTGAGTCGCTGCAGGAGAAATGATAATTGATTTAACAGGTCGGGCACGGTTCGATCCAGAGATAATAGCGATTATCCTAATCGGCGCGCAGCCGCAAGGATAGTATTATTTTATCGTAATTGTCAGACGTTTTTGAAACAAAATGCGCCTTCGGCGCATTTTGTTTCAAAATCTCTTGCTTAGATCGGCCGCAGGATGCGGTCGACGCGTAGCTGTTTGAAGTACAGAACCGCTCCAGTCTGCATGGACTCCTGGGCCGCCTCCTGCCAGGCCAGAACGCTCAGGGATTGAGGATTGCGGCGTTCGTACCCCAGGCCGCGCCAGATCGTCTCGTAGCGGGCCAGCTCCGGCGGGGCAAACACCAGCGAGGCCTCGCACTGTAAATCCTTGGAGGCCCGCTCCATCTCTGTCACGAGCGCCGGCAGGGCCTTGTCGAGCGGCAGGGCCGGGTCGATCACGATGTCGGTCGTGCGCGACACCAGGTTTTCGACCTGCCAGCCGATCACCCCCAGGCTCTCCTGGCCCGACTGCAGCAGCAGGAAGGCCTTCTCGCCAAAGGCCGCCATCACGTCGTCCTTACGCAGCGGGTGTGAGGGCCGGCGGATGCGGTTGATGACCTGGGCGATCTCGAGCGAATGGCGCGGCCGGCCGCGCGTGACTATCAGCTCGGCTACCGGCAGGGGCCTTGTAACCGCGGCGTGCACCGGCGTTGGCGCTGTCTCGGGAGCCACCGGCACGGTTTTCTTCCAGGCCTCCACCACCTGGCGCCAGGTATCTTCGTAGGTAGAAAAATTCTTGATAACGACCTTGGCGGCAGCCCGCTTCAATTCTTGCGAAGGCTGGGTGCTGATACGCATGCGGGCTTCGCTTTCAGACATGTGGCGGTTGTGCATCAAGCGCACCAGCTGAACTTCAGGCGGGGCGTAGGCTACCCACACGCTGTCGCATACGTTGAAGAGGTTCGATTCGAGCAGCTTGATGGCTTCGATCACGATCACAGGCTGGCTGGCCCGGCGGATAATCATGTCGACGGCTTGCTCAACCAGCGGGTGGACGATTTGCTCGAGCAGGGTGAGCGCCTCCGGATCGTTAAAAACAATCCGTCCCAGGCGGGCGCGGTCGATCTCGCCGGATGGAGCCAGCACAAAGCGGCCGAAGGTCGTCAACACGGGCTGGTACCCCGGGGCGCCCTTGGCAATGGCGCGGTGCCCGAGGGTATCGGCGTCAATGCCATACGCGCCCAGGTGCTCGAGCATGCGCCGTACCACGCTTTTTCCGGTCCCGATGTTTCCGGTCAGGCCAATGACGTATTTACCCGCCCACTTGCCCACGAACTGCTCCTTCGAAAAATCATCTCCTGATTAATTCTTACTCTTAAATTTTAGTCTTTGCAGGGGTTAAAGTCAAACAAAACACCTCGGATTTCAATTCTGTAAGCTGGCATTCCCCCTTCCTGCGATTTTTTATGTGTGCGAGCGATGACGCACCCATAAAAAAAACGCTTGACAATTCATGAGTCCCCGATTAAAATCATGCCGCTGGTTCAATAAAGGACCAGCAGGCCGCCGAGTTAGCTCAGTTGGTAGAGCATGCGACTGAAAATCGCAGTGTCCGCAGTCCGATTCTGCGACTCGGCACAGATACGATCTAAAAACCTTCTTGTCCCTTCATAATTGGGGGTAAAGAAGGTTTTTTGTTATGTCAACAACCAGGACAGAACTTGCAATTCTGCAAATTTGACCCGGCTCCTGACTCCTCGTCCATAGTAGAAGCAGGCAAATATTCTTTTTATCCGGTTTATAATAATAAACTTAAGTCAATACCTTCGCCAAAAATAGGCTGACTTGAATGGGCTTCTGTAGTAGAGTTATGTCCACCACGACAAACTCAAAACCTACAAGAAGCCCACGATGAACATTTTAGCACTTTTACAACCGATTCAAAACAGCGTTTCCAAA
>DATKKB010000134.1:0-26776 GCA_035543095.1 Anaerolineaceae bacterium | reverse complement strand
GGCGGCTTCGGCTATTCGGGATTATGCCTTCACCACCCTGCGCCTGGAGCGGCTGGTTTGCCTGATTGACCCGCAAAACATCGCATCGCAGCGGGTGGCTGAAAAAATTGGTATGGCCTTTGAAAAGCAGGAGAACGGCTGGGAGGGGGATGGCATTCCGTTCTGGATTTATTCTATACGATTTTCGAGGATGCCAACGACTTGTAACCAATGAGGATCAGGCAATGATCAAGGTTGCGCAGTCGCAAGCGGGTCGGGTGACGGCCGTGTCCTTTTCACTCGGGAAGATACAATTCAGGTCGCGTACGCCAGATCAACGTCGAACACTCGATTTCAGTGAAATAGAATTTGTTCAGCTCTGCGATTCCATTGCGAAAGGCCGGCGAATCGCTGTACAGTTCATCGGCAGCGACCTATTGGAAGGGCAAACTCCCCTGTTGAACCGCTCGCTGCACCAATTCCAATCCGATTTCTGGCTTCGTTTGCGGTTTTTACCGCATAGGGACACCACATGCGGCACGTTTGTGTGCATATTTGTCATCCAACCAGGCATCCGGCGGGACCAATTGCCCTTCGATCAGGCCAAAACCCTTGCGACTGGCATAACCCAGGTAGACCCCCACCTGGCTGTTAGCAATATTCCCAACCGAACCGCAGTATTGCTTCCCAGCAAGCCATGCACTCGTCCATCGCCAGCGCCCAGCCCGCCCAGGTCCCTGGCAATAATCGCATTGAAACAATCTTTCCCGCCTTGTCCCTGCCGGCTGATCCACCTGATACTATATGAAGCGAATCCGGTAGCAAGGGACGAAATCGGCCGGCTTTTCTTCAGGAAGATCTATCGCCAACCCCCGCCGGGTCTGCTCAAACCGCACCGGGCCGTTATACCCCAGTACCCCTACCGATCCCACAACCGGAGCATCCTCTAGCGCCAGGCTGCGAATCACGGTCTTTCCGCCTTCAGGCCATTTCATCTGAAAGGCATACACGTTCCCATCCTTTTGCGTAAAGCGGAAATCTTCGATCGTCCAAGGAACAGCGTCTTCCTGGAAGTGCTGGATCACCACCTGCGAAGGGCCTTCACCATATACCTTCCAGGGGCGTGTGCCATAGATACCTTCTCCATTAATGCGCATCCACTTTCCAACAGAGTGGAGCAGATAATTGCATTCGTCATCCAGCGTTCCATCGGGCCGCTGCGGGATATTTAACAGCATGATACCGTTCTTACTCACGATATCCACCAATATTTCGACCACGTGATTAGGAGTCTTATAAACATCCTTGACGTTATAGAACCAATCTCCTACGCTGGTATCCGATTGCCAGATGTGCGGCAGAATTCCGGGGAGCTGGCTGCGTTCGATGTCAAGCACGCCCACGGTATAGACGCTCTCCTGGCGGTCCTTTTGAGTATAGACTGCCTGGTTCAGGCCGCCATGCCGCCTGGCGCTGCTGTTATACAGGTGGCTGATGATGTTCAGCCCATAATCTCCGAACGGCACGCCACCGTCTGTATAAAGCAGGTCCGGTTGGTATTGATCAATTAAATCTTTCACAAAAGCAAACCATCTGGCGTGCCACCAGGGGTTGCTGGTATACCATTCCTGATCGAGGTCGGGCGCGTTATGGTTGGGAAGGTAGAAATCTTCATATGCAGGATCGTTTCCATCATAAGGCACCCCGGCAAACGGCCCGGTCTTATCAGCGCCTTTGGTCGGTTTGTACCAATTGAAAGTAGCCCCGATATGTTCCGAAAGGCCAAATGGCATGCCATTCTTTCGAGCAGCCTGCTGCCACAACCCAACGATATCCTTACACGGGCCAATGTTCACGGAATTCCAGCGGTGGTGTTTGGAGTTCCAGTTATGGAAATTATCGTGGTGGGCGGCTTGGGCCACGAAGTATTTCGCCCCGGTAGCCACGTATTGTTTCATCAGTCCATCGGGATCGAATTTCTCGGCCTTCCACATCGGTACCACATCCTTCCAACCCACCCGGGAGGGATGCCCAAACTGGCGAAGGTGATAGCGATATTGATCCGATCCCTCCAGATACATATTGCGCGCATACCAATCCCCAAACATTGGGAGAGTCTGCGGCCCCCAATGCGACCAGATCCCAAATTTGGCGTCCTGGTACCACTGCGGGCATTCAAACTTGCGCAAGGATTCCCAGGTTGGTTCAAACGGACCTTTTTCAATCGTAAATTCAGCCTGTACGTCGCTCACATTTCCTCTATTTGATATCATACTTGCTTGAAATGGTTGATGGTTTGCAAACCAATTATCAAAGCTCAATCATTATTCTTCTTCCATCGTAAAGAATCTCACAGGCTTGTGTTGCTTCCGCTGCCAGGGGGTCAAAAGCTCTTTTGTCGGCCATGACCACGCGAAATATTTTCGATCCCTGCATTCCAGGATAGCTGCCTTGACGATCGTCGAGAGTCAAGCGCCGGGTGCTGTCGTTCCAATCCATGTGAATCAGGGCGTACTTTCCCTCTTCGTAATTGTAATTATCACCTTCATCTTCATACAGCGTAAAAGCGCCATCCTGGCCTGGATAAACCCACAATTCAATTGGAGCGTCCGGCTGCTCACCGGTGAATTGAATTTCAGGGCCGATTGGAAGGATCGATCCGGAGCGCACGTACAAGGGCATCGTCTCTAAGGGCGCATCAGCTAAAATCGTTTGCCCGCCAGCGCACCGTTCCCCGGTCCAGAAATCATACCAATCGCTGCCGGACGGCAAATAGACGGAGCGCGTTTTTTCTACTCCCTCCAATTTGACAGAGTTTGCCGCAAAGTACATCGGCCTGGTCACCGGGCATACCAGAAAAGCGGGACCAAACATATATTCATCACCAATGCCATAGGTATTCGGGTCGTGGCGAAAATCGAATGGCAGGGCCCGCAGCAGGGTGCCATCTTGATGGGTGACCTGGCCTGCAAGCGAATAGATGTACGGCAGTAAGCGGTAACGCAGGCGCAGATACCTGACGAGGGCTTCATAGAAAGGTTCGCCAGAGTTGCCAAAGCGCCAGATCTCGCGCGGCGTGTCTGTGCCATGCGCCCGAAAAATTGGCGAGAACGCCCCAAATTGAAACCAGCGCACGTAAAGCTCGCGATATCCGAGATCTTCTACGCCTTGATTGTAATCACCATTCCAGAACCACAGCTCCGGTTTGCGCTGTACAAAGTAACCTCCAATATCGGTGTTCCAATATGGCATTCCCGTGGCACAGAAATTCAGTCCATCGGCGATTTGCCGGCGCAGCGTGTCCCAGGTGGCAGTCACGTCCCCAGACCAGGTCACGGTGGAGTAACGCTGCTGCCCGAGGGATGCCGAGCGGGTGAGGTTGAGCACGCGTTTGGCATAATTGACCTGCCTTTGGCCTTCGTAGATTCCCTGGGAATGCAAGAGGGAATAGGCATTGATGAATTCAGGATCAAGGTACTTTTTGGCCTCTTCGGTATTGATGCGTATTCGTTCCTCGGGCTCGGGTTTGACCGGCCCTTTCCAATCGGTTTCAAAGGGTTCGGTGCAGTCACACCACCACCCGTCAAAGCCATGTGAAAAAAGCCCGGCGTTGGTTTGCTGCCAGTAACAGGCACGCGCCGCGGCATCAAAAGCATTATAGGTGGCCTGGTTGCCGAGAAGGAACTTCAGGCGGTGCATTTCTTTCCAGTTTTCACCCTGGGGGCCTGGAGACATAATCGGCCAGATGGAAATTATGATGTGGGTGTGCAGATCATGAAGGTCGGTGATCATTTGGTCAGGCCGGGGAAAACGAGCGGGGTCCAGGCTTTTCTGGCCCCAAAGATCTCCGGGCCAGGATTTCCAGTCCAGGACGATGCAATCCAATGGAAGGTTGCATAAGCGGTATTCCTGCGCTACTGCGAGCAGTACCTCCTGGCTGGTGTAGCGTTCTTTGGATTGGATGTAGCCAAAGGCCCATTTCGGTAACATCGGTGCTCGCCCGGTCAGTTGGCGCAATTGAGCGATGATGGAATCGAATTCTGGCCCGTAGACGAAGTAATAGTCCAGCTCATCGGCCACATCGCTCCACAGGTAGGACCCAAAGGCGTCGTCGTGGAAGGTCATCAGGGAAAAGCAATCCAGGTAAATGCCGTAGCCCCGGGTGGAGAGCAGTACCGGGATGGCCACCTTCATGTTCTGCTGGTACAGGTATTGGTGCTGGCCGCGCAGGTTGAACATGCCTTCCTCGTGCTGGCCCAGGCCATATAGGGCTTCCCCATCGGCCCACTCGAATTCTAGTTTGGTGTGGAAGGCACGGCGATTGAATACCTTTTGGACATTCTGGGCATCGATGCGTACCCCGTCTGCGCTTTCACGGGTATTGACAGTGGTGGCCCCTTCAAAGTCGGAGACATACACCTCAATGGGTTCGAGGTTTTTCCCACCCCGCGGTGGCTCTCTCGTAAGCAGGTTCCCGTGGCCGTCGAGATAGGTAAAAGCCAGGGTTTTGCGGTCGATCAGGATGGTCAGGCAGGCAGTAGAGAACGCCAGGTTGGTATCGGTGTCGATCACTTTATAACTTGCGTAGCTCCCCGGGTTGGAAACCACGGCCAAGCCGGGCTGCAAGCTGAAGGCGCCATTCTGGTTATAGCGAACGCGTATGGTCGAAGCCGTATAGGGCGACAATAACAACCAGCCGGAGTCGGACTGGATGCATAAGCCGTACGTTCGGGGAGAATAGCTGAGGATAGGCATAATTCCTTACCCTTTTACAGCCCCGGCGGTCAGGCCGGAAAAAATGAAGCGTTGTGCCACCAGGTAGATAATGATGACAGGCAGGATCGTTAACACGATGTCGGCCGAGACCAGGCTCCAATCCGATAGATACTGCCCATAAAAGTTATAGATCGCCAGCGTCATAGGCCATTTTGTGCTGCTGTTCAAATAGTACAGCGGGAGGAGAAATTCATTCCAAATGTCGAGCAGATTCAATACAGACGCGGTAACCAGAACAGGCGTCAGCAACGGAAAGATGACGTTGGCGAACAGGCGGAGCGGGCTGCACCCATCCATGATCGCCGCCTCATCCAGCTCCCGAGGGACCGTCCCGACAAAGGCGTAGATCAAGAAAACGTTGAGGGGAATATGCGAACTGGCGTACAGAATGATGATCCCCAATTGCGTATTGACTAAATGAGTCACCTGCAGCACTTTGGTGAGGGTCACGAAGTTAGTAGGCATGGCGATGCCCATGATGATAAACAGGTAAATGAACCGGTTGAAGCGCGTGCGGTTGCGTGCCAGCACATACGCTGCCAGTGCCGCCAGGGTGACGCCAAGCAAGGTAGCTGTAATGGCGTACAAAACGCTGTTGCCGAAAGTTGTCGCCAGCTTGCCCCTTTCGATCACAGTGACAAAGTTTTGCCATTGCAGCGCATTTGGAAGCTCAACTCCCATAGAACTGGCTTCTTCTCTAGTCTTGAGCGCATTGACGAATACCAGATAGACCGGTGTGATCATCACCAGGCTGACGGCCAATGCCAGCGTATTGTTGAAAAAGCTCGATATGGTACGTTTGGTCATACCGATCACCCCTCAATATCCCGGTTCATTACCCGGATCACAAGATAGCCTAATCCGATCATAGCCAGAAATAACAATGACGACAGCGCTGTGGCCACGCCATACCTTCCTTTTGAAAATTCGTCGAAAATGATGGTATAGACCGTATCCGTTGCATGTCCGGGTCCGCCGTTGGTCAATACAAAGATAATGTCAAACACTTTAAGGCCGTAGAGCAGGTTCAGCACCGTGGTCACCGCCAGGACCGGCGTGAGCTGCGGAAGCATAATGTGGCGGAACGATTTCCAGCTATTGGCTCCGTCGATCGCGGCTGCCTCAAAATATTCGCTTGGGATAGCTTCGATCCCGGCGATCATGATCACCATGAGGTACCCCACGCCTTTCCAGGTATCCACGCCAATTACTGAAGGCATTGCCCACGACGGATCCACCAACCATTTCTGGGCCAGAAAATCCAGCCCAATGGTATGCAGGCCCGTATTTAGCAAACCGGTCGCCGGGTTCAAGATCGACCGAAAGATCAGGCTGACCGCCAGCATGGGCAGCACGGCCGGCAGGTAAATAATCATGCGATACAGGGGAGCCAAGCGCCGAACACCCCGGGTCAGCAGCACCGCTAATGCCAAAGCGATCACTGTCTTCACGATGATCGTGACTACCGTGAAGACGATGGTGTTGGCGATATAGTGCAGGTATCCCTGCCCGGCGGAAAAAATCAGCTCAAAATTTTCCAGCCCTACGAAGTTCACATCCGATGAATAGCTGTTCCAATTGGTGAAAGCATAAAAAAAGCCCATGAGGCTGGGCACAACAAAGAAAAGCAAATAGAGGACCAGGGCGCCAATAACGAAATAAAAAGGGTAGACTTTATTTCTCATGATGAGTTGCTGGATAAATGTCGTGAGGTTGGCTGGGTTGATATAAATTATATTCATCGTGGCGCTTCCCTATATCAATAAGAAGGGCTGCGCCACGATGAATGACAAAGTAGATCTTTACTGCCAGTTTGGATCTTTAGCGGTCTTCGCCATATCGGCGCGGCGCTGATCGATGTTTTTCAACACGCCGGATGGATCAAGGGTGCCGGTGAACATGGCCACCAGATCTTTACCAATGTCCATCCACTGCGGGTTGACGTAATTAACTGCCGTCTGGTAAACCGTGCCACGCTTATCTTTGTGGGCATCCATGAAAGCTTGCAGCTCGGGCGTAAACTTGCTCTTCACGCCGGGGAAGGGGAGCGTTAATGCCCGCGGGTTATTGTCGATGTAATACTGCATATTTTCGGGCTGCGTGAGGAAATTGAAGTACGCCTTGACTTCGGCAATATGCTTCGAGCCAGAATAGATGAACTTGGTCGGGCCGGCGGGATTGAGGTTCAGGAGCTGGTTATCGGCCAGCGGCATCACGAAAAAACCGAAGGAATCGGCTTTGACATCCGGATAAGCTTGCTCAACCTCCTGGGGGAAGGCCGTGCCCATCACCGTCATTGCCACCTTACCGCTCGCCATGATTTTATCGCGATCGGCGTAGGCGTCGGATAGGGCGTTCTTGCCCATGAACCCGAGGGTGTACAGCTCCTTAAGCTGTGTCAGAACGGTGAGCATGGTTGGGTTGTCCGCAAACTTCGCTTTGTTGGCGTTCAGTTGGTCGGCCAGGCCGGGGGTGACTTGCTCGTAGCGGGGGCCCAGCTCAGGGAACCACAGGACGTGGTGCCAGCCGTCTGAGATTGGCTCATATAGCGGCTGGATGCCATTGCCGAGCAGTTTCTGGCATAGGGCTTTGAATTCTGCATAGGTGGTGGGGACGCTCAGGTTGTACTTCTTGAAGATGGCCTTATTGTAGTTGATGACCCAACCGCCGCTGAGCGTATCCCAATAGGTCAGCCCGTAGAGTTTGCCGTTGACCGTGGATTGAGCGGTAACCAGCGGGTCTTCCTGTTTGGCCCAGGGTTCGGCTGACAGATCCACGGCGTTTTTCTCGACGTCGTACTGCAGCTTCAAGTCGGTAACACCGCTCTGCCCGCCAAAGATGTCCGGAGCTTCACCGGAGTTCAATTTCGTCTTCAAGACGTTGAAATACTGGTCCGACGGAACAATCTGGAAATCAATGTGGATGCCCGTCTTCTCCTCAAACTTCTTGCCCAGCGCCTGATCCGCATCAAAGATCCAGTCCTGGCTCGCCATGTAGGTGAGGGTAATGTTCTGCTTGGTCGGCGCTTGGGTGGGCGCGGGAGGCTGGGTAGGCGCAGGTGGCTGGGTGGGCGCCGGTGCGTTAGTGGGCGGGACGGTGGTTGGCGGCGCCGAGGTGGGTGCTGGGACGGTGGTTGCGGGCGCGGCGCAGCCGGCGATGAGCAGGGCGACCAACAAAAATGCACAAGTGGCGTAAATTATCTTTTTCATATGGTTTTTTCCTCTTTTTTCTCAATTAGCGAACCGGGTCGACTCAAATGGAGGATGTTATTAAATTTACACTCGATGGCTACCTCCTTCTACCGAATGGGACAGGTTATTTTAACCGAAACAAATGGGTAATCAGCCCCATGCGATTATCTTCTCCTCCAGCCTTGGTTTAGATTAAGCAATAAAATACCATCGCGAGTCCTTGTGAGACTGCTTCTTAATACGAGCTGATTCAATTGGCTTGCGCTTGCAACGCGAATGCTGCAGAACGTATTAATGGGGTGGCGGCGCAGTACTATTACAACGTTTCAGCTTGGGCGGTACAAGGATCTGTTCCGGCCCTGTATCGATACCTTTTAATTCACGGATCAACATTTTTGCGGCCTGATGCCCGATCTCGTGACCTGACCATTCGATGCCCGTCAAAGGAGGAATGATCAGTTCGCTTCCATCGTCGATCGGGACGCCCACGATGGAGCAATCATCAGGAACCTTGCGATTCATTTCCTGCAAGGCCGTGATGGCGCCAACAGCCAGGGTATTATGCGTGGTCACGAATGCCGTGATGCGAGGGTTTTCCTTCAACAGGCTCTTGGTTGCCCAACAAGCCCTCTCGACGGTTTGCAGGCACTCGCGGTATAGGGAAGCCACCTTGAATTTTTCTACAGCGATTTTGAAACCCTGCAGGGCACGTACAGCCGGGCCAAGACCTTTGACGCGCCAATCTTCCGGGTAGGTTAGAAATCCAATGTGCTGATGTCCAAGACTGATCAGATGAGCATAGGCTTCTACCACTGCATGTTCGAAATCCAGGTCGATAAAGCTCAGCCCATTGTTATTGCCGCTCCGGCCAATCATCACAAAGGGATAATTGTTTTCCCGAAGGAACTCCACGCGCCAGTCTTGCACGGCAATTTGCATCAGGACGAGACCATCAGCCTGGGCGCCACGGCACAACTTCATCAAGCCACCCGAGGTTAGCGGTCCGGTCATCAAGCTGAAGTAGTATTCTTCTTCGGCTGCGCCCAGTGCCACACCGGTAATAAAATTCATTTCAATCAGATTGGAGAGAAGTATTGGGTTCGAGAGAGGATAATGAAGCACGATCGAACGCGTTCTGCCAGAAGCCAACCGTTGGGCCTGGATATGAGGCACGTAGCCCAATTCCTGGATCGTTTGGGAAACCCGCTGTCGGGTTTCCATCGCAACGTTTTTTTCCTTATTGACGACGCGGGAAACCGTCTTCATTGAGACGCCGGCTTCTTTGGCCACATCTTGTAAGGTTACGGACACTTGGCACCTGTTTTTGGGAGTTGAAAAACCGGTTGTACTGACAGCGCTGTCACAAGAGTAGCAAAATCGGATGACAAAGTCAATAGAAAAAACGAAGAGTGCAGGACAAAGAATCGCAAGCCGGCTTCGCTTATTTGGGTCAATGTTTACGCGATTAGGTTCCAGCTAAAATCTGTTGGCTGTTCGCGCAGGATCTACTGTCCAAGGAAAACAAAAGAACTACTAGAAATCCGCGGGTACAGACCCTGTATCCCACTCAAGTACTCGCCAGGCGGCGGATGTTATAATAACGCAGGGCCGCACTCGAACTACGGCGAGGTTTTCAACCCAAGTCAGTATGAGGAGGTTTCTATGAGTCCGAAGAAGGACACGCAGAAGTCTGCCAGGAGCACCACCGAGACCAGCAATCCGTCCAAGGGATTCACGGACGAGGAACGAGCCGCAATGAAGGATCGCCTTCAAGAGCAGAAGGCGGCCGCGCGCCGCGGCCCGCGGGCGGACGAGGCGGACGAGGAAAGCGCCGTGCTCGCAAAGATCGCCGCGATGCCGGAACCGGATCGCACCATGGGCGAGCGGCTCCATGCGATCATCAAAGCCAGCGCGCCTGCCCTCTCGCCGAAACTCTGGTACGGGCAGCCCGCTTATGCCAGGGACGGCAAGGTCGTCTGCTTCTTCCAACCCGCACATAAGTTCAAAACGAGGTACGCGACGTTAGGCTTCAGCGACGAGGCGAACCTCGACGAAGGCGGCCTGTGGCCGGTCGCCTTCGCGCTGAAGGAGTTGACTGCCGCTGAAGAGGCAAGGATCGGCGCGCTCGTGAAGAAAGCAGTGAGCTGAGAACTGAGCTCGCCACTACAAGCAGCCGCTTTTTTTTCCGACCGTCCGGCCGTAAATTTCTGTCAGAGCCTTGAGCCGGTCGCAAGCTGCGGCAGTCAGCATGTCCTGCAAAAAACGCCATCCCCAATTGCCGCTTGACCGGCCGGGGGTGTTCATCCGGCCTTCGCTACCCACACTAAGAACATCCTGAAGGGGGATAATCGCGGTATGGGCGACAGACATGAAGGCCAGGCGGACCATATCCCAGTTCAATTCATGAACA
Organism: Anaerolineaceae bacterium; assembly: GCA_035543095.1. Lineage (GTDB taxonomy): Bacteria > Chloroflexota > Anaerolineae > Anaerolineales > Anaerolineaceae > UBA700. Next base: position 16,420 of record DATKKB010000134.1, on the reverse strand, counting down.
CAGCCGCCGAGATAAAGTTGCACAGCCATCCGGTCCTTTTCATTTAGCGTACTGAACCAGCCCAGAGAGGTATCGTTGTCGTGAGTGCCGGTATATACCACACAGTTGCTCTCGTAGTTGTGCGGTAAGTAAAGATTCGTGGCATCGTCCGAAAAGGCAAACTGCAGCACCTTCATCCCTGGAAAGCCCAAAGCCTTTCGAAGTGCTTCAACCTCCGGTGTGATAAGCCCCAAATCTTCAGCGATAATCGGCACCGGCCCCAGGGCTCGCTCGACGGCCTGGAATAGATCAACACCAGGGCCCTGGACCCATTTCCCGTTAATGGCAGTCTCCTCTCCAGCGGGAACGGCCCAGTAAGCTTCAAAGCCCCGGAAGTGGTCAAGCCGGACGATATCTGCCTGCTGCAATACGGCCTTGAAGCGGGCGATCCACCAGGCGTAGCCGTCCTGGGCCATGATATCCCAATGGTAAAGCGGGTTGCCCCACAATTGCCCGGTCGGGCTGAAGTAATCCGGAGGGACCCCGGCCACGACTGTTGGCTTGCCCTGTGTGTCGAAGTAGAATAACTCCTGGTGAGCCCAGGCATCGGCGCTGTCATATGCCACAAACAACGGGATGTCGCCGACGATACGGATACCGCGCTCATTGGCATACTTTTTAAGGCTGGACCATTGTCTAAAGAACGTGAATTGCACGTATTGGTGAAAACCGATCAGATCATCCAGGTCATTGCGCCAGCGTTTAAGGGTTTCCGGCTGCCGCGTGGCGATATCCTGCTCCCAGGAGACCCAGCTTGATCCCCCGTGGTAATCCTTCAGCGAGGCGAAGAGGGTGTAATCATCCAGCCAGGAATGATTAGCATCAATGAAGGACGCTAGCCCTTTTTTTTGAACGTCACTGGCGTAGACTTTGAAGTTCTCAAATGAGAGTCTCAGAAGCCGCTGCTTAAAATTAATCACCGGCCCGTAATCTACGCTGCGCTCAGGAAAGGCTGGCGAGCCGCCGAAATCCCAGGGCGCCAGGCAGTGTTCATCGATCAGGCGTTCCAGGTTGATCAGCAGCGGGTTTCCGGCAAACGCCGAGAGAGCCTGATAGGGCGAGTCCCCATAGCTTGTCGGGCCGAGGGGCATGATCTGCCAGTAATGCTGCCTGCTATTTGCCAGGAAATCTACGAAGCGGTAAGCCGCCTCCCCCATGTCGCCGATGCCAAAACGACCCGGCAAGGAAGTGGGGTGGAGCAGGATACCGCTGGCTCTTTCGAATTCAACTGGCTCCCCCCTGTGAACCGGCCCGGGTTGTTCAGGGGCAGGGGATATTTCGTGCAAATCCTCTTCGGTTTTCGGCATCCCACGGCCTCCTATTTTTGCCGTCAACGACTGGCCTTTCGTAGGGTAACCAGAACTTATCCAGGCTGTAACGACCTCGCGCCAGTCGTGAAATGCAGAGTTTAAAGGCCACAGGCTTTTGAATGGGAATCGTCTCTTTGCCTGCGCCGCGAATGGTCAGGTCCCGGCTGTGCCGGTCGATGGGTCATTATCTGAGGTGGCGACCGGCGTTGAATCGCTTTCCTGCTCATCGGTTTTAATTTCTGAGACCAACGCTTCAACCTGCCGCTCTCGATATGGATCATAATTGGCAACCAGGCGTTTGTATTCACCGGTCATCAGAACCGAAGAGATCATGAAATCGGCAGAGGCGCGATTGCAGGCGACCGGAATGTTCCAAACCACGGCGATCCGCAGCAAGGCTTTCACATCTGTGTCATGGGGCTGTTGCGTGAGAGGGTCCCAAAAAAAGATCATAAAATCGATAACGCCTTCCGCAATCTTGGCGCCGATCTGCTGGTCTCCACCCAACGGTCCGCTCTGGTACTTAATGACCGGGACACCGAGCACTTCCTCGAGCAGTTTACCCGTCGTGCCGGTGGCATACAGCTCATGCTTAATCAGGAGCTCTTTGTTCCAATCTGCCCAATCCAGGAGTTCCTGTTTCTTATTGTCATGCGCCACCAGGGCGATTCTTTTCTTCTGGTGAATCGGTATTATGGTATGGTCCATCTGGTTTCCTTTCGGCTGCCGGGCGTCTACAATTCCAGGCATTGATTTCTCATTACTTTCCCTTAATCATTGATCAAAGGTAGTAATCGAAGTCGTGCTCGGTGCGTACTTTCCGCCGGATCACGAAGATGTGCGCCGGCACCGTTTGAGGGTTTAGTTCTACGTAGTTACGCGCCCCGTGCCATAGGTAGCGCGCCCCGGTCAGCAAATCGTGAGCCTGGTAAGGTTGGCGCACATCAATCCCCAGGTCTTCCAAGGGCATTGTGATAAACCCAGCTTGTTTGTAGTTCGGGTCGAGATTGACCACAACCAGCACCTGGTTCGATCGGTCCTCGTTGCTCTTAGAATAAGCAATGAGCTGCTCATTGTCGACATTGTGGAAGCGCAAGTTGTAGTTGGCCCGAAAGGCCGGGTTATCATGGCGGATCTGGTTCACCTGACTGACCAGCCCGCGCAGGCTGTCGGGTCGGTCAATATCCCAGCTCCTGATTTCGTATTTCTCCGAATCAAGGTATTCCTCCCGGCCTGGGGCAAGCGGTCGATTCTCGCACAATTCGAAGGCTGGGCCGTAGATGCCGTAGCTGGGGCCTAATGTGGCAGCCAGGATTAACCGCGCCATGAAGGCTGGGCGTCCACCAAACTGCAGGTATTCGGTCAGGATATCCGGTGTGTTGGGCCAGAGGTTCGCACCCGTAAACTCACGCACCTGGGTCTGAGTAAGCTCCGTAAGGTACTCGGTCAGCTCCTGCTTGGTGTTGCGCCAAGGGAAGTAGTTGTACGATTGCGTGAATCCTCGCTTGGCCAGGCCGTACAGCGCTTTCGGACGGGTAAAGGCCTCGGCCAGGAAGATGGCTTCAGGACAATCTCTCTTGATTTCAGCAATGAGCCAATCCCAAAAGGGGAATGGCTTGGTATGCGGATTATCGATCCTGAAGATACGCACCCCCTGGTCTGCCCAAAACTGCACGATACTTTTCAATTCATCCCACAGCTCGCGCCACTTCTCGGTCTCGAAGTCAAACGGATAGATATCCTGGTATTTCTTTGGAGGATTTTCAGCATATTGGATCGTCCCATCAGGGCGATGGCGATACCATTCTGGATGCTCGCTAACGTAGGGATGGTCGGGTGCGCACTGGAAAGCGATGTCAAGCGCCAGCTCGATATTATACTGGGCGGCAGTCTTCATTAAATTATGGAAGTCGTCTAGCGTGCCCAGCTCCGGGTGAATAGCTTTATGCCCTCCCTGAGCTGACCCGATGGCCCAGGGACTGCCGGGGTCATTCGGACCAACCGTGGTCGAGTTGTTCGGTCCCTTGCGGAATTGGATGCCAATCGGGTGAATCGGCGGCAAGTAGAGCACATCAAAACCCATCGAAGCCACATAGGGCAGGCGTTCCTCAACATCTTTGAAGGTTCCATGGCGCCCTGGCACAGGCGAAGTGGAACGCGGAAACAGCTCATACCACGCCCCAAACCGGGCCCGTTCGCGATCAACCACTATCTCCAATTCTTTATCATAGGTAGTAGCGAAATTCCGCCCACCGTAGTAAGACATCAGCCTGAACAGCTCTGGCGAAAGAGCCTGCCGGGCGCCTTCAATCCCACCGGCACGTAGCGCACTGGCAATACTCGCAAGCGAGCTTGCATCCAGTTCAGTTGCCTGCTGACGCGCCTCCTCGACCAGCTCTGCGCCGATCAGCAGCTCTACGGATACATCTTGCTTTGCCTCCACGCGCTTCCTTAAATCGCGCGACCAGGACTTGAAGTGGTCTATCCAACCCATAACGGTATAGCGGTAGCGCCCCAGCTCGCGAACCCTGAATGAACCGCGCCAGCGGTCGTTACCCAACGGTTCCATCTCGACCTCGATCCAATCGGTATCGCGTTCCTTGCGGTACAGCAACGCACACGAAAGGGCGTCATGACCGTCAGTCAGGACGTCGGCCTCAACCACCGTTTCGTCATCTATGATACGCTTGATTGGAAATCTACCCGAATCGATCTCGGGATACACGCCCTCGATAATGACCCGGTTTCTCCCTTCTTCAGGCTGCATCGCATTCCTCCCGCTTAAACGTGAAAAACTCGGATTTTACTCAAGGCAGCAGCGCCCCTCCCTGAGCATGGATAAACTGGTATATTTCGCTCAACTCGCTCTAAAGCGTTCGGTAGAGATCGAGCGTCCGCTGGGCGATCGCTGTCCAACTGAAGTATTCCTCGACCCGTCGTCGCCCGTTTCTTCCGAACTTTTCACGCAAGCCAGGGTCAAGCGCTACCCGGTTGATGGCAGTTGCCAGATCGGCGCTAAATTTGGGCGGATCGATGGGGTCAAACGTGCCCGGCTTAAGCTTCAGATCGACCAGCAGTCCAGTCTGGTCTGGTACGACCACTTCAGGGATGCCGCCCACTGCCGAGGCCACCACGGCAGTCTCGCAGGCCATCGCTTCCAGGTTGATGATGCCGAAAGGTTCGTACACCGAGGGGCAGCAGAAGACAGCTGCGTGTGAGTAAAACTGGATAACGTCCTCGCGGGGCAGCATCTCGCGGATCCAGATCACGCCAGCCCGTCCTGAACTGACCGCTTCCACGCCTTCAGCCATCTCTTTCCCAATCTCCGGGGTGTCGGGCGCGCCGGCGCACAGCACAACCTGGATAGCCGGATCGATCGCCGGGATGGCATTGACCAGGTGGATGATGCCCTTCTGACGGGTGATCCGGCCAACGAACAGCACGAAGGGTTTCTCAGGGTCCACCCCGCGCTTAACCAGGGCATCCACGGCGTTGCTCTTGCGATACTGCTGCAGATCGATCCCGTTGTGGATCACGTGCACTTTGCCCGGGTCAACCGCCGGAAAACAGCGCAGCACATCATTGCGCGTTTCCTGTGAAACGGCGATGACTGCGTCGGCTTCCATGATTCCATTGTTCTCGATCCAGGTGCTGAGGTGGTAGGCGTTGCCCAGTTGTTCTACCTTCCAGGGACGCAATGGCTCGAGGGAGTGCGTGGTCAACACAAACGGAATGCCCCACAGTTTTTTGGCCAAAAAGCCAGCAAATTGGACATACCAGGTATGCGAATGCACTATGCTTGCGTCCAGGGTATCCTTCGCCATCGCCAGGCTGCGGTACATCGCATCCAGGGCTCCCCCAAAGCGGGGATCAGTGTCCTTTTTGGCCTCGGACCAGGGACCGTATCCCCTGACACGCAGATTCGGGTTTGTTTCATCTTGCTCGCCGAAACAGCGCACTTCGACCGGCACGAGCTTGGAGAGTTCACGACTCAGGTATTCCACATGAACTCCGGCGCCTCCATAAACATGGGGAGGATACTCATTGGTGAAAAGGGCTACTTTATTGATCTCTGCCATCGATTCCTCCTGTTTTATAAAGATTTTATCGCATTGATCAGGCCATTTGTGGATGAGTCGTGACTGGTTACCTGGCCTTCACCGGATAGCTCCGGTAAAATCTTCTTCGCAAGCTGCTTGCCCAGCTCAACACCCCATTGATCAAAGGAGTTGACGTTCCAGATGACGCCCTGGGTGAAAATCTTGTGCTCGTACAGTGCGATCAACGAGCCCAGGATTTCGGGGGTCAGCTTCGGGTACAGGAACGAGTTGGTCGGACGGTTGCCGGGAAAAGTCTTGGCTTGCACCAAAGTCTCGAGCTGTGCGCCTGAAACACCCTCCTTGACCAGCTCAGCCCGGGCTTCTTCCGGCGTCTTGCCCTTCATCAAGGCCTCCGTTTGGGCCAGGTAATTCGAAAGGAGGATCGGTTGATGTTCGCCCAGCGGATTGTGACTATGAGCCGCGGCCAGGAAATCGCAGGGAATAAGCTTGGTGCCCTGGTGAATGAGCTGGTAGAAGGAGTGCTGGCCGTTGGTACCGGGCTGTCCCCAGATCACCGGTCCCGTTGAGTAATTCACCCATTCTCCTTGCCGCGTTACGCTCTTGCCGTTGCTTTCCATGTCGCCCTGTTGGAAATAATCTGGGAAGTAAACCAGATACTGGTCGTATGGCAGGATGGCGTGGGATTGGGCTCCAAAAAAGTTGTTGTACCACACGCCGAGCAGGCCCATGACCACGGGGATATTCTGCTCGAAGGGAGCGGTTCGAAAATGCTGGTCCACCTTGTGAGCCCCGCTTAACAGCTCTTCAAAGCGATCCATCCCCAAATAAAGGGCGATCGAGAGGCCAATGGCTGACCACACGGAATAACGCCCGCCGACCCAATCCCAAAACTCGAACATGTTGCGGGTATCGATCCCAAACTTGCTCACCGCCTCAGTGTTGGTGGACATGGCTACGAAATGTTTGGCGATGGCCGCTTCGCTCTTCGCCGCCGCAAGGAACCACTGGCGCGCCGAATGGGCGTTGGTCATGGTCTCCTGGGTAGTAAAGGTTTTCGAGGCCACCAGGAACAACGTGGATTCAGGGTTGACGATTTTGAGCGTCTCCACCAGGTCGGTGCTGTCCACGTTTGAGACGAAATGAGCGCGTAAGCCAGGCCTGGCAAAGGGTTTTAACGCCTCGCACACCATCTTAGGACCCTGGTATGAACCGCCGATGCCGATATTCACGATGTCAGTGATTGCCTTGCCGGTATAGCCTTTCCATTCCCCCGAGCGAACCGATTCACTAAAATGGCGCATTTTAGCCAGCACCCGGTTTACTTCGGGCATCACGTCCTGGCCGTCGACGTAGATTGGGTCATTGGATCGGTTGCGCAAGGCAACGTGCAATACAGCTCGACCTTCGGTGTTGTTGATCTTCCGGCCGCTAAACATGGCCTCGATCATCCCGCCCAGGGCAGCCTGGCGCGCCAGGTCGAACAGCAAAGGCAGCGTTTTTTCAGTGATGCGGTTCTTTGAAAAATCAAACAGGATGTCCCCAAATCGCAGCGAAAATCGTGCAAACCGTTGGGGATCTTTTTCAAAAAGATCCCGCATGTGCAGATTGCCAACCTCGCGTTGGTGTTGAGTCAATGCTTGCCAGGCGGGAAATTCTTCAAGACGAGACATGGGTTTTCTCCTTTTTCTCTCAAAGAGCTATTTGGCCCTTAATTTCGCCTGCCATTTGCCTGCCCAGACCAGATCTTTTGGGGAACTTTTAAATTCAGACTCTCCTATATTTTGCTGATCACCTGTGCGCCCTTTAATGTGGATTGTACCATCGTTTACCGCAGCTTCAATCCATATCTTTCAAACTCAGCCTAGATATTTTCAAAGACTTTCGTCCGCCAGCCGCGAAGCCGCCCATTTCACCCTGTAAGTAGTACACGCGGATGCACTTATGGGTTTACGGACGTATCGGAAGCTGGATTAAGATATTCTTTATTTGGGAGATCATGAAAGCTCCTGATCCGGGACTAAAAATGCAAACCCTGCCCCTCTTTCGGATCACCACAATTAAGGAAGGCGCCGGTTCGGATCACGTCCAATGCGGACCACACGTCCAACCCCCACTACCTGAAGACAATCGAGGACCGCCGGTCAACCTAAAAGGACGAAGCCGGCGGTTTTTGGTGCCAGGGACCTTCCTACAAAGGGGGGCGGGCCCAGAGGATGAGGCCGGGCAAAAAGCGACTGACAAGGTCGGGATGGTTCGGCAGCACCCGCACAGTACAGCCTATTAACCCACTTTGCCCACATGGGACTTGCTGGGCTTGATAGACGTAATCTCCCTGCGGGTTGCGGCCGGCCAATTCCAGAAGCTGCACCGCGGATTTAGTGAGGTCACCATCGGGGGAAACCGGTCCCATGTAGATCTCAACAGCCACGTCCGATGGTTCCAGGTTGCCCAACTGCAGCCGGACAAACACTTTGAAAGCGTCACCGACCTTGAGACCATCGCAATCCTGCACCGTGAATTCCAACACCTTAAGCTGAGACCAGTTTGCTGTGACTTTGGTTTTCCAGGCAGCCAGGGCAATGGCTTTTTGCATGTTATCCGAGGTGAACTTGCGAGATTGCTCGGAGACCTGAAGGTAGAAACGTTCGGTGTATTCACCAACCATGCGGTGCGTATTGAAGAACTGACATAAGGTCTTGATCGAGGCCTTGACGCGGTTGATCCATTCATGGGGCAGCCCGCCTGCGCCGCGGTCGTAGAACATAGGCACAATTTCGCCTTCCAACAACCCATACAGAGCTTCGGCTTCCACCTGATCCTGGTAATTCGGGTCCTGGTAGCTTTCTCGCCTCCCAATGGCCCAGCCAATTTCCGGCGCGTAGCCTTCATCCCACCAGCCATCCAATATGCTCAGGTTGAGCACGCCATTGGCGGCTGCTTTCATGCCGCTGGTGCCACTGGCTTCCCTGGGGCGCAAGGGGGTATTCAACCAGATATCACAGCCCTCCACCATGTACCTGGCAACGCTCATATCGTAATCTTCGAGGAATACGATCCGGCGACTGAAACGGTCCTGTCGCGCCAGGTTGAAGATGTCGCGGATCAATTGCTTACCGGGATCGTCCCTGGGGTGGGCTTTTCCGGCAAAGATGATCTGCACCGGGTGTTTAGGATGATTGAGGATCCGGTCGAGGCGGTCCGGGTCCTTCAGGATGAGAGCAGCCCGCTTATAGGTGGCAAAGCGGCGGCCAAATCCGATAGTCAGGATTTCGGAGTCAAGCACGTCATCGGCGGCCTGAACGGTGGCCTGAGAGGATCCCCGCCGGATGAGCTGTTGGCGCAGCTTCTGGCGAGAATAGGCTACCAGGCGTTCGCGGCGGCGCTCATGGGTGCGCCACAACTCCTCGCTCGAAATACGCTCGGCCTGATTCCATATCTCCTGGTCGGCCAGATCCTCCCGCCAGCGCAACCCAAGGTAACGGTCGTAAAGTTCTTTCATCTCACGCGAGATCCAGGTCTGGTAGTGGATGCCATTGGTAATGTAGGTGATGGGGATTTCATCCACCGGGACGCCTGGGTAGAGGTCCTGCCACATTTCGCGGGTGACTTCGCCGTGCAGGCGGGAAACGCCGTTAGAAAAAGCCGCCATCTTCAGCGCCAGGATCGTCATACAGAAGGGCTCCTGGTCATTGTCAGGGTCCTTTCTGCCAAGAGCCATGAAATCGTAGATCGTGAGGCCCATGTCACGGATGTAATCACCTAAATAGCGCTCAATCAGGTCAGATTGGAAGTAATCATGACCTGCAGCAACCGGGGTGTGGGTGGTAAACACCAGCCCGGGCAACGCAGCCTGGCGGGCTTCGGCAAAGTTGAATTTGTAGTCAAGCATATAGCGGAAAGTGCGCTCCAGGGCCAGGAAGGCCGAATGGCCTTCGTTCATGTGGAAAACGGTCGGCGAGAGGTTGATGGCCTTGAGAGCGCGGTAACCGCCGATGCCAAGGACCATTTCCTGACGGATACGCATTTCTTCATTGCCGCCGTAGAGCTGGTTCGTAATGGCGCGGTCCTCATTTGAATTTTCGGAAATATTGGTATCCAGCAGGTACAAGGGGACGCGCCCAACCTGGGCGCGCCAGATCTGGGCGATGACTTCCCGCCCGGGATGGGGCACCTTGACCCGGACTGAGTTCCCGGCCGGATCGCGCACGAGAGAAATCGGCAGGTTATAAAAATCATTATCCTTGTAAGATTCCTGCTGCCAGCCGGATTCATTAAGGTACTGGCTGAAATAGCCCTCCTGGTATAACAGGCCCACTCCAACCAACGGGAGACCTAAATCACTGGACGATTTCAAGTGGTCTCCTGCCAAGACTCCCAGGCCGCCGGCAAAGATCGAGAGACATTCGGTCACGCCGAATTCCGCTGAAAAATAGGCAATGAGCGGAGGCTCCTTACCCGCGATCAACTGGCTGAACCAGGTGGATTTGGCGTTCAAGTACTCATCCAGGTCGGCAGCAACCCGATTCAATTCTGCCAGGAAACCCTGATCCACCGCGGCCGCCTCCAGCCGGGCCTGTTCGATGGTCCCGAGCATCAAGACCGGATTGTGACCAGTCTTTTCCCACAGGTCGTTGTCCAGGCGCCGGAAGAGGTCGATAGTATCGTGGTTCCAAGACCAGCGCAGGTTATAAGCCAAGTCTTGCAGGCGGGATAAATTCTGTGGTAGTGAGGGCGTGACGACAAACGTTCTGACGGGTTTCATGGAATATACCTCACAAAAAAGGATATTCTTATCATAACCGAATTGATTATAATATTATCCCCCTTTAAAGACCTTTTGCAAAACCTTAACAAGCAGGAACAGCAGAACCAGGTTTTGAGACTTTGAATATTCTCTGTAGCGGTAATTCGTGATCCCCGCCCCGATCATCGTCATGATCAATCCGGGTGCGGCAAGATTATAACAGTAGAGATATGCTCCTCTGTTTAATACCATCCTTCTCATATTAAGAAATATGTTAGTATATAATTAAATAGATTGAAAGTGGTCTGGAGTCTTTTGCTAATCACTCAGATCGCATTTAAGTAAGCCATGGTCATCCTGGAGCGCCTCCAATGGATACTTTTACATTAAAGGTTGGGTTGGGAGAAGTCAAATTCCATAGACATAAGTGCCTCATCTTTTCTAATTTATTGACTCCAATTCCGTGGGTTGGCCGGAAAGAATTGTACTCATGAGGAGTCCTTCATATCATGACCGAGACTATGCTTTCGGTCAAGTCATTTTGACGCTGCGGACTGCAGCCAGTCTGACGCAAGCCGGGCTGGCCGACGTTCTGGGAATCTCCCGCCAGGCAGTGGTTGGGTGGGAAGCCGGCAGCAACTATCCCCATGCAAAACATCTCAAGCACTTCATTACACTGTGTTTCCAGCAGAAAGCCTTTACACCCGGGCATGAGGCGGACGAGATCCGCACTTTATGGAAAGCTGCCCACCAGAAGGTGCTGCTTGATGAAAACTGGCTGGCTGGTCTTGTGGGTGACCTGCGCTCTTCGGCAGTGCCAGCCGCGCCTGCGCCAAAGGGAGAGACCGATACCAGTGGGCAGGCTCCGGCCCGCTCGGTCCTTGCCCCGCGGGTGGATTGGGGTGATGCGCTCACCGTTCCCACCTTTTACGGGCGCGAGCGAGAAATGGATCTTATTACTTTGTGGGTCCTTGAGGATCACTGCCAGGTGGTAACTTTGTTAGGTTTGGGCGGCATCGGTAAGTCGGCGCTGGCGGTCAGCCTGATGCACCAGCTGGCAGAACACTTCGAGGTGGTGATCTGGCGTTCTCTACGGGATGCTCCCGCGTGTGAGGCGTTTCTGGATGATTGCCTCCATGTGTTGGCACCTCAGCAGGTTGGGGAAGCGCCGGCCAGCCTAGAACGCCGCATCGATCTGTTAATGGAACACCTGGTCAGCCAGCGCGTGCTGCTGGTGATCGATAATATTGAGACATTACTGGAGGATCAGGTAGGCACAGGCCACTTGCGGCCCGGATACGAGGGCTACAGCAAGCTGCTACGCAGGGTGGCCGAGAGCAACCATCAAAGTTGTCTGCTGCTCACGAGTCGGGAGAAGCCGAGGGAGTTCGAGTCGCAGACAGGCAAGTTAGCCCCCGTGCGCACCTTGCGTCTCTCAGGACTGGAGACAACTGCCTGCAAGCAGATGTTGGGTGAACAGGGCTTGACGGGTACTGAACAAGAGCAGGAAGAATTGATCGAGCGGTATGGGGGCAACCCGCTGGCCTTAAAAATCGTAATGCAAACCATTGTAGAGCTTTTCGGGAGCGAAATCGCTCCCTTCCTGGAACAGGGCGAAATGGTCTTCGGCGGGGTGAGGGAACTGTTAGCCGAGCAATTTGACCGGCTCTCGCCGGCAGAACGAAGCACGCTGCTGTGGCTGGCGATTCTACGCGAGCCGGTGACCCTGAATGAGCTCTTGGCAGTCCAAGGCTTACCCTTGCCCAGGGTGCAGGTACTCGAAGCTTTGGAGGCCTTACGCCGCCGCTCGCTGATCGAACCGGGGAAACTCCCGGGGAGGTTTACGCTGCAATCGGTCGTGCTGGAGTATATCACGGCAGAATTGGTCGCCGAGGGAGTCAAGGAGGTAGAGCAAAGGCGGCTCGTGCATCTGATCGAGCACAGGCTCTACCTTGCGCAGGCCAAAGACTATGTGCGGCAGGCGCAGGAGCGGCTGCTGGTGGCTCCACTGCTGGCCGAGTTGCGCAGAGCCTACCCACAGCGCGCTGAACTGGAACAGCACTTGCTCACCCTGCTGGACCAGTTGCGTACGTGGGATATGAATGCCCAGGGGTATGGGCCGGCCAACCTTGTGACGCTGCTGCGGGTACTGCGGGGCGATCTGCGCGGGCTGAACCTTGCCCGGCTGGTATTGCGGCAGGTGTTCCTGGTCACCCCGGCGCAGGAAGCTAGCCTGGTCGGAGCTCACCTCAGCGACTGCGTGCTTGCGGAGCCAATGGGCGCGGTCATGTCCATCGCACTCAGCCAAGACGGACGGCATCTGGCGGCAGGAACCTTCGAGGGGGCAGTGCGGCTGTGGCGGGTGCAGGACCGCCAGCTGATCTTCGTCATGGAACGCCCGGTGGGTCCGGTGTGGGGCCTGAAGATAAGCGTTGACGGGCAGCATATGGCGATCGGGTGGGGAGACGGCAGAGTGAGCCTGTGTGACGTAGTAAACGGGAAGTGTCTGCACATGCTTACCGGGCACAAGGCGGCGGTATGGAGCGTGGCGTTCAGCGCCGATGGACAGCGTTTGGTGAGCGGTGCCGTTGACGGGGAGATGCGGCTGTGGGATACCGCGAGCGCAGAGTGCCTTAAGATTCTCACCGGGCACGCGGGCGGGGTCACCAACCTGGCATTCAGCGAGGATGGTAAGCGGTTGTGGAGCAGTGGACTGGATGGCACCATCCGCCTGTGGGACACCGCGAGCGCAGAGTGTCTCAAGATTCTCACCGGGCACGCGGGCGCAGTCACCAAACTGGCGCTGAGCGCGGATGGCAAGCGGGTGTGGAGTAGCGGATTCGATTCCACTATACGCGTGTGGGATGCGACGCGCGGCGAATGTCTACAGGTACTCACCGGGCATTCCGGCGAGGTCGTCGTGGCGCTGAGCGCGGACGGCCAGCGGCTGGCGAGCGGGGGAGGCGATTTCACGGTGCGGCTGTGGGACCCCGCGAGCGGTGACTTCAAGAAGGTCTTCACCGGGCACACGGGTGGGGTCCGCGGTGTAGCGCTGGATGCGGACGGGCAGCTACTTGCAAGCGGCGGGTGGGACGGAACGGTGCGTCTGTGGGATGCGGAGCATGGAGAGTGCCTGCAAGTATTCACCGGGTACACGACGGCGATCTGGAGCGTGGCGCTAAGCAGGGACGGGAAGCGGTTGGCCACCGGCGGCGCCGATGCCATCGCGCGCATATGGGAAACTTCGAGCGGTATGTGCCTCCAGGCCTTCGCGCACAAGGGTGGGGTCCAAGGAGTTGCGTTAGACGCTCATGGTCGGTGGATGGTGAGCGCCGGCATGGATGGGACAGTGCGGCTGTGGGACGTGGCCAGCGGTGAATGTCGGATGGCCCTCGCCGGACATTCAGTCTGGGGCGTGGCGCTCAGTGCGGACGGACAACGGCTGGCATGCTCCACCCATGGCACGGTTGAGGTGTGGGACTCGGCGAGCGGGGAACGCCTCCGCGTATTCAGCGGACATGCGGGCGATGTCCGCGGCCTAGCGCTAAGCGCGGACGGACAGCGCGTGGTAAGCGGCGGCATGGACGGGACAGTGCGGCTGTGGGACGTGACCAGTGGTGAATGTAAGAAGGTCTTCACCGGGCACTCGGGAGCTATCTGGAACGCGACGCTGAGCGGGGATGGGCAGTGTGTGGCAAGTTGTGGAACCGATGCCACCGTGCGTTTGTGGGACATCGCGAGCGGGGAGTGCGTGAAGGTCCTCACCGGACACTCGGACGCGATCTGGGATGTGGAACTGAGCTCGGACGGAGGGCTGGTAGCGAGCGGTGCGATAGACGGGACCGTGCGGCTGTGGGACGCTACCAGCGGGGACTGTCAGCAGATCCTCACCGGGCACGCGTCGTCAAGCTGGGGTGTGGCCATGAGCGGTGATGGGCGCCTGGTAGCCGATGCAGCGCTGGATGGGACCGTGCACCTGTGGGACGCACACAGTGGTGCCCAGTTGCTCACACTGCGTCCCGATCGCCTTTATGAGCGCATGGACATCACCGATCTGACGGGCATCACCGAGGCGCGGCGCAGCGCTCTGCTCGCCCTCGGCGCTGTGGACCGGCGCGCCGGAGCGGATATCCCCGAGCGCGCCTATAATGGGGTCTGAGCCAGAGGGAACCTGAGCGACCGACAGGCCCGGTCGTTGTCAGTGGCGGCAGCGATGGCATACTGCGCTGGGGAGCAGACTGGTGCGAACTCGCCAGGTTGTTTCCACGCGCCAGCCGGTGGTTGCTGGACAAAATCGAACAAGGCAAGCCGTTTGATAGGGAATCCCCCAAAATGGGACAACCCTTTTAAATGGTCGCCAGCGTCAGTTTAATTCCCAACTTAGCCAGATCCAGGCGCATGTTCGCTGGCAACGAATCATCGGTGATCAAGCGATGGACGCTTTTTAACCCGGTCACCTGAGCAACCGATTCCTGCGCAAAATTCGTGTAATCTGCCAGCAAAATTACCTCGCGGGCCGAGCCGATCATGGCTTGTTTAATCGTCACTTCGGAATAATTGGTATGCGAGAGTCCAAAATCCAGGGAAATACCGGTGACGCTGAGGAACAACCGGTCGGCTCGCAGGTCGCGCAAACTGGCCTCAGCAGTCGGCCCAACCAGGACCTGGCTTGCACGCCGGAGCACCCCCCCGGTCGAAATCAGGGTGATATCCGGGTTCTGTTCGAGAATATTAAAAACGTTTGTGGCGTTTGTAATGACGGTCAATTCACCTTTGCCAACCAGGTTTTGCGCCAGGTAGCCCGCAATCGGACCATTATCGATAATCAAGACGTCATTGGGCTGAACCTGATGGGAAGCTAATTGGGCAATTGCCTTGCGGCGATTCTCCACCTCATCATACATGTCCTTTTCAGTATCCACAAATTCCAGCTGGATATCGTACTCCTGGGCGTGCTCCCGCATTAAAACCACCAGGTTGCGATACCATTCATGCTCGCTAAAAGGCACAATAAAACCAATCCTGCGAGGCAGGCTCACGCCAGGGCGATCTTTTGGTGGGTGAATGTCGATCGGTAAGGTAAAGCGTCGATTGAACACATCCCAGCGCAGATTCCAACCTTCCGAAGTCCTGGTATATAGCTCGGAGAGGGATTCCGTCGTCACAATGGAGAAAGGCGTAACCAACTGGGGTGGGAGGGGAAAACGGCTGTAAGCCAAAATTGCCGCCTCAATGCAGGCTGGGGCGATAACTTCCGGAAACATGGCCAGGCCGAGGCGGCAATATGTGCCTTCTGCAAGAGCATCGCGCATGGTATTGCCTTCCAGGCCGAATGGCAAAATGGTGATTTTCTCCGGGTCAATTGCCAATTCGCGGCAGGCCTGTATGGCGCCCGCGGCGGTGGTATCGTTGATGGCAAATATCACGTTAATCTGCGAGTGCACCGTCAGCGCATCTTTTGTAACCTGGTAAGAAGTTTGCTTACTGGATTGAGCGTCAATCGATAAGATCAGTTCGGCCTGTGGGCACGTCTCTTGAATTCCCTCCTTGAAAGCCTGGCTGCGAAGGCGAGTATTTGGCATCCGGTAAGTCAGGTCAAGTATGTGCACGCGGCCATTCCAGCGTCGAACGCCTTCCAAACCAGCGCTGCGGCCGAGGGCAAATGCAGCCTTATAGTTATCCAACGCAACCAGGGTGACTTCCTTTTCAAGCGGCGCCGATTCCGCCACTATCGGCAGGTTCTTTTTTATGGCCCTGTCTAATAACAAATAATCGGATTGCTGTTCACGCGAGGTAGCAATCATCACATCCACCCGGTCGGTCAAGGCAACATTGGGGGAAGGCAGGTGTGATTCAGGCGCAATTTTCGCTTGCGATTTTCCAAAAAAGTGCAGGCTTGCGGCTCCCCCGAACGTGCGACGTAACCGGCCTTCTTCTTCCAGGCGCTGCAAGTCGCGGCGAATGGTCATTTCGGAGACTTGAAAGATTTCGCTTAGATCTCGCACCGAAACAAAACCGCGCTCATCAACAAGCACCTCGATTTGTTCGTACCGTTCGTTTGCAGCCATTCAAGCTCCTTAATCCGCTTGAGTAGTATCAACCTGTTCGGTTAATCAGTTTCCGTGTGCAGCTACAAGACTAACCTTCATCAATTTGGATGAAAACTTATACCCTGCTAATCCTTGATTTTGTTGTTTAGATTATAACCATAATTAAGTTGTATGTCAATCAATATCTTAAAATATATGTATCAATTCAAACAATTG
>DATKKB010000133.1:0-8326 GCA_035543095.1 Anaerolineaceae bacterium | reverse complement strand
CATCCACCACTCCTATTCATGGTTGGATTAGATGATGGCGACTGGTTTCTGGAATTTTTCCTTCAGAAACTGCCCTTGCACCATCAATTTTTGAGTATCGTTGGCATATACCGCCTGGACGACTTCCTTCATTTCCTGATCTAGCAGGTTGAGCTGTTCCAGCAGGAGCTGTTTGGACGTTTTGCCATCCTTAACCACGTGCAGGTTGGCATAAGCCGGCGGCAGGTTGAGGTAATTCTGCAAAGAAGCCGGCAGGTAATCCAGTGCAGTTTGCTTGATCGTGTAGATGTTGTAATCGCCGCCGCTCAAATCTACGATCTGCGGCAGCACTTCAACGATCGAACCCTTGATGCTTTGCACGAGGTCAAACACTTCCTTGGGAACCTTGCCCTTGATTTTGCGAATAAGACCGTCCAGCTCCTCACGAATATCGTCCGCAGTGAGCTGGTTCTTGATTTCCAGCTCGTAGGTTGGACTGCGCGGGGTGGCGAGCACGCCAATCACATACAGCCCGATGACGATCAGGAGCCAGAACTGGTTGATGATCCCCATGAAGAAAAGCGCCAATCCCAGGATCCCTAACAGGCAGCCGACAATGTTGGGCGTGCTGTACAGATATAGCAGAAACCGTTTTCTTTTTTCCATAGTTTTATTGGTAGCCGCGAATTTCTTTGAAGATAAACGCCAACGAGTCTTTGCTGGCATCGAACATCCGCCCGCCGGTCAGGTTTGCGATCGATTGCAACACGTTAGCGTTGGCCTCTCCAAACAAAATCGTAAAGGTGCGGATATTTTGGGTACCAGTTGTAGATTTGTAGAAGTTGGTGAATTCATCCTGTGAAATCCCGGAGTTATTTTCGCCGTCGGTCATCAGTACGATGGAGTAGATCCGGTCTGGCTCTTGCTGGCTGGCCTGAAGCGCCAGGTTGTAGGCATCCTGGAGGGCTGAGAAGATGGCAGTGCTGCCCCCGGCCTGCAAAGAATGGACGTAATCGCTGATCTGCTGCAAGGTGGCTTGGTTGCTGGCATCCACTTCGAACTCGGAAGTTCCCACAACCGCTGAATTAAAGGAAAGGATCGTGACCTTTTCGCGATTGCGGAAGCGGGCAAACTGGCCGGTAAGGCTGGTGTCGGCCCCGGCCAGGTTATCCATGGCCTTGACCAGATTGTTCAGGCGATCTCCATTCATCGACCCACTGGTATCGAGCACGTAATAGGTATGCGAGGGTTTAATCTGTTCATTCAGATAGCTTAACAACAAGGCATCCACGACTTCCCGGTTGTTCGGGAAAGGCACCTCAATTATCACCTGCTTGGGAAAATCCGAGTTCAAGGTTACCTGGCTGTTAATCGGCCGGCGCAGGGTCTTGGTCATGATCTCGCGCTGGAAATCGGCCGTTTTCAAATACGTCACCAGCTTGTCGTAATCGCCCTTTTTGTCTGAATTTAACAGCAGGAGCGGGTAATCTGCGGTGATGATGCCCTCTTTTGGATAGATCAAGTATAGATTTTCTTTTAGCTTGCCGCTCTTGTTCTGAGCAAGCAGCACCGACTCGTAGTTTATCATGCCATCCAGCTTATCCTGGTCGGCCACATACTGGTCTGCCAGCCAGCCAGAACTGCCCGCCGTGAGCGCCTGACCCTTGAAAAAGCCCTGTAATTGCGGGCTGACCGCCGCAATATCTTCCTTTTGTAGGGCATCTCCTTTATTGGCTAAAGCTGAAGCTACCCCGACCAGGGCTGAAAAGCCCGAGTTGGATGAAGATGGGTTGGTCATGGCGAAATGCAGCTCGCCGCTGGCAGCTTTTTGGACTACGTCGTTCCAGGTCAGGTTTGGGTTATCCACCCAGCCCCAGGCCCGAGCTTTACTTTCCTTGATGCCGAGCACCACCGGGGACAGCATGATTTTTTCTTGAGCGAGGATGCGGTTCTTGGAACCTGCCATCAGGTTGAGATATTTGGCGTGGCTGAACCAGGCCAGGTCGACCTTGGTTCCGGCCATAATTTGTTCGGCCCCATCCAACGTGCCGGTATATTGGAACTGCAGGCGCACACCCGTATTCTGCTGGATCTCATCCAACATAGGCGATAAATCGCTCAATTCGGATCCGGCCAGCACGGTGAGGACGTTTCCGCTGGGTTGGGCCGAGCCGCAGCCCGCAATGGTCAACATGACCATTGCGGCGACAAAAATGAAAATCAAGCTTCGGCGGAGGTTCATAACCTGCCTTAACTTTCTGTTTCTCGTTTAGAGATGAACATCGTTGTCAGGAGTTGTGATATCGATATTGCCTGCTGTACGCGCCGCTTCCTCGCGGCGTACCCGGTCCAGGTAGGTCTGCGATTTCTGGACTTCAGTGGAGAGCGTATCGACCGTCTGCTTCATGGTTTCCAGGGCTTGCACTTTGAAGTTCGAGATCATATCCATTGATTCATAGATGTTTGCAAAGGCTTTTTGGAGGCTCTCGACATTGAGGGTTGCGCTGGCGGCCTGCTGGTGAATATCCACGGTCTGCTTGCGCAGCAGGACAGACGTCGATTCAATCAGGCTGCTGGTGGTGGTATTGAGCGCTGTGATCTGGTCCAGGACCAGTTTCTGGTTTGCCAGGGCCTGGGCCACGATGACCGCGGTCCGCAGGGCTGAAACGGTGGTGGTAGTCGCCCGGTCGACCCCCTTGATCAGCTCGAGGTTATTGCGGCGCACCATATCCAGCGCCAGGTAACCCTGAATGTTGACGGCTTGCTGGGTCAGCAGATCTTGCACTTTCTGGCGGACGTAGAAGAGCATTTCTTCCTTGACCACCCGCGCTTTTTCCGGATCGGAGGCTTCAATGCTGTTGACTTTATCTTCCAAAGCCGCATCGATCTTCTTGCCGACGTAGATATACTGTTGGAGCTGGCCCATCAAGTTCCACAGGTTGACTTTCTCCTGCTCGATGGCAGCATTATCCTTGCGGAGCTCATCCTGGCCTGAATACAGAGCGTTGATAATGGCATTGATGTGGCTCTGCGAGGACTGGTAGCGCATGAAGTAATCCCGCAGCTTATTGCCAAAGGGAATGATGCCCAGCAGTCTTTGGGAAGAGAACAGGTCCCCCTGGTGAGCCGGGTCCAGGTCTTCGACGGTCTTCCGCAAGTCAACCAGTGATTTCGAAATGGGCGCAGTATCGTTGAATAGGCCGCTTTGCATCGCCTTGACCGGCTTATCCAGCATGCGGTTGGATACCTCAGCAGAGGCGCGGATTTCCTTGGAACCCAGGTTATGGATCGCATCGACTCGCTCTTTGAAGGGATCGCTCTGCACGTCCGATTTGATCACGGTATCGGTGAATTCTTTCACCTTATCATCCAGGTGGGAAATGGTTGGCTGGTCTAACTTGACCATCTGGCCGGCCTGGTCCTGGGAGACGGGCTGGACAGGTTCGGATGGCGTCAGGCTGGCGGGAGGCGTCAGGCTGGCGGGCGGAACCAATTCGTTAGTCATTGCGTTTCTCCTTTATTGGGTGTATTTCTGTTCGATCTGTTGGATGGTTTTTTCAAGAATTTCATAACTGGGCGGATCGACCACATTAACCAGGGAATCTGGCATGGTTAAATTGCGGGTTGATTTAACTAGCTTGAACAAATCTACATTGCTGTTCCGGAAACCATTTTCCACAGCCAGGCGTTGCAGATCTGGATCGTTCTGGAGCAGCTCTCCAAGTTTTTGGCCGTTTGGAGTCAGCGCAACCAGAATGTGCTTGCTGTAAATGGTCGGCTCCGGATACATTAAGACCATATCGCTGGTGATCCCGTTCTGTATGGCAGCCTGGGCGATATATTGGGCTTCATAAATCATGACCATGGGCGCTTTGCCAACCCCCATGCTCAGGTAGTCCTGAAATGGAACCTCAGAAGAATATTCAGAGAAACCCTGTTTTAGGAATAGGGGTTCCACGATAGGCAGAACTTTTTGAATGTCGGCGTCACTCTGAATAACGTTATTTCCATTTGCAACGTAAGAGGCCAGGGCCAGGTACATGGCGGCCGAGTTCGACTGGCGCACATCGGTCGAGGTGATCAGGATGCTCTTATTGATGTTGTAATCGGCGTTATTTTTCAGGTCGGTCCAACGCTTGTTATCTGTAACCATCTGGAGATAAGCGGCCATATCCAGGGTGTAATAGCCGCCCTGGTTCTTGGCCAGACCGTTGGCTTCAAGGATGCTGGCAATTGACTTCCAGGACGCGATCGCCATGGGAGTAAAGAATTCATCGTATGTCTTGGCGGACTTGTGATCCTGGCGAAGCTTGGTTGCAGCCGGCACACCCGAAGGGAAAACAAAGTCGTACTTACTCAAATCCGGTGTGGTGGCAATGGTGCGAGAGCCAGCTTTATCGAACGTGACGGCTATCCCACCTTTGCGCAGCGCGTCGATGACCCTGGTGTCCTTGAAAAATGGCTCTTTTTCAGAGCCAATCAGGCCGTTGACGGTGACGACCTGTCGCAGCGCAATTTGTTGGTTGGCCGACAAAAAAATGGCTGCGCCAACTCCGATTACGAGCACACCCAGCAACAACGGGCCTAAAAGCCGTTTCATTCTTGACTCCTGTGGTGAACCTTCAAGCCGATTTTTCTTTGATCGACTTTCTTCTAATTATAGTCTACCTAAATATCATTAACAATTGGACAAGCGTATATTAATATTTTGTCAATTCACAAATACATATACGTAAACCTTTCGCAAAAGTTGTGAATCACAATTTTTTACAAGACCATAACCTTTTGTTGTCGAATCGTTAAATTTGGCGTATTAATATATAAAAGAAGGATCATTAAGAACAATCTTTATGCTAATTCATCCAAAATCAAGCAGGCTAATCCGCTTCCTGGCGGCAAGACAATCAACAATAATCGGCGATCTGATATCTCAGCGCCGATTTTTTTATCACATTTCCAGTTTGACCGAGGGAGTAATGTATACATTGAACTTTGACGGGCTGTTTCGTGATAAACAAGAAAAATCAGATTATGGAGGTGAATCAGGTATTATGTGTTATGGCTGGCTGATTTCTGAAGACGACCAGGTGATAGCCAGGGGACACGGAGGATATACCCACCGGGAGGTTGCCAGCTCTAATGGAGCAGAATACCTGGCCTTAATTGAAGGACTGGAAGCCTTATCGGATCTGGGCCTGAAAGGTGAGCGGGTGCTGGTCGTTGGAGATGCCAAGTCTGTCATTGACCAGATGCAGGGTTATGCAGAAGTAACCTCCACTCGCATCAAGACACTCCACCGCAAGGCCCGGCGCTTAAGTCAAAAAATGGCTGGCCTGCAGTGGCAGTGGGTGCCGCGCGGTAAAAACAAGGCGGCTGACCGGCTCACTCGCCATGCCCTGCGCCAGATTCGGCGCGGCAAAAAGCAAACATTATCTACTATTAGAGCAACCAAACGATCGACCGGTTTCTGCTTGATTTCTGATTTAATGATCTGCCAACGGCCCGCAAAAGTATTGGCCATTCAGTAATATTTTCGAGGGGATTTTAAAAATGCTGACATTAGCTGAAGAGCTGTTTTTGCTCACAATGAACGAAAAGAAGAGTTCTGTGGCGGTTTCTTCAGCTCAGGCGCTGCCTGCGGCGCTGGTAGGCGCAATGCTGTTAGACCTGATCATAGAAGGTAAAATCGAGCTGATCGATGGGGAAAGAGTCGGTCTTGCCAAAGGCGTTCCGAGCGAAAATAAATATCTCAACCATATTTTAGAGAAAATAACCACTGCTAGGAAACCCAAGAAGCTTTTATATTG
Organism: Anaerolineaceae bacterium; assembly: GCA_035543095.1. Lineage (GTDB taxonomy): Bacteria > Chloroflexota > Anaerolineae > Anaerolineales > Anaerolineaceae > UBA700. Next base: position 2,540 of record DATKKB010000133.1, on the reverse strand, counting down.
GACTGAAGCATTCAGTTTAAAACCAAAGAAGTTGGAAAAAGAGTTGGTTAAGAGCTTGATCGCCAAAAAAATCCTCAAGATAAAGAAGAAGAAATTAATATGGGTTATCCCGTTCATCGATTATTCCCAGGAGGATGCTTCCGCCAAGTTTTGGCGAAAAAGACATCTCAGGGCTATTATCCTGGCAGGCGAAAAAGTTGATCCTCAATCGGCTGCATTGCTAAGTCTGCTGAAAGCATGTGGCCTTTTAGATCATCTTTTTACAATTGATGAAATAAAATATGCCGGAAATCGCGCTGAAGAACTATTTATAGACCAATCTTTGGATCCGGTTTATATTGAAATGATAAAAAGGGTTTCAGCTATCGCCGCAAGCGTTATCGAGTCTAACGAATTGACCTGAAATTGCCATAAAAATAGTCGCAAATTCAATGAATGGGCGAATTATTCGAACAACTATTACTTTTTCTATCTCCTCAAGCAACTGTCTAATAATCAAACCTTTACACTCACTAAAGTCTTGTTAACCTGATGTATTAAATACATTAGACTTCGTGTGGTAGCATCATAATAAGAAAAATGCCTGAAATGCATGTGATATGATTTGCATATTCTTAATTTATTCTTAGAAGGTGCTTTGATCATGTTTCCGATACCCAGGCAGATTGGATTTTTAGAAGCTCGAGGAACGAAAATGGTACGAAAAACGTTCGATCAATTCATGAGCCAGCTTAAGCGTGAAATCCTGATCCTGGGTAGCATGGTTGAGAATTCTACTTTCGGAGCGGTTAATGCTCTAACAGGTGGTGATTTTACTGCGGCACGCGCCATTTACCGCAATGACCACTGTATCAATGAAAAACGCTATGCGATCGAAAACGCCGTCCTGGGCCAAATTGCAACCCAACAACCGATGGCGCACGACTTACGCGTACTTACAGCGATCCTTTATGTCGCTAACGAGCTGGAACGGATGGGAGATTACGCCAAAGGCATTTCCAAGATTGCCTTAAATATATCGAATGAAGACATCCGCATACCGGTGAATGAATTTCAGGAGATGGCCAGGCTGAGTATTGGCATGCTGCATAATTGCCTGTCGGCCTTTATTGAAGAGAACCCGGTCATGGCGCAGCAGATTCCGAAAGAAGACGACCTGGTGGATGCGTATTACAATCGAATTTATCGGATCGTCGTACTCGGTATGCTCGCCGACCCCGATACGATTGACCAGGCCAATTATTTATTGTGGGTGGCGCATAACCTGGAAAGGCTGGCGGACCGGGTCGTGAATATCTGCGAACGCACGTTGTTTATCTGTACAGGGGAACTTTTGGAAATGGATAACGACGAAGATTCGGTCGTCTCAATCACAAAATAAGTCCTGGTCAGCTCATTCGATTTACCCAAACCTGCCGGTCACGTATTCCTCGGTTTGCTTAACTTTAGGATTGGTAAAGATTTGCGGCGTAGTGCCAAACTCAACCAGCGTGCCGGCGCGTCGGTCGTTCATCATCAGGAAAGCTGTAAAATCCGAGACGCGGGCTGCCTGCTGCATATTATGGGTAACGATCACAATTGTGAACCTTTCTTTCAAAGATTGCATCAGTTCCTCGATCTTCAATGTTGCCACGGGATCCAGCGCCGAGGCAGGCTCGTCCATCAAAATGACCTCCGGCTCAACCGCCAGGGCGCGCGCAATACACAAGCGCTGCTGCTGTCCCCCTGAGAGGGCCAATCCACTCTCTTTGAGCTTGTCTTTTACCTCATCCCAGAGTGCCGATTCGCGCAGGCAATGCTCAACAATTTCGGTCAGAACACTTTGTCTGCGAATCCCATACAGGCGCGGACCGAAGGCCACGTTGTCGAAAATACTCATTGGGAAAGGATTTGCGCGTTGGAACACCATCCCAACCCGGCGGCGGACATCGACCAGGTCAACATTCTCCGCATAAATACTTTGTCCATCCAGTTTGATTTCACCCTCAATTCGGAAATCGGGGATGAGGTCATTCATGCGGTTGAGGCTACGCAGCAGGGTCGATTTACCACTTCCAGACGGGCCGATGATCGCCGTAATTTTGTTTTCCAGAATTTCTAGGGAAATGTCTTCCAAAACGCAAAATTTGCCGTAATAAGCGAACAGGCCATGAATCACAAGTTTTACCTGTTGTGAAGCAGGCTTAAGCTCTAAATCCTGGGATGATGTCACTTCTACCATTGGCAGAGAGGCCTCTAACGGATTGATTTTTGCAATTTGACCAAGTGTAGAATAGACATTTTATCAGTCTTTATCTCGATCGGCGGATATTTTTTCAATATATAAACGATGTGGCTGCGGCATTGCCGCAGCCACATCGTTTATATCAGCTTTTTCTTTGGGGCAGTTATTAATTCTATTTGAGCACCGGCTGGCCCTTGCAGGTAACCTGGGCCAGTTTGGTCATCACCTGCTTGCGTATGGCATCCGGCAGGACGGCGTAGCCGAGGTCTGAGGCCCGCTTGGCCGCCGAGGTGTCCGTCAGGGTCCACACGATGTA
>DATKKB010000132.1:0-14409 GCA_035543095.1 Anaerolineaceae bacterium | reverse complement strand
TCTTAAGGGCACCTTCTACGTAAATAGGGTCAAGCCAGAATGGCGTCCCGAGGATGATTACCAGGTAGGCAGCCAGCATTTCCCATAACAGCAGTATGACAATAACGATCTGCCAGAAGGACAGCGGCAAAGCCGGCTTGACCCTTTCAGGATGTCCGGTCACCGGGATACAGCCCTGGGCTACCGATTGGGTGGGGTGATTTTGCTTCCTGCGCTGCGCGGAACTCGCTTCCAGATGCAGGCTGTCGAGCATCCAGACCCAGATCAACAGCAAGCCAGCAATGAAATAAAGAGCTGTATCGGTGTTCAGGCGTGGAAGCTGCACCCAGGCGTACAGCACAAAAATTAATATTGTAATAGAAGCTGCAAACAAGATCTCGCGCAGCCGGTTAAGTCCATCCACGGAAGTGACTATAGCGCGGACAACTTTTCCTCCATCCGTGATGGCGCCAATTGGCAGCAGATTTAGAAAACCAATATGTGCGCTGAAATTCGCCAGGATGAGTAGATTCCGGTCGGCGGGAAAAAACAGATTGTGCAGCACCAGGGCCATTACTGCCAGTAAGAGGCTGAAGACCGGCCCCATCATATGGATCGATACGTTGGCAATCTGAGGGAGCCGGGCGCGTTGTTCGGCATTCGACCAGGTCCACGCGCCGAGGAATCCAAACGAGATGCGCCAATCCAAACCAAGCCACGAAAGCGCGGCAGCGTGGCCCAACTCGTGGAAACCCAGACTGGCGGCGACGATCAGAGCGAATTCCCAGGAACGAAAGAACAGCGCGGTTACGAAGAAAAACGCCAGAAACGATAAAAATGCTGGCAGTTCCTTGCGAGCTCGATCAATCAGTGGAAAATGAGAGCTGATTCCGCTTATCATGTAATTGCCAGCGCTGGGTGGGTATTGTTGGCAGCCCTTCGACCGTCTGCCGGTCCAGCTTCAAGTAAATTGTGTCTTCATCAACATGGTCAATCTGCGATATGGGGATGGTGACTTCCCTGTTCTTGAATACGTGCCCTTCACGCAGCACCAGATAAGTGACCTGCATATTGATTGAGTTAATCAGCACCTCGTTGATCTTACCGATGTAACCATCAGTGGCTGCTACCTTCGCACTGTGGCATATGGCTAATTCATCTTGAGGGACGCTCTGGTACGTTTCTGAATCATAGGTAACTACGTCTGCCTTAACGACCTGGGTACAAACAACATAGTATAAGTTTAATAAGGTAGGAAACTCGGTGTAAATGGTCTCCTCATCCTCGAAACGTTTCATGTTTTCCATCTCGTTCCGTGTGCATTTCAGCTTGATCTGTTTTGGCGTCGTTTCGGTCACATTGTCAATCGGTACGAGATATTCGGTAAAGGGAGGTTTCAAGCTTTTTACCACCAGGTGAGTCACCTCGTGATTCATCGGTTTTCCGACTACATAAGTCGAGAGCCCAATAATACCATCAGAACAATGTACCTCAGAGTTTAAAGGAAGATCAATCATTTTCACCTCTCTAATTATTGATTAAAAAGAGATCGCTGAGGGCCTGGAAGACCAGATTCTGGCAACACCAAACGGGCCCTCAGTTGATCTCTCATGACAGAATTACAAAATTACGAGTTTATCATCGACGTCAGTGACACCCGGGGCCGACCAGGCGGCATCCTCGGCTGCCTCTTTCTCTTCCCAGGAAGCGACAGTGCCTTCCAGGGTGACCTTACCGCCATCGGTTTTTACCCGAATTTCTTTTGCATCTAAAGAGGCAAGGCGCTGGAGAGCCGACTCGATTTTTCCCTGGACGGCATTGGTAGAGACTTTGGATTTGATTTTGGTGTTATTGATGACCCCTTTGACGCCAGTCAACCGCGCAACGTCGTTCTGGGCAGCGGTCTTCTGGTATTGCCATTCCACGGTTCCGTTCAGGGTCACCCAACCATTTTCCACGACCACCTGCAGATCTTTGGGTAATACCACGTCCCAATCCAAGGCGTTGGCAGCGGCGCGGGCGATATCTTCATCCGAGCGGCGGCTTTCACTGGGTAACTCGACATCAATCTCATTGGCTACCCCTTTCACGCCGGAGACCCGCAGAGCAGCCTTTTCCGCGCCCCACTTTTCGGGGAAGGATTGTACCGTTCCGGTAAGGGTGACGATGCTATCCTCGACGATCACCCCAATTTCTGTTGCGGTTACGCTCGGCTCCCACTGGAGCTCATCCAAAATATCATTTCGCAATTCGATGTCTGTTTTCATATCCGTTATCCTTACCTCTTTATTAATTATTGAGCCGGATTTGGAAATTCACCTGACTTGATCGAATTCCACCAGCCATGTAAGCGATGTGAAAAGCTGACCTGCATGATTCCGTAGACGATGGCATAAACGCCGAGTGCATACATCAGAACCTTCACACCAGGGGTCGGATAAACGATCAGCAAAACACCAAGGAGGATTGAGAGGGCGCCGGCGAAGACCAAATTCCATTCACCTGCGGTAAGGCTCTGGAGACGGACTCCAGCTACGATCTCAAGGATCCCATTGATGATTGCCCAGGCTGCGATCAGGTAGTACACGACAAGGGAGGCTTTATCGGGCGAGATGAGGATCAATACCCCGACGACGATTCCAAGCACCCCACCCACCAGCATTACCCACCAGTGACTGAAATTCTTTTTTAAGTCGAAGCTGGTGCCAATGGAAAAGAGGCCGTCCAAGATCGCAAGGACGCCAAACAGCACAACCAGGACTTCCCAGAAACCCGTGGGCTTAATGAAGGCCACGACGCCGAAGATAATGAAGGCCAGGCCGCGCACCAGATACATCCACCAATTTTTACATGTTTCTGAAATCATATTCATTTTCCTTCTTTCTTTTTAAAAAGCGAATTTAGATTTATGCCAAGCATACTATCCAGAGGACAAACTTTCATGTATCCAAAGTATCATAAAAGTGCTATCTACCTTTTCCTTTCGACAGAAGGAGACCGCAGCCGATCGTTGGAATCAAAAATACTCCCCCATGGCGATTAGGGAGTCTTTTCGTTGCTGCTCGATAATGCCATCCTGAACACCCTGCTGGTGTGGCCCTGCCAAGCCAGAATCTATCGTCGCGCTCGGGATAGCTCGAGTGGCACCAGATGGGAAATAGCCTCCTGCCAGATCCCCCAGGACATCGAAATGACAAGTTATACCAAGTTAACTGTAAAGTTTTGTAGAGTGACTTTCATGGTTGCCCCGACTATACTCGTCTATAGTGGATGCGGAGCAACGGAACCACTATGGCGCAGGCAACCCGGTGAAAGCATTCGAGTAGGTCGGGTTGCCTGGATTAATGATAGCACATGTGACTCATCTGGACTTGTATTTATATAGTATACGGTACTAACCGGAACAATGAGTAGGTTGTGAAGGCGCATGTGGCCGAAGTAGCAAGTTGGGACAATTCGTATGACTATCTCCATCTATGATCAACCTCTCCTTCGTACTAAAATCTCAGTTCCCCAGACCCCAAACAAATACGTTCATCGACCTCGTCTCACGGGAAGGATCAAACAGGGCGTTCGGGTACCGCTGACCCTGCTCGCCGCGCCCGCTGGATTTGGAAAAACCAATCTTCTGGTTGAATGGACCAGAGAAGCGGACCTTCCTGTCGCCTGGCTGACGCTCGATAACCAGGATAACGACATCAACCACTTCTACTCCTATTTCATCGGCGCCTTACAAACGCTGGTCCCCCGGCTGGGGGAAAAAGCCCTGGAGTTTATCCAATTCACCGGGGGGAGCAACCTGGAGGTGGGACTGACCCTGTTGATCAATGAACTATTCACCTATTGGAAAGAAATGGTCCTGGTGCTGGACGATTTCCAGGTTCTGGAAAATCCGGCGGTGCTCCAGGGGCTGGATTTTCTGCTGAAATACCTGCCTTCCAATCTGCACCTGGTGATTGCCAGCCGCTGCGAACCCAATCTGGACCTGGCCTTTCTGCGCGCCAAGGGCCGGATGGTCGAATTAGGCGCTGATGATCTGCGTTTTACCAATGAAGAGGTATTTCAATATTTCCAACAGGCGACCGGCCTGCAGCTTTCACCTGAAACGGTCCAGGCGCTGGAGGAACGCACAGAAGGCTGGATCACTTCTCTGCAAATGGCTGCGATTTCCCTGGAGAACCGGTCGGATCCGGAGACACTTCTGGCCAACCTGCACGGCCAGGCGGATTGCCTGGCCGGCTATCTGGCCGAAGAGGTCCTCGACCGCCAGCCGGGAGAAATTCGCCAATTCCTGCTGAAGAGTTCCATTTTGGAGAGCCTCACCGGCCCGTTGTGTGAGGCAGTCGTCTACCCAGACGCCCAGCCAGGATACGGCACCGCCATGTTGTATCGCCTGGAGCGTGCCAATTTGTTCATCACGGCTCTGAATGGGAAACACGAGTGGTTCCGCTATCACCCCTTGTTTGCCGACTTTCTGCGCCAGGTACAGGCGGAAGTCAACCCGGCCGAGATCTCGGAACTGCATCAGCGGGCGGCGTTGTGGTTCGAACAGAACGCTCTTCTGGCGGATGCCTTTCGACACGCTCTGGAAACCCGGGATATGGAATGGGCGGCGGATATGATCGAGCGTAACCTCCAGAGATTGATCAAAACGGGCGAAATTTCTGTTCTCAACCAGTGGGTTGGAAAACTACCGGACGAGATCATTCACCGGCGCCCGTATCTCATCCTGGATTATGCGTGGGCGCTCATTGCAGCTCGCCAGTTGGAACTAGCCCGTTACTGGTTGGATGACGTGCGGAGGTCGCTGAACCAGTTCGAAAAGCAAACGGATACGTCACAGAATATCGACAGACCGGGAACCGGTAAAGTTTTTGATAAAGATAGTATGTTCTTTATTCAGGGTAGATTAGCCGTCTGCCAATCGACCCTGGCAATTTTGAGCGGCGATCTGGAACAGGCTACCGAGTTCTCCCGGCAAGCGCTCAGGTATCTACCGGAAGGGGATCCCTATCCGCGTAGCCTGATTGCGCTGGATGACAGCCTTTTCTTCATTATGTCTGGTGAAACCCAAAAAGCGATCGAATCATTGCGTGCCACGCTGCGGATAGCCCGGCAGGCGAACAACCCACTCTTGATGATCATTGCTTCTGGCTCTCTGGCGAATACTCAAGCGTTGCAAGGGCAACTCAGCAAGGCATGGGAGACCTTGCAGCGGGCGCAGTATATCGCACTGGGACCGGAGGGAACCCCTCTTCCCCTGGCCGGGTTGGTGGATATTGGGTTAGGCGAGATCTTGCTCGAACAGGACCTGTTGGCGGAAGCCAGGGATTACCTGGAGCGCGGTTGCCAGGTCACCCAGTCGATGTGGTCGATTGGCAGCCTGGATGGAATGGTTGCCCTGGCTCGCCTGCGCCAGGCTCAGGGAGATATCTCCGGGTCGCAGGCTGTGATCGAGGAAGCAGCGCGCATGGCGCTCAGTACGGAATCGAGCGAATGGGATAACGCCATCGTAGCTGCAACCGCAGTACGGCTGGCCCTTCAGCGGGATGACCTATCCGGAGCGGAACAGTGGTGGAAAAAAGGTGGGTTGCCTGATCTGAGCGGGACGATCGCTTTAGAAGATTATCCGTATTCCATCTATGAATATTTGCTGGTCACCCAGGCGAGGTTCCTCCTGGTAAGGGGCCAAGATACCAAAAACCAGCATGATCTACAGAGAGCTTCGGCCCTGTTGGGAGCCATTTTGCCAGCAGTGGAAGGGTTTCAACGGGTTACCATACAGATGGAGATTTTGATATTGCTGGCCATGGCCCTATATACTTCAGGTGAGGATGGATGGAAAAAGACATTATTGCGGGCTCTTGCCCTGGGTGAGCCCGAAGGTTTCCGGCGGATTTTCCTGGACGAAGGCTGGCGGTTATCTGAACTCCTGCTCCAATGCCCGTCCGAGCAGCGAGAATCAGGCCACTACCTTCCTTCCCAGGTTTTTACTGAGAGTATATTGGAAGACATCCAGCATGCGGGGATCAGTCGGCAGCCCGATCAACAACCCATCAAACACCGGGTAAGCCCGGTCACCGCTACATTGGAAGATGGCTTTCCCATCTCCCTCTCGCTGCGCGAGATAGAGGTGCTGAAATTGATTGCCGAAGGAAAATCCAACCAGGAAATTTCGGGTAATCTCTACCTGGCGCTCAATACCGTCAAGCGCCATACCCACAACATTTATGAAAAACTCGAAGTAAACAAACGCACCCGGGCCGTGACGAAAGCCCGCCAGCTCGGTTTGATCTCGTAAGGTCAAAACCACCCGCCATTTTCGACGATCCTGGCAGGCACAGCGCCAGGATCGTCGAAAATGGTACTTTTTTAGCACTTACGTTTCATTGCAATTCCTATCAATAGGGGTATCCTGTACTTATGCCGGTGCGAAACATGGCAGACGACCTGGTGGAAGAACAAGATCAAAAAGGAAGGATGATTATGGTATCGAAGGATGAATTGAAAGCGTTGATCGAGGCGCGCACCCTCGTGCGTTGCCTATCACTGTACATGCCCATCGTCCACGGCGATGATGGGGTCCATCAGAGCCAAATTCGTTTTAAGAATATGCTGCGCGTAGCCGAAGAACGGCTGGTACAATCAGGTATGCGCGGCCCGGAGGCCAGGAAGCTGCTCGATCCAATAGACGATCAGGCGCTTGAGGCTATTTTCAGGCAGCACGATGAAAACGGCCTGGCGCTTTTCCGCAGTCCTGAGCTGCTAAAAATGTACTCCTCGCCGTTGGGCTTCGAAGAGAGAGTCTTTGTCGGCATTCGTTTCATGATCAAGCCATTGTTACCCCTATTCAATGAGGACCGGTTGTTTTACATCCTGGCGCTCAGCAAAAACCAGGTGCGCCTGCTGAAAGGGACGCGTTTCCACGTGGAAGAGGTGGAACTGGAAGGGGTACCCAAAAACATGGCTGAAGCCTTGAATCTGGATAACCCACAGCAGGAACTCCAGGGTCATGTGTCTGGGTCAGTCGCGTCAGGAGGATCCCGGCCCACGCTCACACTCCACGGCAACGGGCCAGGCACGGAAGATAAGGAAGAGAAGGGCGAAATTCTACGCTATTTTCAGCAAATCGACCGCGGTCTACATCCGATCCTGAAAGAGGAAAACGCCCCGCTGGTTCTGGCCGGGGTGGATTATCTGCATTCCATCTACCGCAAGGCCAACACCTACCCGCATCTGGTAAAGCAGGGTATCGACGGAAACCCGGAAGAGCTCAGCGCCGAAGAGTTGCACCGGCGGGCATGGGAAATTGTCCAGCCGATATTCAAGCAAGAGATTGAAGATGCAAAAGCACTGTACCGGCAGAACATGGGAGAGGGTAACGGAAGAGCATCCAGGGACGTGAGCGAGATTGTGCCCGCAGCGTACTATGGGCGTGTCGCACAGCTTTTCCTGCCAGAAGAGCAGGAACGCTGGGGCAACTTCAATCCCGTTACTGGTGAAGTGAGCCTGCACCCGGAAGACCTGCCGGGCCCGGAGGATATGGACGTGCTCGATTTCGCGGCTGCCTATACCATTATTCAGAATGGCAAGGTATATGGCGTCCAACCTGGCCAGATGCCCGAGGCCGTGCCTGCAGCAGCCATTTTTCGCTATTGATGACCGCTTTCGCTTAAAACCTATCCGAATAAAATTTTTTGGGGTGTTTTTGCAGGCGCTTCGAGCCTGCAAAAACACCCCAACCATAATTTTCGGATAAACCCTTATTCTGCTAATCTTAAAATGCTCAGAAACTGTTGTAGCGGTAGAAATATATTTTTACCACTTCGTTTCCCGCGATATATACCAGGGTCATCGCCAGGAGCAGGATCATCACGTACGGCGGGAGCGGCACAAAACCAAATGCGCGCTGCATCCATGGCAGGTATGGCAGGATCAGGGTGATCAGACCGACCAAAAAGGTGCTGACCAATAGCAAAGTCCCTGGCCGGCTGCGCAAAAACGGACGGCTGGTGCGGATCACCAGGAAGACAAAGAGCTCGGTTAAAAGCGACTCGATGAACCAACCGGTGCGGAATTGATCAACGCTCACTTTTAGCACGAGCAGCAGCAGCCCAAAGGTCAGAAAATCGAATACCGAGCTGAACAGTCCAAAGCTCACCATAAAATTGCGGATGAAGTCAATATTCCAGCGCCGCGGCTTTTCGATCATCTCCGGATCGACGTTATCGGTTGCGACGGTCATGGATGGAAAGTCGGACAGGAAATTGTTAAGCAGGATCTGTTTGGGCAGCAGCGGCAGGAAGGACAGGAACGGCGATAGGATGGCCATGCTGAACATATTGCCGAAATTGGCGCTTTCTGTATAGCAGATATATTTCATTGTATTGGCAAAGGTCTTCCGGCCTTCTTCAATGCCCTGGAGCAGCACATTCAGGCTGTGTTCCAGCAGCACGAAGTCGGCTGCTTCTTTGGCTACATCGACGGCGTTATCGACCGAGATGCCCACATCGGCGGTGTGCAGGGCGGGGGCGTCGTTGATTCCATCCCCCATATAGCCCACCACATGCTGGTGATTGTGCAGCGCCAGGATTATGCGATTCTTCTGGTCGGGATCAACCTCGGCAAACAGGTGAACGGTCTCGGCGCGCTGCCAGAGGGCTTCCTCGGCCATCTTGTTCAGCTCGGCTCCGGTGAGAATGGCGCTGGGCGGCATGCCGGTCGCCTGGGCGATGTGCTGCGTGACCCTCCAGTTATCTCCCGTGATGATCTTCAACTGGACGCCGGCCTTTTGCAAATCCTGGATAGTCTGCTGGACATCGGGCTTGGGCGGGTCGAAGAAGAGCAGAAAACCGGTAAAGGTCATATCACATTCGGCTTCCACCGAATAATCGTCCTGTGGGGGAACCTCTTTCATCGCAAGTCCCAGGACGCGGTACCCCTGATCGCTCCACTGGGTAAAGCAGCTCCGGATCGAATCCAGCCGGGCAGCATCCAGGGGAACGCTGCCTCCATCACTCCGCACTCCTGAGCAAACCTCCAGAACCTTGTCCAGAGCGCCTTTGGTAATCAAGGTATACGATTGCCCTGGGAGGGTCGTATGCTGAATGGCAATGCTCAAGCGTTTGCGCACAAAGTCATACGGGATTTCTTCTACCTTCTTGATGTGCTCCATCTCCGGCTTGGACACGGTCTCCAGGATGGCGTCGTCCAGCGGATTGGTTAACCCGGTTTGAAAGTACGCATTGTAATAAGCCAGGCGGGAGACTTCCTCCGATTTCTGGCCCTGTGGGTCGAGCGCGTCATCCAGGCGCACTACCCCTAAGGTCAGCGTGCCGGTCTTGTCCGTGCAGAGCACGTCCATGCTGCCAAAGTTCTCGATGGAATCCAGCTTGCGGACAATCACGCCCCGTTTCGCCATGGCCTGAGCCCCGGTCGAGAGGGTGATGTTGATGATGGCCGGGAGCATTTCCGGAGCCAGGCCCACGGCCAGAGCCACGGAAAACATCAGCGAATCCAGCACCGGCTTTTTGAGCAGGACGTTAAGCACGAAAATCACCAGGACAATCACAATCATGACCCTGGTGATCATGATGCCGAACTCGCGGATGCCGCGCTGGAATTCCGTTTCGGGTGCCTGGACTGCCAGCTTATCGGCAATCTGTCCAAAGGCGGTCTGGTCTCCGGTGCGGAAGATCACTGCCCGGGCGCTGCCGCTGCGCACATTGGTGCCCATAAAGACGCAGTTGGTGAGGTCGGCCAGGCTGGCAGTGGCCGGCATCTGCCCGGGTTTTTTCTCCGCCGGGAAGGTTTCCCCGGTGAGCACCGCCTGGTTGACGAAGCAGTAGTCGGACTGGATCACAATTCCATCAGCCGGGATGAGGCTGCCGGCGGAAAGCAGGACGATATCGCCGGGGACTACTTCTTCGGTCGGGATGGTTTGGGGAGCCCCATCGCGCAGTACGTTGGTTTTGTGGGCCACCCGGCTGCGCAGTTGCTCCATCGCGTTGCTGGCGCGATATTCCTGGATAAACCCCAACACTGCGCTGAAGAATAAGATCGCCAGGACGATGATGGCATCCATCATGTCCCCGGTGAGCCAGGCAATGACGGCCGCAAAAACCAGGATCAGGATCAGCGGGCTCTTGAACTGGTCCAGGAATAACCGCAAAGGCGTTTCCTTTTGCTGGCTGACCAGCTTATTTCGTCCGTATAGTCTCAAGCGTGCTTGAGCCTCTTCGCCCTTCAATCCCTGGGGGGAAGTTTGGAGCTGCTCGTAGAGCGTATCGATCGGCAGTGCCCACGGCGACGAGGTTGTCTCAATCTGCTTGTTCGCTGGCGTCATGCAAGAGTCTATCCTTTCACCGAACCGGCTGTCATGCCACGCACGAAATACCTCTGCAGGGCAAAGAACACGGTCATCGGCATGATCATGCTGATGAATGCCCCGGCAGTGAGTAGATGCCAGTCCTGGCCTTTCTCGCCAACCATGTTGGCCAGCGCTACGGTCAGGACCGTGTGATGGTTGCCCAGGAAGACCAACGCTACCAGGTAGTCATTCCAGACCCACATGAATTGGAAAATGGCAAAGGATGCCAGCGCCGGCACGGACAGGGGAAGGATCAGTTGGGTGAAAATGGTGAAGTTGGAAGCGCCATCAATATAGGCGCTTTCCAGGATTTCACGCGGCAACTGGCTGATGTAATTAAACAATAAGTATACTGCCAGTGGCAGGCCAAAGCCAGTATGCGCCAGCCAGATACCCAGGAATGAGCCGTTGAGGTCCAGTCTGGTGTAGTCCTGGACGATGGGGATCAGGGCGATTTGGAGCGGGACCACCAGCAGCATCACCACGATGCTGAATAAGAATTTCCGCCCTCTAAATTTAAGCCAGGCGAAGCCAAAGGCGGCGAATGCCGCGATTAAGATCGGGATCACAGTAGCCGGAATGGTGACCGCTAACGAATTCAGGAAGGCCCCCGACAAATTGTCGCCCTGGCGAACGATATTGTTGCCGTTCGCATCCTTGTAGTTGACAGTCTTATCACTCAGCACATCCTGGTAATTCTTCAATGTAAAACGAGTGCTGAAACCCACCCATTGCAGGGTCGATACTTCGATCAGGCGGGTGCGTTTGTTGCCATACCAGATCAGTTTCCGTCCATCAGAAAGTGTGACGCCTTCCTTCAACTGCTCAAACGTATATTTCCCAGGCACCCCCCGGATCGCAATCGGGCCGTTCAGATCCGTATTGGGGTCGACATGGATCTGACCGCTGACAACATATTCCTGGTGTGGAAAAACCGTCCACCAGCCGGTCCGAAAAATATCCTGGCTGTCGCGAAAAGAGGTAATCAGAATGCCGAGCGCAGGAACGATCCAGATCGTGCAGATCAGGATCAACACACCATTAATCATTAGGCTGGATAATACCTTATGCCATTTGATACCCGAGGTCCGGGATTTCACCGCATGCTTAGGTTGGATCGCTGGAGTTGCCATTAGAATGCCTTACTTTCCCGGAACTGCCGGAGGTTATAGACGATGACCGGGATCACCAATATCAGCAGGACAATAGCAATTGCGGATGCCCGCCCGGCCTGTCCATAGGTGAACCGTTCCAGATAGAACTCATTGGCAATTACGTTTGTTCCATAATTGCCGCCGGTCATCACCCGAACGATATCGAACAGCTTCAGGCTGAAAATCACAATCGTAGTGGATACGGTGATCAGGGTACCCTGGATATAGGGAATGACAATATGAAAGAAAACCTGGACCTCTGTAGCGCCATCGATGCGGGCGGCTTCTTCGAGCTCCGCTGGAACGTCTTTGATGGCTGAGGAGAGAATCACCATGGCATATCCCGTCTGCATCCAGATAAAAATGACGATCAGGAAGAGATTGTTCCAAGGGAAAAGCTGCAACCAGGGCTGAGCCGTCCCACCCAGAGCGACCACGATGGCATTCAGCAGGCCAATTTCTGGCAGGCCGGTTCCCGAGCCTCTGTAGGCATAGATGAACTTCCAGATCACGCCCGCGCCGACAAAGGAAATAGCCTGAGGCATGAAAATCAACGATTTATACAATGATTCCAGGCGGGTACGGTTGGCCAATACCGCGATCAGCAGGCCAAAGCTAACGCAAAAGGAAGTTCCGACAACCAGCCAGAGCAGGTTGTTGCGGAAGGCTTCGAGCATGATCCGGTCGGTAAAGGCAAATACATAATTTCTGAAGCCAACAAAGTTAATGCTGTTGGCATCGAAAAAACTCAGGGCCAGTGTGCGCACGGTCGGAATGGCGAGGGCCCAGGCCATGAGGAAAACCGCCGGTCCCACAAATACAAATGGCTGTAAGCGCCGAGGCCATTCACCAGGGAGCATTTCGACCACGAAGTTGGTGAGATAATAATCTAACGCAGCGCCACCTACTCCCCAAAGAATCGCAATGATGATCATGAGTGGTTGGGGAAGGTCTGTATCGCGCAAGAAGATGAACCCCCCATATAACACGATCACCATCACCAGCAGGGCACAAATGCTGGCAATGATGCGCCCGACAGCGGTTTTTAACCAGTCGGAAATCATGTCAGAGAAATTTTTATGGGGTTGAGAAGAGATCGATTCCATTTTGGCGCCCCTCCATCCTTATACCAGTACCATGATTACGGGATTGGTGAGGCTGTAACCAGCCTCACCATACCATTGATTTCCACCTATTTCTTGGGCCAGGAGGCGTCGATTTCTTTGAGAGCGGTGTCCTCGTTGACCGAGCCGGAGACGAAGGCGGTCATCTCCTTCCAGAAGGAGCCCGCCCCCACCGCGCCGGGCATCATGTCCGAGGCGTCAAAGCGCACCACGGTGGCATCCTGCAAGATCTGGGCGATCTTCTTCAGGGTGGGGTCCTTGTACCAGTCGAGGCTGGCGTCGTTGTGGGGGGAGATGGCCCCGTTGGCCTCGATCCAGGTCTTCAGCGATTCGCCCAGGGTGAAGTACTCGATCACCGCGCGAACTTCGGGGCGGTCGTTGAAGGCGGCGTAGATGTCGCCGGCCACTTCGAAGGGCTTGCCGGGCTGGTCGATGTTGGGCATGTAGAAGAAGTCATAGTCGACCCCGGCCACCTTGTCGGTGGGGAAGAAGGAGGTGATGAAGTTGCCCTGCTTGTGCAGCCAGCACTTGGGCGGGTTGTCGAACATGGGCTTGGGGGCGTCGCCGAAGGCGGTGGTGGCGATGGCTTTGCGCCCGCCGTAGACGTACTTCTCGTTGAACCAGATCTTGGTCACATAGTCGATGGCTTTGCGCACCTCGGGGGAGTCGAACTTGAGGGTGCCCTGGACCCACTTGTCGTAGTTTTCGGGGGTGGTGGTGCGCAGCATCGCCATTTCGATCCAGTCGGTCATCGGCCAGCCGGTGGCGGCGCCGGATTCGATGCCGATGCACCAGGGGGTGTCGCCGTCCTTGGCGATCTGGTCGGTGAGGGCCATCAGCTCATCCCAGGTGGTGGGGACTTTGTAGCCGGCCTTGTCGAACTCGGCCTTGGGGTACCAGACCAGGTCCTTGCCGTTGGCGCGGGCCCAGATGCCGGCGGTGATGGGGCCGTTGGGGCCGGTCATCTGGCCCATGTCCAGCCAGGACTGCTTGTAGTTCTGTTTGAGCCAGCCGGCGTTGATGAATTTGCTCAGATCCAGGGCCTTGCCGGAGGCGACGAAGGAAGCCAGCAGGCCGGGCTGGGGGAAGTCGACGACGTCTGGGGCATTGCCGCCTTCGATGGCGATGCGGATCGAGGCCTCGAATTCCTTGGAGCCGTTGTACTGGATGGTGATGCCGGTCTTATCCTGGAAGTCCTTGACCGAGTCGTTGAACTTGACCGCGTCCTGGTCGGTGAAGGGGCCGGCCATGGTGACGGTCTTGCCCTTGTAGGCGCCGGTGAAGGCATCCGCCAGCTCTTTGCCGACCTTGGAATAATCCATCGCGCCGGTCGATGCGGCGGGCTTTCCGGGGCCACACTCTCCCCGGTAATAAGCCCACTCATCGCACTCGCTTCCATCCGGGAATTTGCACACGCCTGTCTGGCTTCCATCTGCTGCAGTGCGGATCTCACTCTTAAAACCCTGGTCCACACAATATTTGGCGGCGGGGTTGGGAATAGAAGTTGTTGGCGACAAGACAAGAGCTGTGGTAGGAGCCGGCGCCAGGATTTCGGTGGGAGCCGACGCGGCGGGGGCTTGGGTAGGGGCTGGTGTTGGTGTCGCAGCAGGCGCGCAAGCTGCCAGGAGCATGGCCATCCCCATGACTAAGTTAAGCAGCTTAACAGGGTGTTTCATCCTATTCTCCTTCTTGAATTTTGACTCTTCTTTCGTTCACGAATATCCCTTTTCATGCGAGGGTAGGCTACAGCCTTCATACCTTAGAATACACGTTGCCGTAGTCA
>DATKKB010000131.1:0-3411 GCA_035543095.1 Anaerolineaceae bacterium | reverse complement strand
CCACCCTAAAGATTCCATTTGATATTCTCAATTTTGGAGAAGATTGCATTGCTGATGGTAATGAAATTGAGGCCAGGCTGGCAAGTGATGAATCGATCACCCATGTTGCCATCGTTCATTGCGAAACGACGACCGGTATCTTCAATCCGGTCGCTCAAATTGGTGCGATCGTGGATAAATTCGGGCGGCAATATTTCGTCGATGCCATGAGCAGTTTCGGAGCCGTGCCGCTGAATATTGCTGAAGCAAAAATTGATTACCTGGTCTCTTCAGCAAACAAGTGTATTGAGGGGGTGCCAGGTTTTTCCTTTGCGATTGCCAGGCGCGAATCACTGTTGGCGACGCGTGGATTTGCACGCAGCCTTAGCCTGGATTTGCTTGCTCAGTGGGAAGAGCTGGAAACCAGCGGCCAATTCCGTTTTACCCCTCCAACCCACGCCTTGCTTGCCTTCCATCAGGCCCTCAAGGAAATGGAAGAGGAAGGTGGAGTCATTGGCCGCGCCGCCCGCTACCAGAAGAATTATGAAACGACCCTGGCTGGCATGCAGGCAATGGGGTTTAAGCCGTATTTAACGGCGGAAAATCGCGGATACATCATCACCTCGTTCCTTTACCCGGCCCATCCCAGGTTTGATTTTCCCGTTTTCTATGAGCTCCTGAATGAAAAAGGGTTTGTGATTTATCCAGGTAAATTGAGCACGGTTGACTGCTTCCGGATCGGTCACGTCGGCCGGATTGATTCCACCGATGCGCGAGCGCTGCTCGCTGCGATCAAAGAGACTTTAGATGAAATGCGCATCTCATTAGAGGAATAATGGACTTTATTTTTCAACGCTCCTACCGAGGTCCGCTAAAAGCGGCCATCCTGGATTGGGCAGGAACAACGGTAGATTATGGCAGTTTTGCTCCTACAGCCGCTTTTATCAAAGTATTTGAGCGACGTGGGGTCAAGATTGATATCGAACATGCTCGGGCGCCGATGGGCTTGATGAAGAAAGACCACCTGCGGGCGATCTCCCGCCTGGCAGCCGTGGACCAGCGCTGGCAAGAAGTCCATGGGCGGCCCTCCCGTCCGGAAGACATCGACGCTATGTTCGCTGAATTCGTACCCCTCCAAATCGAATGCCTGGCGGAATATGCGGGCGTTATTCCAGGCACGCTCGATGCTGTGAAGGAATTCCATAACCTTGGGATGAAGGTCGGTTCGACTACCGGCTACACGCGTGAAATGATGGAGGTCCTCGTCCCAGAGGCAAAAAAGAACGGCTACGAACCCGATGCCTGGGTGGCCGCATCGGATGTGCCCGCCGGCCGGCCTTATCCCTGGATGGCCTTCCAGAATGCCATCAAGCTCCAGGTTTATCCGATGGATGCATATGTTAAGATTGGCGACACGCTGGTGGATATTGAAGAAGGCCTGAATGCCGGCATGTGGACGATCGGCCTGGCTTTATCGGGAAATGAGCTGGGGCTAACCCAGGCCGAAGCTGAAGCCCTTTCTCCAGAAGTCCTGGCATCCAGGCGGAAACAGATTTCAACCCGCATATGCCAGGCTGGCGCTCATTATGTCGTCGATGGGATCTGGGATTGCGTCCCGATTATCCACGAGATCAATTACCGGCTTTCACGTGGTGAACGTCCTTGATTTATTCTAGCGGCGCAATGGTAGCTTCTCAATAAGCGTGGCCGGCCTTCGGCGGCCACGCAAAATGAACGAGGGGAGTTTTAGAAAATGCTTCGCATTTTCTAAAACTCCACCGCCTCGTGTCAAAAAAGCTGGCCGGCCTTCGGCGGCCACGCAAAACGAACGAGGGAGTATTTTGAAAGTGCTTCGCACTTTCAAAATACTCCACCGCCTCGTATCAAAAAAGGAGGGGGCCGTGTTTTTTTGTGCAGGCTCCGCCTGCACAAAAAATACCACCGCTCCCCCTTTTTGGATGCCGGATAAGGTAGGGTAAATTTTGCCCGAGAAAATCTTGGTCGTTGAAGATGAAGTGAGCTTGCAGGAAACCCTGGCCTATAACCTCAGGCACCAGGGCTATGAAGTAAAAACGGTTGGGGATGGGCTCCTGGCCATCGACCTGGCACGCCAGGAATCACCCGACCTGATTCTGTTGGATATTATGCTGCCTGGATTGGATGGGTTCGAGGTGTGCCGGATATTGCGCCAGGAGATGAATACCCCCATTATTTTCTTGACGGCGCGAGATGATGAGGTTGACCGGGTGGTTGGCCTGGAAATTGGGGCCGATGACTACATGATCAAGCCTTTCAGCATGCGCGAGCTGGTTGCCAGGATAAAAGCTCACTTACGCACAACCCGTATGATCCGCGACAGCCTTTCCCCCCCAGAAAATTCGGTTCCTGATGAAAATAAGACTGTTTCAGCCGGTAATCTGGTGATTAATCTTAATCGCCATGAAGCGAAGATCGGCGGCAAAGCAGTCCAATTGAAGCCGAAAGAATTCGAACTATTATCTTTTTTTATTCAGAATCAACGAAGAGTTCTCTCGCGTGAGTTTATTTTGAAGCAGGTATGGGGTTGGGATTTCGCGGGGCAGGCGCGCACATTGGATGTGCATATCCGCTGGCTGCGGAAAAAGATTGAAGTGGACCCAAAAGACCCCATTCGCATTGTCACGGTAAGAGGAGTGGGATACCGGTTTGAGGGATAGTCGGCGGTCTTCATGATCTGGCTCCGTTTGCAGCGCATAAAATATTACTAACTAAACGTTAATTGGATTTTAATGATCCTAAAGATATAATAATAACCAGTTATGAACAGCATTATCTGAAATTGAGGATCGCAGAAAATTGCCGAATTGGAAGGAAAAAGAGGGATGCCCGAAATCAATATTTTTAACAATGATTCAAATTTTCAGATATTCGAACCGGGTGAAGTGATTTTTAAGCGCGGAGAGCAAAGCGACTTAATGTATGCCGTGATTGAGGGAGAAATCGATATCATGGTGGATGGTAAAACAATCGATACCGCTTATGCGGGCAGCTTGATCGGCGAAATGGCGCTGATTGACAACAGCCCGCGCAGCGCCACTGCCCAGGCAAGAACTCGGGCTAAAGTGGTACCGGTTACCCAGAAAAGGTTCCTTTTCATGGTTCAACAAACCCCATTTTTTTCGATCCAGGTGATGAGAATTATGGCAGACCGGCTACGCCGGTTGATGGAAAGCTGACCTATCCCCTTTCTCAGCCTCTACCGTAAAAGATGTACTTTATCATCGGCGATCTCCTGCGCCAGCACCTCGGGTGCCGGTAGATTGGCGCTGTACTCCAGCGATTCCTTGTACTATTATAGAATTTGCAGTACAAAGGAATTGAATTAAATGGATCTTTGGGTTTTAGCGTGGTTTCAGGGGCAAAGTGCTGCGCACTTTGCCCCTGAAACCACGC
>DATKKB010000130.1:0-4992 GCA_035543095.1 Anaerolineaceae bacterium | reverse complement strand
TTCTGTTCCAGGAGGTAAGCGCGAGCTTTCTCTTCTGACCAACGCTTCCGGTATGGACGATCCGAGAGCAGGGCATCCCAAACATCGACAACTGCAAAGATGCGTGCTCCCTGCGGTATCTGCTCCCCTTTCAGTCCACGTGGGTAACCGCTGCCGTCCCACTTTTCGTGATGGCAGTAGGGGATATCCAGCGCTGAACGGAGATAGGCGATGGGTGAGAGTAATTCAAAGGCAATTGTCGGGTGTTTCTCGATAATTTCCCTTTCCTCTTTACTGAGCAGTCCGGGTTTTAACAAAATATTATCAGGGATGCCCAATTTGCCGATGTCGTGCAGCAGAGCGCCTTGCCATATGTGAACCAGATTCGGTTCGCTTACAGACATATTCCTGGCCAGTTGCAGGGCAAGTTCAGTAACCCTTTGGCTGTGACCTTCGGTCTCACGATCTCTCAGGTCAAGGGCACGCGACCAACCTTCCAGGGTCGAGTTGTAAGCAAGGTTGAGCTCAGTATTGGATCGCTGTATGTCGGTAAATAAAGTAGCATTATCAATAGCAATGGCAGCCTGGCTTGCTAAAGCTTCCAAAAAAACTAACCATTCCTGGTTGTTTTCGAGAGGTGATCGGTGAAAAACTTCCAACACCCCTTTGACCTGGCCTTTAGCCACCAATGGAACTGCATAGTATGTGACGAAGCTTTCAGCAGCAAAAGAAGGAGAACGAAGGAAATCAGTATGACCTGTTTTCAGATCCGGGATATAGATTGTCTGTTGTTCTAAGGCAGCCTTGCCGGCATAGCCATCACCTAAACGCAGGCGGGTGTTACGCAGAGCGTCGGTGCTGAAGCCGCGACTCGCAGCGAATTCCAGGGTTTGTTCAAATGAATTGACAACCAGGATACAAGCCGCATCCACACCAAGCTGGGTGATGACCTGGTCGAGTAATACTTGCAATGTATTTCCAATGTCCGGACTGTTGGTTATAGCAAGATCGATGGTATGTAATGCACTGAGCCGCTGAAGTTGACTCTTCGTTTGTTCGTAAAGTTGAATGCGGTGGATGGTATTGCTCGCCATTTCTGAAATGATTGTAACCAGGCGAAGCCGGTCATCTGTCATCTGCTGCAGGGTCTGAAACCCGATGAAAAGAATGCCCACTTTCGCTTGTGCTGTTTGGATCGGGATGAAGGCCCCGCTCATTCCAGCCAGAATGTGCGGGCGTGCAGCGGGGGGTATTAGTAGATCCTCTTTCAGGTCAACGCTTAAGTATGGCTTTCCCCAAGAAAAAATTTGGCTGGCTATACCTTTTCCAGGTTGAAAATCCATTTCGAAATCCGGAATTCCTCTGGAGATAACCGGTCGCACAGAACTTCGTTCTGAGGAAAAAAGCCAGATACTGCCGGCGATTGCGTTAAAAATCGCAATAGATTGATTCAGCAGAATGGAAAGCATATCGTTGACATTTTGAGAGTCGCTCAGCGCGGTAGATATTTCGTTCATCGCCTTTAATTCTTGTAGATGGCTGCGTGATTCTTCAAACAACCGGCCATTTTTTATCGCGCTTGCCGCTTGTTCAGCGAAGAGGCTTAATAAAGTGACATCCATCTGGTTGAACTTGCGTGTGCCTGGTTCGATCTCGGCCACCCCCAGTACACCTATCAATTCTCCCTGATAAACCATTGGCACTTGCATCATCGACGAGAATGGGAAAACCTCAAATTCAGACAGGTGGTTTTCCCAGGCGTGGTAATCCCCAACGGTTACCGGCTGGCGGGTTTGGGCGGCGAGGCCGGTAGCGCCTTCCCCCATGGGTATGCGCGTTCCGACAGGCAACTGGAATCCCTTAACCATCGTGATGACGAGGTCATCCCGCACCGGATCATAGAGAGTGATTGTGACATGGGGTACCCCCAGCAGCGCCATTGCTCTCGAGACGATCCTTTCCAGTATGATCGATAAGTCTTGTAACGTGGCAAGTTCATTTGCCATCTCATTTAGGGCAGCGAATTCCTCTGTTCGCTGCTGCAATTGCACAGTCTGTATTTCAAGGGAAGCGGCCATTTGGTTGAAAGCCTGGGCGAGACCTCCAAGCAGGTATGAATAATCTTTCAAATCAGACCGTGCGGTCAGATCGCCGGAAGAAAGACGTTTCGACAGCTCTATCAGTTTTTTTACTCTTCGAATGATCAGGACGTTCACACCAAACCAGAATGCGACAAACGTGGAAATCCCGATGAGCAAGACCAACAAAGCTTCATAATGTTGCTTTGTGATCACTGAGTAGATGGTTAAGACGATCCCAGGGAAAATGGAGAGTAGGACGAGTATTAAAGAAAGGATTCCCAGACTATTCCGTAAGTTTCGCATTTTTTGTATAGAGGCCAATAATGCTTGCAGACATCCTAAACCTTAAAACCGAATGCCGTAAGAAAGTGCTGGCGTAGTAACGCCGTCCAGAATAACAATATTGAAACAACCTGCGCCGGAACAACAAGCGGCGCAGGAGATTATTCTGTCGTGTTATATAAAGGTTGTCTATACTCAGGGATACCGTATTTTTAAACTAATGAAAGCAGAAAGGTTGTCATTCTTGATCGGGAAGAAGACCATGCTTTACCGCATACCGCACCAGCGACGCCTGACCACTCAGCCCCAACTTCTGCACCATGTTCCGGCGGTGCATGTCGACCGTGCGCGGGCTGATGACCAGCAGGTCAGCGATCTCTGCACTGGTATAGCCCTCCCCAACCAGGTTCAGCACTTCCCGCTCGCGGCGAGTGAGGGTTTCGTAAATATCCAAAGTATCGCCGGTCTGACTTCGATGATCCTTAATAAGTTGTTCTATGTCCCCTGCTTCATTCGACAGGGCCGAGCTGAGATATTGTCGGCCTGCAACCACTTCGCGAATGGCATACACCAGCTCCTCTGCCGTAGACTTTTTGGGAATGTATGCACTTGCGCCGGCAGCTAAGGCCTCTACCACATAGGCAACGCTGGCATACATCGAAAGGATTACAACTTTGGTTGCTGGAGCTTGCTGGTGAACCTGGCGTGCGACATCCAGCCCGCCTAGACCCGGCATTACTAAGTCCAATACCAGCACGTCCGGGTGCAGCCGCTCGACCAATGCCATCACTTCCCGGCCGTCACCGGTTTCACCGATTATCGTGAAATCTGGTTCTGCATCCAGCAACAAGTGCAGACCCTGGCGCATCACAGGATGATCATCCGCCAGCAATATCGTCACGCTCATCTTGCCCCCCTTCCTTTAGATCCTGTAGAGGTAATTCCACCGTAATCAGCGCCCCTGCTCCGGGGGATGATTCAATGGTGAACTGGCCGCCCAATAACTCAGCCTGCTCCTGCATCCCGCTCAGACCGCTGGAAGTATGGGAAGCCAGGGCAGCTTTCGCATCAAATCCTGCCCCTTTGTCTTCAATCTGTAAGCCAAGTGTGCCATTCTTAGCCCAGACGCGTACGGACGATTCCTTTACGCCAGCATGACGAGCGACATTCGTCAATCCTTCCTGGATAATCCGATAAGCCGTGGTTTCAATCTGAGAGGCAAAGCGCTGGCTGGCGCCGCTGTGATCGAATCGCACCTTGATGCCGGTTTGGTGAGTGTAGCGCCCGAAGTGCCATAATAGAGCTGGAACCAGCCCCAGGTCATCCAGCATCTCAGGCCGGAGATCAAGCGATAGGTCTTGAATCCGTTCTAATAATTGTTCGACCTGCTTTTGGGCTTCACTCAGATTAGCGCGCACTGCCTCTGGTACAGCGCGGCTGGTCATCTTCAAAGTTATTTGCAAACCTGTAAGTACCTGGCCGGCTTCATCGTGCAGCTCACGGGCGATCGTGCGGCGCTCGACTTCTCGGGCTTCCACCAGCTTTGCACTAAGGGCGCGCAACCGTTCGCGTTTTTCGCTTACGGATTGAAAAAGCCGGCAATTCTCGATTGCCATCGCTGCCCGATCGGCCAGGTCCTGCAGCAAAATTTCATCACCGCTCGTATATGGTGTCCCCGGTTGGTCACGCACAAGGGCGAGTAAGCCGATAACCTGATCCTGGGCGCGTAAAGGTACAGCCAGCAGGCTGGAAATGCCAAAACGATCTACAATTGGCCTGAATTCGGATGGGATTAAAGGCCTGATCTCCTCCGGTGTGACTACCGGTATCCGCACCGGGTTTCCTGCCAGCACACTTTTGGAAATCGGCGTGTCCAAACTGCTCGTCCAGACATTCTTTAGGATTTCCTGCATCATAACGAGCGCCTGGGGATTAGGGTGATGATATGCGGCTGGCCTGAGACGTTGGTTATCCCTTGGCAGCAATAAAATCATACATGCATCGCCGATTCGCTCCGCTGTGTTCCAGGTTATTGCCTCTAAAACCCTCTGAGAATCCAGGCCGGCCTCGCCCCATTCCTTGGAGACATCTGCCAGTAACTGGGCTCGCGCTGCTAGCTTGCGGGAAGCCTCCTCTGCCTGCTTGCGCTCGGTGATATCCAGCGCTGAGCAGAGCACATACATCTCTTCTTCAACTTCGATGAGGTCCATGAAAATAAGGACTTCCAATATTTTGCCATCTTTAGTGCGGAACTGGGTCTCATAGCCGCGTACGGCCTTTCCTTCATTCAGGTTCTGCATAAGGTTTAATCGAACTTCAGGATTAACGTAAAGGTTCAGGTCAATGGCGGTGTGGCCGATCACTTCATCCCGCTCAAAGCCAAACAGACGAAGGTAAGCTTCGTTAACATCTACAATGCGCCCATCTCCAAAGCGGAAAATGGTTGTAAGGGTAGGATTCGAGTGGAAGGCTTTGAAGAACCGTTCTTCGCTTTCACGTTCTCTTTTAGATTTCATTTTGGTTTGTTTTAATTTTGGAACCTTCCCCGTAGTGGTGTGCTCTCTTTGCAGATTTTTTGCCAATTTAATTGGCCCTTTGGGTTTTAGCGTGGTTTCAGGGGCAAAGTGCGCAGCACTTTGCCTCTGAAATC
>DATKKB010000129.1:0-16485 GCA_035543095.1 Anaerolineaceae bacterium | reverse complement strand
TGGATACAGTGTCATAAGTCCATCCCCCTCTATTACATTTGTCTTTTTTTTCACAATCAGGATTTTGACTCCGAATTTTTATGGGATTAAATTCAGTCCTGCTGCTTCGCAGCCGGACTGAATTTAATCCCATAAAAGAGATTTATTCCCTGGTTTCCTGGAAGGCTTCCCAGTTTTCTTTTACGAGCCAGAAAAGAAAGCCCAGGGCAGCCACGTCCTCGGCCCACCACCAGCCGAACAACCCATTCAGCGACAGGCCGACCAGCACGGTTGCGGCCATGTAGGCGCAGGTGATGGAAGCCGCTGCGTCCTCTTCCAGGGCATGGCTGTCCAGCGCTCTCGCGATCCTACGCTTGCGGAAGGCCAGGTAGGGCATGAACAGGACCGCCGCCAGCGAAACGCCGATCCCAAGCGGAGAGCTTTCCGCCTGAGAATGGGTCGCCAGGCCGTAGAGGGAGGTGACCAAAATGTAGGCGCACAGCAGGCCAAGCACGATAGCCGTGGCGAATGCCGCCCTTTTCTCGGTCCGCTCGATTTTTTCCAGTTCGCCGCCGGCGGCTTCGACCCGCAAGCGCCATAGCAGGATGGCTCCTGAGAGCAGCTCGAGCAGCGAATCGACCCCAAACGCAGCCAGGAGCACGCTGCCCGCCGCAATCCCCGCCCCGATCGACAGGATGGCCTCCAGGGTCATATATACCAAAGTAGCGATCTCGATATGAATCCCCTGGCGGAGCCAATTTGCCTTCTCGGGGTAAACTCTCATCTCATTCATAACACTGGAAGTCTTATGCACATGAGCCAAATCTTTTCAAATCTTCGTAGTAACGACTTCAGTCGTTACAGGCAGTAGCGACTGAAGTCGCCACTACAAAGGCTGTTTCCTCTATACCCCCGCCATCACCAGCACCAGGTCGGTCAGGAAAGCCACCATAAAGCCGGCCAGGAGGCCTGCCCCGGAATAAAGTTTAATGGCAGAACGCCAGTTCATATGGAACATTTCGCCGATGATGTAAAACAACGCCCCGGCTGCCAGGGACAGGAACAGGACCGACATGGACGTCGAAACGAAGTAATACCCCAACACAGTACCCAAAAACGTCGGGCCGCCTCCGATCAGGCCGGCCAGGCCGAGAAAGCCCCATGAAAAGCGTTTCTCTCCCACCAGCGGGCCTACAATCCCAAACCCCTCGGTGGCGTTGTGCAGGCCGAAGCCGACGATCAGGAGGGATGCGAACGCGATCTCGCCCCGCCCTGCCGATTGGCCGATAGCCAGGCCTTCGGAGAAGTTATGCAGTCCGATCCCGGCCGCGATCATCAGGGCCAGGTGAGTGGGCGCCAGGACCCGGTTGGCGACGAAACGCGAGCGGATGAAGCGCTGTTCGAAAGCCACCAGGCCGAGAAGGCCAGCCCCAAGCCCGGCGATGGAAATCGTGAGCAGGATCGCGAATCCACCAAAATCCTTCTGGCGCAGGACAGCTTCCACCGGATCCGAAATCTGGTGAAAAATGTCAAAGAACAGGAACACCAGGATACCGGCCGAAAACATCGACAGGAAAGCCTTTGGTTTCTCGCCCAGGCTCTTGATCCGGCCGATCGGCAGTCCCAGGTAAATTGTCAAACCGGCGATCGCGCCCAGAAGAATGGTCTGTACAAAACTCATTGAATCCTCCACCAATAACGAGCTTTTTTTAGATGGTTCTCAGTATAAGCTGGCCGGCCTTCGGCGGCCACGCAAAACGAACGAGGGGAGTTTTGGAAAATGCGAAGCATTTTCTAAAACTCCACCGCCTCGTATCGAATAAGGTTCCTGCGGTGAATATATAAGGTCTGGTGAAAAAAACCTCTTGAATATTCTAAAGTATATTGGATACCCAGGGTTCGGCCGCGCCGCTCCGCCGCAAAGGCATGCGTCAGGATGGCCGTCTCGTTGGCCAGCATCATAGCGCCTCCTAGCGCCTGGACAGCTCGAGAGACGTACAGAGCTTGCAGCGAAGGCGACAGCCCGCATAAAATCGATCCGGTCACGAAGATAACCGTGCCGAGAACGTATATCGGGCGGTGGCCGCGCAGGTCGCCCAGGCGGCCAAAGCCCAACAGAGCCCCGCTCACCACAAGCAGGTAGATGGTGACCACCCAATCGACCTGGGTCACCTCGGTCGCTAGGGTGCGCTGGATGCCCGGCAGGGCGATGTTGACCACGCTCGTATTGACAGAGGCCGTAAAGCTGCCCAGCCCAATCACCAGCAGCAGCCAGGCCTTGTGCATTATTTTTTGTCCCTGCGAGCGCGCCTCATCCTCATTCGTTGCTGCCATCTGCAAATCACTGTCCTTGTCTTATTATGAGTATTAAGGTGCATTATATCAAAATAATACATAGAATCGCACCAGTTTAAATTTACTCCTGCCCTTAATTTGAGCAAAGCGGCTCGATTTGATAACTGGCTCGCTCGGCGCAGGTCAAATCGCGGACATAACGATGGGTATCTATCCAGGCCTTTAATTCATCCAGGTTAGGATTCATCAGCGACCACAGTGTGACCGTTTGATCGATGGACCCGGAAATGGCAGTGGCGCCATCCGGACTGATGCGGATATCGAAGACAACCGCCAAGCCAGAATAACCGAACTGCCTGATCATCTCGCCGCTCGCCAGATTCCATAAGCGCAAAACACCATCCATTCCGCTGGTCAGCAGAGTCTTTCCATCCCGGCTGACTTCCACGCGCGTGCGGATGCTGTCATGTCGGCCAAACCGCCGAATTTCCTTGCCAGTCTGCAGGTCCCACAGGATCACATTGCCATCATCTTCACCGGTTACCGCTTGAAGGCCATTTGGCAGGAACGCCCCGCCGGATTCTCCGGGCGATTGCGAAGTGTCATTTCGCACCAACCGCCTGATTTCCGTTCCCGTAGCCAGATTCCAATAAATTGCTCCCCCTTGGGCCGCATCGGAAAGCGCCCGCTGACCATCCGGGCTGATGGCCACCATCCAGTTGTCGCCCTGTGCGCTGGCCATCTGCTGGACCGGCAGGCCGCTCGCCAGGTCCCAATAGATCAGGCTGCCATCCTTGAAACCAGTCAAGGCATGTTTTCCATCAGGCGCAAAGGCCAGGGAGTTCACCCAATCGTGGTTGCCGGCCATCTGCCGGATCAACTGCCCGGTTTCCAGGTCCCATAATCGGACGATGCCATCATCCGACCCCGAAAGAGCCCAGCGGCCATCCGGGCTGATGGCGCATTGAACAATTACCTGGACCGGTGGCGCCATTGTTTGCAGGAGGCGCCCGGTTTGAATATCCCACAGGCGCAGGCTGGCATCTTTGGCCAGGACATTGGGCCATCTGCTACCCGAACAGGAAAGCACCTTTTTCCCATCCGGAGAAAAATCGACATCAAAAATGGAATCGTTGTGCCGTCCAATATGTTTCAGTACAAAGGCATCCTCGAGATCCCACCGAAATAGCTCATTTTTGCTGTTTATGGAGAGAGCCGAGCTGCCATCCGGAAAGCTTGCAAGCGCAATCTGGCTGGTTTGATCGACTTTAAATACGGCTAACGGCTTGGCGCTGGCAAGATTCCATAGGATCAGGCTCCCGTCATCGGAAGCAGAAAGCGCCCGCTGTCCATCCGGAAGGAAGTTTACTGCTCGAACCGCGCTGCGATGGCCTGACAGTGTCTCGAGGGTTTTCCCCGAGGCTAGATCAATCAAGGATGCTAAATTGTTGTAATAAGACCCTAGCAAAGCCTGGCTGCCATCCGGGCTGATGGCAACATTTAAAATATCGTGGCCTACGCCCCCATATTTAGTCGCAATCTCTCCGCTTTTCACATCCCACAGGATCAGGTCGTTAATGACCTGCGTGGCGTTCCCTTGCGTTTCCTGGATATCAAGTTCCATATCTCCGGAACTGGCGAGGATTTTCGTCCCGTCCGGGGTAAATCGGGCCGCGATGACCCCGTTGATATGACCTTTAAACCGGTGGATTTCATTTCCACTTCCCAGATCCCACAGGATCAGTTCCCCGGGGTTAGTAATCGAATTGCCAGCCAGGCTGCCGCTGACGGCCTGCTTGCCATTCGGGCTGAAATCCAGGGTCCGCACTGTGCCGCTATGCCCGACTGAGCCGCCTCCCAACTTGTGAATGATCGAACCGCTGCGAAGGTCCCAATAAATCACCTGGTGATCTTCTCCGCCGGATAATGCAGTCAATCCGTCCGGAGCGATCTTGACAACCGTGACCCTGCCGGAATGGCCAGCCAGAGCCTGGTATTTCTGGCTGGCAGGGTTCCACAGTGCCAGGGCGCCGGTAGACATCCCAAACAGAACTTTATCCCCCTGAGGACTGATATCCAGACAGGTCGCCGTTCCTGCCAGATCCGGGAAAAGGGCGCTGATAAGCTGGCGGCTGCGAGCGCCTGGTGCATAGGCCGCGTTCATCAAAACGGTTTGCGCCTGGCGCGGTGGATTTTCAACCTTGTTCGCTGCCAGCGCCAGGCTCAGGGCAGTGCTTGAATCCAGGTCCACCAGGGATTGTTGCGCGCTGGCTGCCAGGCTCAGGGAGTAGGCCGCCAGCGCCTGGCTTCGCTGTTGGTTCGCAAAAATAGTCAAGCCAGCCGTCAAAATCACCGCTACGACCAGAACTCCTGCGAGCACGGCCAAAAAACGCCGGGCGCGCCGTTCAGTGCTTGCCAGCGCTTTAGCCTTCTCCAATTCTCGTTGCTGCTGCGCCTGTTGTTCTTGTTCCTGTTGGAGACGCTGGTGTACGCTCTGTTGAATAAACTGCTTTTCAAGGGCGCTCATTTCATCCTGTCGCTCGGCCAACCAGTTTTCAGCCTGGGTCAATGCTACTCCACGCAACAACCCACTGTCATCCCGGTTGGCATCCACCCATTGGCGGATATTGGCCCGCAAGGTTTCCTGCCAGATGCGAAAAGATCGGTCAACCTCCAGCCATTTTTTCAGCCGGTCCCAGCGCTGGATCAGGGCTTCATGCACGATTTCAACGGTCTCAAGGCCGCTCCCATCACGACTGGTTACCACCAACCGCTTATCGGCAAGGTATTGCACCAGCGGCCAATTCTCCTCACCAATTTCATCCCGGTTTGCGATCCGCCGGGTATCCTCGGTGCCTCTGCCAGGCTGGATAAGCTGCATGATGATGTGGCTCACCACGGCCTGTTCAGCGACCTTGAGGCTCGAATAGACTTTCTCGGCGTAACGCGTCAGCGCCCCCTCCACCCTTCCAATTTTTTCATACCCTGCATGTCTCAGCAAACCGTTCGTTTCCTCTTCCCAGAGCAGTGTCAGAGCAAATTCCAACAGGGGAAGATTGCCGGGTTGGTCGCCGACATCCTTCAGAATCCGATCCACCAACCCTTCCTCGAATACCACTCCTTGCTTTTGGGCAGGTTTTTCCACCGCTGCCCGTAATTCCACTTGGCTCATAGGTCCCAGCATCTGGGCAGAGTCCTGCAAGGCATCTGCAAACGGGCGATAACTCAGCGCCCTGCCCATAAAATCAGCCCGCAGGGTCAGCAGGAAGATTATCGAGGGGCCTGGGCCACCTGCTTCCTTGCCAGCCTCCTGGAGCAGTGCATCCAGGAAACGCCGCTGAATCTCTTCATCTGTGCAAAGGGTGTACAGCTCCTCAAATTGGTCAATAAAGAGCAGGAAACGCTCAATTCCTGGGTGCTTTGCGAGAATCCGGCCAATCACCATGCGGATTGAAACATCGCCGCTTGAGATTGCCGCTGCCAGCTTTTGAGACTCGATCAGGCGTTCAATTTCGGTCCGTTCGGGATCCAACCAGGGCATGAGCGCCGAAGCCAGAGCACAAAACGGACTCATTCCGGGCCGGAAATCAAGGACCAGGCAAGTTTTTTCGCTTCTGACCTTAGGGAGCAAGCCGGCATATATCAAGGAAGATTTTCCCGAGCCAGAGGAACCCAGAAGCACAACCACCAGGGAATTTTCGTTTAGCTTGCGCAGCAAATGCTCCACATATTCTTCGCGGCCAAAGTAGAATGGCGCATCCTGCTCCTGGAAAGCGGACAGGCCGCGGTATGGGCATTCTCCAATCCTTTTAGGAGACTCTTTCCCTTGAGACTTACCTGCAAGTTCAACGGTCCTCCCTTTTTGCTGGATGGACCGGAATAATTCCTGGGTCTCCTCGTCAGGATTGACGCCCAATTCCTGCTCTAATTGCAGCCGGTAATGCTCATAATGCAACAAAGCCGCCGAGCTTTCGCCGGAATTGGCCAGCAACCGCATCAGCCTGCGATGCCCATTTTCCTGCCACGGGTCCACTTCGACCAATCGCCGGGCATACACCAGGGCCTGCTGCGCTTCCCCAAGCGATTCATAATGATCTGCCAGTTTTCCCAGGGCTTCGCATTTTATTCGATTCAGTTCAGCCCGTTTAAATGTCACCCAATCATCGAATTCCTGTCCCAAGTCTGGCGCAAACCCTTCCAGGAACTCCCCCTGGTATAAACCGATCGCCTCTTTGAGCCGATCCGGATCAAAGGATTGGTTTTTGGCTGACTGCGTAAATTGGATAAAACTGGCAACATCCACAAAGGAATCGCTGGCAGGATTAAATTGAACCATCTCGCGGCCGGCGATTAAAAATTGCGGTTCAACCTCCTGGCTTCGTATGGCCTGGCGCAGATTATAGAGGGCATACCTTAAATTATTGTGGGCTTCTTGATCGGGCCAATCCGGCCAGAATAGGGCTGCCAGCGAATTTCGGCTATGCGCAATTTGCTGCTCAACCGCAAGGTAGGCCAATAGGGCGCGCACCCTTTGCGACTTAAACCCGGTTATTTCCTCCCCATCCAAGGTTACGTGGAAAGAGCCGAGAAGGGTGATCAGAAGACGTTTCATAGGTCTCCCAATTGAAGATAATGAAAGGATCTTCTTCGATCTTTTTTATTATAGCAAGGTTTATTCCTTTATTACCACGCTTCCGCCACGATTCGGTCTACTTATCCGGCACGCGCCTGTGCCAGAATAACTGTGAGCCTGTTCCTTTCGGGCAATTTCAAAAAATCTTCAGAGAAAAAGGAGAATGTGAAATGAAGAAACGCATTTTGTTCTCAATCATGGTTCTCGTTATCCTGGCCCTGACCTTGGTTTCCCCGTTTCCGGTTGCAGCCAAATCAACTAAAACACCCATTTGCTCTCTGCAAACCGTGGTAAATGTTGTGGCAGGCCAGGAATGGTATACGGATAATAACACCATCCTGCATGTGCGCGGCATGACCACATATTCCACGATTGAGCCCAAGCCAGGCTGCCCTGAACCCGACTCGATCTATGCACATGCCAATCTTTCCTTGAAAGTGAATGTTGAACTCAACGTAACCACTGGCGCAGGCACCACCTGGGGAACTGGCATAACTACTTTCCCAGGAGTGAATGGCACTTTTGTCGGGCCATTCGTGGGAAAAATCGAAAACTATTTTGTGAGCGGGAAGAGCCTTGGGATTGGAACCGGGGATTTGAAGGGCCAACTTGAGGTTATTTCGTTCCACCAGACCAGCTGGACCACCTATGAAGGGACCGGTTACATCTTCGCCCCGTAAGCGGACGCGTCAACTGAAAACGAAATTCTACCTTCCGCCCCGGCGACCCCCGCCCGTGCCCCGCCCGGCCTTGAAGCAAATGACAATGCATAAAATTCTTTCTGGTGCTGGTCCGCCCGCTGCGGAAGGAACGGTGGCCAGCGCAGGCTGGCTGATCACCTGGGATACAGCCCTGCCTCATTGGGGCAGCGCTATTCCGGAAGTAATAATCCGGGTGGGGCTGGTGCTGGCCTTCTTCAGGAAAAACCCAACACGGGGTGGGGCTGGTATCCCTCTTCGAGCCTCTGAATCTCGGCCTCAGTCAGTTTGACCGAAAGCGAGCCGGCCGCATCATCCAGGTGATGGGGCCTGGTCGCTCCAATGATGGGAGCGGTGATGCCCGGCTTCGAGAGCAGCCAGGCCAGGGCAACCTGCGCATCCGCCACGCCGTGCGCCGAGGCCACTTCGTGGACGCGGTCGAACACCTTGAAATCTTCGTCCCGGGTGTAAAGCATTTTTCCGAAAGCGTCTGTGCGGGCCCGCTCCGTTTCTCCGCCGCCTTTGACCCGTTTGCCGGTCAGCAGGCCGCGCGCCAGCGGAGACCAGGGGATGACGCCGATCTTCTGGTCGAGGCAGAGCGGCAGCATCTCGCGCTCTTCCTCGCGGTAGACCAGGTTGTAATGCGGCTGCATGGATACGAAGCGGGTCCAGCTGTGCAGATCTGAGGTGAAGAGCGCCTGGGCGAACTGCCAGGCAAACATAGAAGATGCTCCAATGTAGCGCGCTTTCCCCATCCGAACCACGTCGTGCAGCGCTTCCAGCGTTTCTTCGATAGGCGTCTCGTAATCCCAACGGTGGATCTGGTAAAGATCAACGTAATCCATCCCGAGGCGTTTCAAGCTGGCGTCGATTGCGCTCAGGATATGTTTGCGCGATAGGCCATAGTCGTTAGGGCCTGGCCCCGTCACGCCGTGCACCTTGGTGGCGACCACCAATTCATCCCGCACGGCAAAATCGCGTAGAGCCCGCCCGACCACCTCTTCGCTCTTGCCGTGCGAATAGACATCGGCGGTATCGAAAAAATTGATCCCGAGCTCCAGGGCGCGCTTGATGAAGGGCCGGCTGTCTTCCTCGTTGAGCGCCCACTGCCAGCGATCGGAAGGCCCCCCATAACTCATACACCCCAGGCAGATCCTGGAAACCTTGAGGCCTGTCTCCCCTAATCGAACGTAATCCATGGTTGCCTCCTATATAAAAACTCTTTTTGAACGAAGTTTCGATATTGTACTACTTCCACCGAAAAATCATTACACATGTGGGAATCTCCGCATCCTGAAATGGTATTCATCGTTTACAATAATAAAAATAACTGGTGGTTTGTCAAAGGTGAAACTATTCTTCGTAGTAACGACTTTAGTCGTTACTGTCCAGTGGTAACGACTAAAGTCGTTACTACGAAGGTAAACTTTGACGATAGGCATACCACTAATCTGTCGTAAGCCTGTATTCGTCCAAGAATTCGAGGTGTGGTGTGACCGTACAGTTAAAGAATTTTAAAAATGATTGGGCGCGTTTCGTCGCCACTCACGATTCCCACCTCGATATACCTCCCTTGATTGCGCATTCATGGGAGCGCTGTTGGCCTCACATTTCCCCATACACTTGGGTTGCGCTTCAAAAATTATCTAACGACGATCTGCTCAGCGCCCAGGTTTTATATTTCGATTTCCTTTCTGTTGCCCGTCCGATACTCGAGGACATCCTCCAGTACACCGCAGGATCCGATTCGGCCATCATTGTCGTCAATCACGCCGGCTACGTGATGGACATTCTTGGGGAAATCAAGATCATGTCGCATCTCAACCGCCTGGGGATCGGGCGCGGCGCTCTGCTTTCTGAGATGGAAATGGGCACCAATGCCTTTGCCCTGGCGATCACCGAACGCGTGCCCGTCCAAGTGCGGGGTTACCAGCATTATCGCCAGCAGTTTCACACCATCGCCGACGCGGCCGCCCCGATCTTCGACGTCACCGGCAAGCCTTTAGGCGCCCTGGGAATTGTCAATTTCGAAGAAGGGTTTACAGCCCACAGCCTGGCGCTTGCAGTCAGCGGCAGCCGCGCCATCGAGGGCCTCCGCCAGGCTGACCAGCTGCTGGGCGAGCAAAACAGCCACCTGGCGCGCTTGAACACCATTTTAAATACCATCTCTGAGGCCATCCTGGTCTGGGACCGGCAGGGCACCTTGATCCAGGCTAATCCGGCGGCTGCGGACATGTTAAAACTGAGCGTCGACCCCCTGAAGGGACGCCAGATCACTGAAAATATTCGCATCCCGCAATTCATCACCAACGCGGTTGAGCAGGGCCGCGAATTGACCGACGTCGAAGCCAACCTGGCGATCGGGGGCCAGCAGGTTGATTGCATTCTGTCCATCCGGTTTGTGCGCAACACGGACGGCATCCAGGCCATCGTGGCCATCCTGCGCAAAGCGAAAGAGATCCGCCAGCTCATCCAGCGCCAGATCGGCACCCAGGCCCTGTATACCCTGCAAGACTTCGTCGGCAGCTCTTCCGAAATCCAGCACATCCACCGCCAGGTGACGCTGGCGGCGGCGGCCCGTGCCAGCGTGATGATCCGCGGCGAAACCGGCACCGGCAAGAACCTGCTGGCCCAAATTATCCACCGCCACAGTTCACACAGTGAAGGGCCCTTCATCCATTTTTCCAGCACCTCCATTCCAGGCGAAATGGTAGTGCGTGAGCTGCTGGGCTCTGAAAACGGGAGCAGTTACATCAGCGACAGCCGCCCCGGCAAGTTCGAGCTGGCGGACGGTGGAACCCTGTTCTTCCAAGACGTAGATGCACTGCCGCTCGATGCTCAAAGCATCCTGCTTAACATGATCGACCTGGGCATCGTGCAGCGCATGAACAGCAGCCGCCCCATACCGGTGGACGTGCGTGTCATTGCCTCCTCTTCGCAGGACCTGGAGCGGCTGATCGAACGGGGAAGCTTCCGGCCCGATCTGTATTATCGCCTGAGCTCCTTTGAAATCCGCCTGCCGCCGCTGCGCGAGCGCATCGAGGATCTGCCGCTTTTAGTCAATAACATTCTGAAACGGCTGCCGTCAACAAATTATGATAGCCGCACTATCAGCCCCGAAGCCATGGCAATCCTGACTAATTATCCCTGGCCGGGAAACCTGAGGGAATTGGAGGCCGTAATAGGCCGGGCTGCAAGCCAGCTCTCCAGCTCTGAAGTCATCGGCCCCGAACACCTGCCGGACCTGGTCCGCCACCCGTACCGCTTAAAATTTGAGGTTTCGCAGCTCGTTTCTGGCACCACCCTGGACGAGATCGAGCGTGAGGCCATGCTTCAGTCGGCGCGGACCTGCAACGGCAACATTACCAAAATGACAGGGGCTCTTGGCATCAGCCGCACCACCCTGTGGCGTAAGCTCAAACAGTACCGCATCAACATCCGCGATTACCGGCTGTGAACTGCTCAAACGGTGGTGAACCCCCCCAAAAAAACCCTGAACTTTTATACCAGCCTGATTCTTGTTTCAATTTGGAACAATTCGTCCTTTAATTTGTTTCAAAACGAAACATCATGAAGCAATTAATTGACAATCAAACGGGTAACTTCTACAATAAACTAGTATTAATAATCGCCTGCATGCGAGGAATTTCTTATGTTCGATGTGGTTCGGAGAGTACAATCTCACGCAAACCCAAAGATCCAGAGTTCCTGGCATAGCAAGGCATTCATCAACTGCCAATCAGTATTCGTTTACTGATTGGCTTTTTTTTGTCTCCTCAATGAAAAGGGTAAGCGTCCGTTCGAGCTGCAGCGTGATCTGCACGGGCAATTACGATCTTTCATCATTGAGAGGATCTTTTTTTCAAATTTATGTTAAGAAAGGAGACCCTATCTAAACATTTTCATTTCGTCAGCCGTTCATTCTTTCCTCGTTTCTGCTTTCGTTGAGCCACCATTTCTACCACCTATTCTATAAGGAGAAAAGCACATGAAACAAATCAGTTTGACAAAAGAGCTGATCGGTGAGGTTTTCGGCACCTTTATCCTGATCCTTTTGGGTGATGGCGTTGTAGCTAACGTCGGCCTTGCCCCCCGTCTGGCTTCTCCAGCCTATAACTGGAACACCATCACCTTCGGATGGGCGTTCGCGGTCATCGTGGCTGTTTATGTCTCCGGCGGCGTTTCTGGCGCACACTTGAATCCGGCAGTTACCTTGATGCTGGCTCTAAGGCGAGGCTTCTCTTGGGGAAAGGTTGTCCCCTTCTGGATCTCCCAAATCGTGGGTGCCTTCTTAGGCGCCTTGGCCGTCTACCTCGTTTACCATGATGGTCTGGTTTCTGCTGGCTTACCCAACGTCTGGTGCACAGGACCTGGGTCAGTATTTGGGTCAGCCTTCTGGGGTGGGACGGCAGCGGCAGGCACAACGGGTGCTCCCTACAGCCTCATTAATGCCTGCATTTCGGAACTCTTCGGCACCATGGTGCTCATGTGGGGTATCCTGGCCAGCGGCGACTCCAAGAACCTGGGCCTGATGCATAACCTGGGCCCATTCCTGGTCGGCGGTACGGTGCTGGCAGTCGGCCTGTCCCTGGGCGGCCCCTCCGGCTACGCCATCAATCCTGCCCGTGACTTCGGCCCCCGCTTGCTCGGCCTGGTCGTCGGCACGCAAAACCTGTTTAACGGCGTCTACTGGATTGTCCCGCCCATTATCATGACCCTGATCGGCGGCGCCCTCGGCGGCTATACCTACGACTGGTTTGTCACGGCTGCAATCAAGGAAAAAGGATAAAGCCTGATCCCCGTTTTTTTGCCGATTCTTGCTGGTGGAGGTATACCAAGGAAGGATGACGTATGAAAAAACTGATCAATAAACCCGAGGACGTAGTAAAGGAAGAGCTCGAGGGGATTGCTCAGGCCCACCCGGACCTGGTCAAGGTCCACTTCAACCCCAATTACATCGTGCGCGTCGACGCCCCCGTAAGGGGTAAAGTTGGGGTGCTCTCCGGCGGCGGTTCTGGACACGAGCCAATGCACGGCGGATTTGTAGGGATGGGCATGCTGGACGCGGCCTGCCCGGGCGCCGTCTTCACTTCACCCACTCCGGACCAGATGCTTGAGGCTACCAAGGCAATCAACGGTGGGGCGGGCGTCCTGCACATCGTCAAGAATTACACTGGCGATATCATGAACTTCGAAATGGCCGCCGATCTGGCGCGCGCCGAAGACATCCAGGTCGAAGCTGTGATCACCGACGACGATGTGGCCGTCAAAGACAGCCTGTACACCGCCGGACGCCGGGGTGTCGGCAGCACGGTTCTGGCGGAAAAACTGTGCGGCGCGGCCGCCGAGCAGCGCATGTCGCTCAAGGAAGTGGCGGATGTGTGCCGCAAGGTCAAAGGCTGGGGTCGCAGCATGGGCATGGCGCTCACCTCCTGCACAGTTCCCCACGTCGGCAAGCCGACGTTCGACTTGCCGGAAGATCAGATGGAGATCGGGATTGGCATCCACGGTGAGCCAGGCCGGCAGCGCATGCCCCTGAAACCGGCCGACGAGATCGTTGAAATGATGATGGAGCCCATCCTGAGCGACATCCCCTACAAAGCCGGGGACCAGGTTTTACTGTTTGTCAACGGCATGGGCGGAACACCCCTGATTGAACTGTACATCGTCTATCACAAGGCGCACGAGATTGCAGTCAAGCACGGGCTTAAAGTGGTGCGGAACCTGATCGGTCCCTACATTACCAGCCTGGAGATGGCCGGCACCTCGATCACGCTCCTCAAGATGGACGACCAGCTTACCAAGCTGTGGGACGCTCCGGTC
This sequence comes from Anaerolineaceae bacterium, assembly GCA_035543095.1. Lineage (GTDB taxonomy): Bacteria > Chloroflexota > Anaerolineae > Anaerolineales > Anaerolineaceae > UBA700. The sequence goes on along the minus strand of DATKKB010000129.1, from coordinate 3,057 downwards.
AAGACGCCCGGCTTGCGCTGGGGCGTGTAAACCTCCAATTTTTCGAATGGGGGCTGGCAATCGACACACTCCGGGTCGGCCAGCCCCCTACTTAGGGAGTTAAAGTATGCCTGTTGCCCGCGATGATGCATTGGAATGGATAAAGGCTTGTGCTAAGGTCCTCGCTGAAAATCGTGAATATCTGATCCAGCTCGATGCCGCCATTGGCGATGCCGATCATGGCGCCAATATGGACCGGGGGTTTAAAGCTGTAATGAATAAAATGCCCGAGATGAGCGATAAAGACATCGGCACCATCTTCAAGACAGTCGGGATGACGCTGCTATCCACCGTCGGCGGAGCCGGCGGCCCGCTTTACGGCACTTTTTTCATTCAGGCAGGCACAAAAACTACCGGAAAAATGGAGCTGACATTAGAAGATTGGTATAACGCGCTCGACGCCGCGTTGAACGGCGTGATCATGCGCGGTAAAGCTGAGTTGGGCGACAAAACTATGGTCGATGCGCTCTCGCCGGCGGTCAAGTCTCTTAAGCAGGCCGTAAGTGAAAACCTGGCCATCAGCAAAGCGCTGACGCTCTCGGCTGAAGCTGCCAGGCAGGGCATGGAAGCAACCACTCCCCTGGTTGCCCGCAAGGGGCGCGCCAGCTACTTGGGCGAAAGAAGCGCCGGGCACCAGGATCCGGGGGCGACTTCGTCCTACATGATCCTCAAGGCGGCCGCTGATACCTGGGCGAATTCCTAAGCTGTTGCCCACTCAATCCGCAAATTCAACTTACAAACATCAGGAGAGAAAAAATGGCTAAATATGCAGGTGCAATTGATCAGGGTACCACCAGCACACGCTTCATGATCTTCGATCATAGCGGCAAAGTGGTCGCCGTCGATCAAAAGGAACATGAACAGATTTATCCAAAACCCGGTTGGGTCGAGCACGATCCAATGGAAATCTGGACCCGAACCCAGGAAGTCGTCCATGGAGCGCTGGCCAAAGCGCATGTGGATCCCAAGGATATCGCCGCCATCGGCGTTACCAACCAGCGCGAGACAACCGTTGTTTGGGATAAAGCAACCGGGGTGCCCGTATATAATGCCATCGTCTGGCAAGACACTCGGACCGATCAGATCTGCAATGAGCTAGCCAAGAATGGCGGGCAGGATCGCTTCCGCCCCAAGGTCGGCCTGCCCCTGGCGACCTATTTCTCCGGCCCCAAGATCAAATGGATCCTGGACAATATCCCGGGTGTGCGCGCTAAAGCCGAAAGAGGCGAAGTCCTGTTTGGCAACATCGATACCTGGGTCATCTGGAACGTCACTGGCGGCCCCCATGGCGGCGTGCACGTGACCGATGTTTCCAATGCCTCCCGCACCATGCTGATGAACCTCGAGACCCTGGATTGGGACCCAGAGATCCTCAAGATCATGGGTGTGCCCCGGGCCATGCTGCCCAAGGTCATGCCCTCCAGCGAAGTCTACGGCAAAGCCGTCGGCGAGCTGGCTGGCATCCCGGTGGCTGGCGACCTGGGCGACCAGCAGGCTGCCCTGTTCGGCCAGACCTGCTTCAGCCCCGGCGAGGCCAAGAACACTTACGGCACCGGCTGCTTCATGCTGCTCAACACCGGCACCAAGCCCGTCCAATCCAAGAATGGCCTGCTGACCACCCTGGGCTACAAGATCAATAACCAGCCGGCAGTGTACTGCCTGGAAGGCTCCATCGCCATCACCGGCGCCCTGGTCCAGTGGCTGCGCGACAACCTGGGCCTGATCGCCAAATCCGCTGACATCGAAGCCCTGGCCTTGACCGTGGAGGATGCCGGCGGCATCTACTTCGTTCCGGCTTTCTCCGGCCTGTTCGCTCCTTACTGGAAGAGCGATGCCCGCGGCGCCATCGTCGGCATGACCCGCTACGTCAACAAGGGCCACATTGCCCGCGCCGCCCTGGAGGCCTCTGCCTTCCAGACCCGCGAGGTGCTGGATGCCATGAACAAGGACTCAGGCGTACCCCTGACCGCCCTCAAAGTTGACGGCGGCATGGTGTACAATGATACCTTGATGCAGTTCCAGGCCGACATCCTGGGCGTGCCGGTTATCCGGCCGACCGTGGCCGAGACCACCGCCCTGGGCGCCACTTATGCGGCTGGCCTGGCGGTCGGCTTCTGGGCCAATGTTGAGGACCTGCGCGCGAACTGGGTCAAGGACAAGGAGTGGGATCCCAAGATGAGCGCTGGCGACCGCGAAAAACTCTACAAAGGCTGGAAGAAGGCTGTGACCCGCACCTTTGAATGGGTAGAACAGTAACTTCTCGGATGTGAGGCATGCGAGGCGGCATGGGGAGCCGCCTCTTTGCGCCACCTTCATCCCTGGCGGCGCACCCGATCTAAATGGGGTGCGCCGCCAGTTCGTATCAGGAGAAGGGAATGACGAAAAGAGCAAATAAGATCAAACAAATAAAAGATAAAAATTCCGATGCCGCCCCGCCCCCCCATCCTCCCAAGCCGGCTGCTGACGCTAAGACGCCTCCCGCCAGCGGCGGAATGACTCCCTGGATTTCATTTAAAACCGGTCTGATCATTATCACGATTTGCAGCATTGGCATGGCCGTATTTACCGCCGTGCAGTATGTGCCGGCCGTCGGTTTGACGGATGGCATTATCTATGGGCTGCTCTACGGAGCGATGATCTGGGCTGTATTCTTCCTTTCACAGCTTTTTTATCGCTGGCTTCGAAAATAAGTGCAGCCTTCCGGATTTATTAATGAAAGCCCGCCGTGGATGCAATTCCTGCGCAATCTGACGCTATATGGGAGCTGATGTGGGCTCCATACGACCAGCCCACTTATGAGCTCGTCCTACGGACCATCCGTGCTGAGGATGAAGTGCTGGAGATCGGGGCGGGCGACCTTCGTTTAGCAGTTCAAATTGCACGCATTGCAAAATGGGTTGTCGCAATCGAGATTCATCCTGAAATTATTGAGCGAGGCTTATCGAATGCTCCCCAGGGCATTCCTGGCAACCTGACCATCCTGCCGGGAGATGCGCGCCTGCTGCCCTTTCCGCCCGG
>DATKKB010000128.1:0-29114 GCA_035543095.1 Anaerolineaceae bacterium | reverse complement strand
TGAACAAGAGCAAATTGCCCAAATTGAAAAAATAAATTTTCCCAAACCAGCAGTAAAAGGGAAGATGAGCTTACGAGAAATTTATTTTTCTCCAATAGGCCGTATCGGGTTGCGAACGTATTGGATTCATGGAATGCTCATTCCGCTGATTGTGTTAGTCATTTTTTTTCCCATTTTTGCTGGTTTGTCGAGTATTTTTGGAGGAAATAACCCTAATGATGGCAATGCAAACGTGATTGCCTCTCAATTAGGTCTATGTATAGGATTACCCCTATTTTTGGCATGGGTATACTCAAATTTCATGATTATGATTAAGCGGCTTCATGATCTTGGTTTATCAGGTCGAGAATTGTGGAAATTCTTCATCCCTTTAATTGGTTGGCTTCTATGGATACCAATTGGGTTCAGCCTTTGGCTTTCTCCTGGTAATCCCGGCCCGAATCAATACGGAGATTTTTCCTTTTAGGGTCTTATGATAGATAGGGAAAGCCCAATTTTAACCCACTTGCCCATCGATCAAGGGGGAAGTGGCCAGGGGTTGGGGTGAGGTAAACGCGCTAGATTTAGCGAAAGAAACACTTAGCGCCAGCCTAAAATGAACTAGCAAAGCTGAAACTCAAACCTCGCATAAATCTTTATCCTTGAGATGGAATCTATCTAAAGGTCAAAGGCTGACCTAACCCTATTCTGAGTAAGACAACTTATGGTAGTCATTGGGAAAAACTGCAAATATGTACTGATCCGGTAATTCAGTTTTTGTGTTTAGATCAGAGACTGCATTCCCGAGATGAATACTCAATAATATTACGGATGAGTACATCGATCAGTGTACATCGTACTCTTAGGGGAGAGTCAAGGGATAAATTGGATTGTTTTCTTCTGTAAAATGCGGGGTTACCCCCGCATTTTACAGAAGAAAAATATTCCAGGTTTATTGGCTGGGTTGGTTGTAATAATTGTAGACGGCCCGCGAAAGGTCGGCGATGAGTTTATTGGCGGGATCAAACAGGAGCTGGGTCTGATTGTGGAGGTAAACACTCAGCACATAATTGCCGCCTGGCGTGTACACGATCCCTGCATCTCCGATGGTATGCAGCAGGCCATCCGATTCGGTGATCCAACCGTGCTTGTGCGCAATCTGTGTTCCTTCCGGCAGGCCAGCCGTGATCAGCATGGGGAGCTTATTGCCGATCAAATAGGTGATCATCTGCTTGCACTTATTTTGGGTAAACTGTCCCGGAAAAACCGCCACCAGGGCGCCCCCGCCCATATCTGCACACTGGTAAATATCGTCGAGCAGCATCCCCATCTCGGCCGGCGTCGTTTGATTGTAGGGATCTGGCCCGGTATTAATGTCGGTGCGTTGGTTTCCCGGTGTGGTGATCTTCTTCAGCAGCGGGGCGCCTGCGTAGAAGTAACCGGCTAAAAAAGTATCCTTCAGACCCAGAGTCTGCATATCCTTGGTTACCTCTAATGGACCGGTATCCTTATTGATTACGTCCTGCATGAGTTGATCTGCCGGCCCATTCTCGGAAGCCTCGATCATACCGGTCAGCAAGTCGTCGATCCCCTTGGGTGTCGGTTCGGGGATGCGGTGGAAAATCGAAACCATGATTGGGATTTTGATCGTGCTGGCGGCGGTGAAGGCGATATCGCCCGGCACGTCCTTGCCTTGCTGGAGCGCAAAGTGGATCTCCTGGTTCGTCTGAAGGTCCAACAGGTATAGCTCCGCTTCGCCGTCGAAAGTATCAACTGAAATTACCTGCTTGAGCAGGATCTGCAGATTCTGGAAGGATGGCCTCGGTGGATTAACATGGTTATAGGACAGGCTCACAATCCGGGCCGTAGGCGATTTCAAGGCATCTTCGAGCAAAATAACGGCCCTATCCACATCCATAACGGTGCCAGCATGACCGGATTGAAAATTGGTGCTGCCTGGTACCGGGATGGAAGATGAAGCCGGTTGGTCGTAACGTGGGGCAATTTCCGTGGACAAATAACTGCGCAGCCGGTCCTCCTGGATGGAGTATCGCAAGGGAATTTCGGAAGGTGTCGGGACGCGATTCCACAAGTAATCCCAGAAGGCGCTCCAGAAGGGCTGGTTAATTCTTTCAAGATCTGCTGCTGCCATCATGGATTCAAGATCCAGCTCAAAACCGAGCACAGCCGGTTTGACCTGGATGACGGCGTCGCCGTAATGGATCTCTACTGCGACCGAATAAGCCTGGACAATCCGGTCTGCCGCTTGCTGCTGGTCCAGGTCGCCTACTGGCATCCCGGCAATCACCATTCCAGGTGGGAAGATCGAACGAATTCGGCTGTAACTGACAAGCTGGAAGACGGTGACCAGGACTGCCATAAAAATAAACGCGATCGATATCCATCGCAGAACGATGACGCTTGTTCTTGGTCTTAATCTTGATATCAAGGTGAAACTCCTGCAGCCGATTCTACCAGAAATTGACAACCCTCTTTTGTGAAGTTATACTTGCTTCATGAATAAAGCGTTGATAACGGGCATCACTGGCCAGGACGGCTCATATCTGGCCGAATTGCTGTTGGCTAAAGGATACGAAGTCCATGGCCTGATCCGGCGGGCCAGCACATTTAACACTCGCCGTATCGACCATATTTATCACGATCCGCACGCTAACGGCGAAAAAGTGAGTCTATTCTTGCACTACGGCGACGTGGCCGTACCAGAAACGATCACAGATTTGATCTATAACGTCCGCCCGGATGAAATCTACAACCTGGCAGCTCAAAGCCACGTGAGGGTTAGTTTCGACATGCCGGAATATACCGGCGAGGTAACCGGGTTGGGTACGATCCGGGTACTGGAAGCCATCCGCAAGAGTGGCATTAAGGCCCGTTTTTACCAGGCTTCTTCCAGCGAAATGTTCGGCAGCGCCCACCCTCCCCAGAGTGAAATCACGCCGTTCGAGCCGCGCAGTCCGTATGCAGCCGCCAAAGTTTACGCTTATTGGATCACTCGCAATTATCGCGAGGGCTACGGCATGTTTGCGTGCAACGGCATTCTATTTAATCACGAATCACCGCGGAGGGGAGAAACATTCGTGACCCGAAAAATTACCCGCGCCCTCGCAGCCATCAAAGCTGGAAAACAGCAGCATCTTTACCTGGGAAATCTGGATTCACGGCGCGATTGGGGTTACGCCCCCGAATATGTGGAAGCCATGCACCAGATCTTGAGCCAGGACAGCCCATCCGATTACGTCATTGGCACCGGTGAAGCGCACAGTGTGCGCGAATTCCTGGATGAGGCTTTTGGATATGTAAACATGGACTGGCACGAATTCGTGCGGATTGACCCCCGTTATTATCGCCCAACCGAAGTAGATTTTCTACTGGCCGACGCCACACAGGCGCGCCAGAAATTGAACTGGAGCCCCAAAGTCGGCTTCCGCGAGCTGGTGCGAATCATGGTCGACGCCGATTTGGAGCTCTCTGCTCAGGACTGCCCGGGAGAAGGCAAGAGGATTCTCACTGAGCGTTTCATCGGCTGGCACCGCTGGGAACACCAGGTTGTCAGCATGGAACGTTAATGGGATAGCGCATCCTTCAAACGTTGATCCAGCAAGGAAGAAATTGTCAGGATATCGGCGGTGGGTTTAACTCCGTCCTGATACATTGTAAGCAGCAACATGACCACCTCGCCGCGGCGGGCCAGGACCATATCGCCGCGCAGGGTCATGGTTTGAGCGTCTACCGTAAAAGTAAATCCAATCGACCGTTGTCCGAAACGATCCGCTCCATTAATCACAATGGCGTTCCCTCCCATGCCGGAAACAAAACTCTGGGTGGCCTTGGATGGATCGTTTAGCTGGTTATCGAAGGCAGTTTGTTCTTTCACCATCAGAGGCATGAAGAGCGTTCCCAGCACAAACTGGTAAGCTTCGGTGCTTGCATTTAAAAAGGCAAAATGACTGGTCGGTTTGGCGACTGAAAAAGCGCCTTGGAAAAGGTTGGAAATATCATCCGGGGTTACTTTAAGCTGTTTTTGAGCCTCTGCATCTAATACTTGAAAACCCGCCGGCAGATCTGCTGCCGTCAAAACGACCTGGCTGAAATCGACCTGGGTCGGGGTAATTTCCAGGTTTTGAACCGGCGTGGCTGAACTGGCAGTTACTGACGAGGTCGTCGAAGTTTCCTGGAGGGGCGGCGTGACTGCTGTGGTTGGCGTGGCTTGCGACTCGCCTGGATTTGACACGAAAGGTAAGACGCAAGCAGTTGATGCGAATAGGAATACGACGCACACGCACAGGATTCTCATTTGCTTATTCACGGATTACCTCCCGCAAGGAGTGGAAATAATATTGTAACACGAAGGCTCAAATTCCATTTTTCAAGTTAGAACACCCTTGAATTAATAGAACAAAAGTACTATAATTGGAAAATCAGACAGGCGTGAAAGGGTGTTTAATATGGCGAGGACGCAACAGGCGATTTTTCCGTGTTTATTCGTGGGGGTTCTGGCGGTCATTTTCCTGACCAGCCTGGCTTCTAATTTCAACGTAGCCCAGGCTGCTGAAAATCCTGGGGCGGCATCGAACGCAGACGCGGCGTCGCAGCCGGGACTTCAAGCAGCATGCAGTCTGCCGTCAAGCTATCCAGGCGCCATTTTGAATTGGTGCGGTTTGATTGAAACCTACAGCAAGAAATATGGCCTGGACGGACGCTTGATCGCCGCCGTAATGCTCGAAGAAAGTGGCGGCGATCCGGATGCATATTCGTCGAGCGGGGCAGTCGGCCTGATGCAGATTATGCCGCGCGACGGTCTTGCGGCTGATTTTATGTGCAATGCTAGCCCTTGTTTTTCAAAACGCCCTACCATGGCGGAACTTTCCGATCCAGAATATAACATTTCCTACGGCAGCCGCATGCTTGCCGGCCTGATCCAGAAATACGGCAACGTTCGGGATGCGTTAAAGGCTTACGGTCCGATTAATTACGGGTATAAATATGCCGACATTGTGCTTTCGATCTTCGAAAATTATATATGATCCGGGAACGTCCCCGCTATTATTTCATCCATAGCGAAATTTGTTGCATATACATATAATAAGCATTAACCATCCCATGGTGAAACATTTCCTGCGTCTGCTCACCCTTGCGGCTTTGTTCTGGAGTTCCGGCTGTTATGCCGCGCCGGTCGTCCATTCCGACATATCGGCGACTATCAAAGCGAACACCTACCAGCCTGCAAGCTGGCGCGTGCCGGCTGGGGCCGCGATTACCCTTCGTCTGGAGAATCAAGATTCCGTTCAGCACGATTGGATCGTTCTCTACCGCCAGGCAGCCATTCCCTTTAACAGCAATGATGAAGCCAGCACCTTTTGGAAAACTTCGATCGAAGCCGGCAAAACCGAAGTTGTCCAGTTCAAAGCTCCCGCTGCAGCCGGCGATTACCCGGTGGTGGATGTCCGGTATCTTGACGACGGTATGGCGGGGGTACTGACCGTCGTCCGCACAGACCAAATTTCAAAATAAATCTATTTCGTTTTGTATTTACTAAACAGTCAAAACATATTATACTGTTGCAATCATTATTGCAGAAAGTTGGTAGCAAATGCCTAGCGGCAGCGATCCTGGAAAACTTCTACCCCTAGAAGAAATACACTTTATCGAAGATATCGGCCTTTATTTTGAACGCCTGGGAATGCCACGTATGGCGGGGCGCATTCTGGGGGTTCTCTTGATTTCAAACCCTCCCGCCCAATCGATCACGGATATCGCCATTAAGCTCAATGCCAGCAAGAGCTCCATCAGTATTATGGCGCGCCTGCTGACAGAAGTTGGACTGATCGAAAGGGTCGCCTCACCCCTGCCAAGACGGGATTATTATCGTTTCAAACCGGGTGGGTGGATCCTGTACATGCAGCAGTGGCTGAGCCTGATGTCTGGCCTGCATAAGATCGCCGAACGCGGACTCGACCTCATGAAGGAAAAGCCGCCGGAAATCCAGGAACGGCTGTTGGAAGCCCACGATCTTTTCTCCTTTATGGAAGATCATTTTCCGGCACTGCTTGAAAACTTGAAAGAAGAACGGATCTTACGTCTCGAGCAAGAAGCATAATTCTTCACCACTCACACATAAGCAAAACTGATGAATACTGATTCCCGCTCCACACTCGAGGAGGAAGAACTCCTTACATTAAGCGCAAAAAAAGTAGACCGTGAGAAACGCCTGGCGGCTCTAAGCTCGGTAATTGCTGCGATCGGATTGACTTCCTTTAAAATTATCGTCGGAATTGCCACCGGCAGCCTCGGAATCCTGGCAGAAGCCGCTCATTCTGCCCTGGACCTCGTCGCCGCCGTGGTGACTTTTCTGGCAGTCAGGCTCTCCGGCAAGCCGGCCGATAAAGAGCACCTTTACGGTCATGGCAAAATCGAGAACCTTTCAGCCCTGTTCGAGACGATCCTGCTGCTGGTGACCTGCATCTGGATTATTTACGAAGCGGTACAAAGGTTATTCGTCCGGAAAGTCGAGATCGACGTCACCGTCTGGGCTTTCGTGGTGATGGCAGTATCTATCGCCATAGATTATTCCCGCTCGCGCGTCCTTTACCGCGCCGCCCGCAAGCATCACAGCCAGGCCCTGGAAGCCGATGCGCTTCATTTCAGCACCGATATCTGGAGCTCCAGCGTGGTGATTTTTGGATTGGCCTTGGTCAAGCTGAGCGAATGGATACCCGGATTAAGCTTTTTACGCCAGGCAGATGCCGTTGCCGCCATGTTCGTGGCGGGCATCGTCATATATATCAGCTTCCAGCTCGGGATGCGCACCATTTACGGCCTGCTGGATACGGCCCCCAAGGGGATGGTTGAAAAGATCAAGGCCGTGGTTGAAGGAGTGCCCGACGTAATCGATTGTCACAATATCCGGGTGAGATATTCAGGCCCGCAGATCTTCGTCGACGCTCACGTGCTGGTCTCCCCCGAGCTAACCATCGTGGAAGCCCATGCTCTGACTGAAGAGATCGAAGCTGCCATCCGAGAAATCATTCCAGGAGCCGATATTACCGTCCATCCCGAGCCTCAAGAACAGGAAATTCTAGAAGCTTAATAGTTGTGATTTTCGTGCCAGCTTCGCATGTACGTAAAAACAACCCTTTAGCCTATTTTCCCAGCATGATGAGCAGCATTTTGACGTGGGTTCTGGCGAGGATGCTGTGCGGCAGGTTGGCGTCCATGTGGACCCAGGTGCCCGGCTTTCCGGAGTAAGCCGCCTTCCCCACCAGCAGGTCGCATTCTCCTTCCAGGATCTGGATCATAGCAGGCACAGACGCAGTATGCTCCGAAAGCTCCTGGCCTGGGGCAAAAGCAAAAACAATCACCCTCACCATGTCGTCTTTAAAAATCGTTCGGCTGACGATGCTGTCGACCGGGATGGTCTCGATCGATCCTGCCAAGTCCGCAAAATAAACAGCTTCCGTCATAGATTTCTCCTTGCGCAACTTTATCTCAGCTTGTTCTTTTCCAGTGAAAACCTTTCATTTTCGGGATAAAAAACCCATAAACTGGTCAGTTTCCGGGATGCAAAACAAAGATAACAGGATATTTTCAAAAAAATGCAGGGGTTCCCCTGCATTTTTTGAAAAAATTATGCAGTGAACGCGGCATGTTCCGTACGGGCGATGATCTCGTCCTGCAGGGCCGTGCTCAGGTCGCAGAAGTAATCGCTGTAGCCTGCAACACGCACGATCAGGTCGCGGTGCTGTTCGGGATGTTCCTGGGCAGCACGCAGGGTAGCTGCATCCACCACGTTGAACTGGATATGGTGACCGTCCAGTTTGAAATAAGTACGCACAAGCTGGACCAGATCATTCAGGCCGGCGTCGTCTTTTAAAAGGCTCGGCGTAAATTTTTGGTTGAGCAGCGTTCCGCCCGTCTTCAGGTGGTCCATCTTCCCGGCCGATTTTAGAACCGCGGTAGGCCCCTTACGGTCGGCGCCCTGGACCGGACTGATGCCCTCCGAAACCGGCTTGCCCGCAAGGCGCCCGTCCGGCGAGGCGCCCATCACCGAGCCAAAATAGACATGGCAGGTCGTTGGGAGCATGTCGATGGCGTAATAACCGCCGCGGGTGTTCCTGCGACCCGTTACGGCGTCGTGATAGGCTGAAAATATCGCGACCATCAAGCTGTCGGCGCAATCGTCGTCATTGCCGTAGCGTGGTGTTTTGTTGAACAAAAGTAAGCGCTCCCGCTCAGCCCCCCCAAAATTCTCTTTTAACAAGCCCAAGAGCTGCTGCATGGTGAGCGTTTTCTGCTCGTAAACATGGTGCTTGATGGCGGAAAACGAATCAGTGATCGTTCCAATCCCAACACCCTGGATGTAGGTGGTGTTATAGCGCGCCCCTCCCTCGTTATAATCGAGTCCCTTCGTGATGCAGTCGTCGATGAGGATTGAAAGAAATGGAGAAGGCATGTAGCGGGCGTACAGGCGCTCGATGACCTGGTTGCCGCGCACTTTGATCTCGATCAGGTAGATAAGCTGTTTTTTGTAAGCCTCAAACAGCTCCTCGAAGGAGGTAAATTCGGCCGGGTTGCCCGTCTTCAATCCGATCTGCTTGCCGGTACGCGGATCCAGGCCGTCATTGAGGGTGATCTCGAGCACCTTGGGCAGGTTGAAGTATCCGCTGAGGGCGTAATTCTCCTTGCCGAATGCGCCGGTCTCAACGCAGCCGCTGGTGCCGCCGTTGCGCGCATCCAGCAGGCTCTTTCCCTTCCCGACCATCTCCTGGATAACCGAGTCGGTGTTGAAAATGGACGGCTGGCCAAAACCGGTCCGGATGATCCTGGCTGCGCGGCGGATGAACTGGTCGGGGCACTTCTTGCTGACCTGGATCGAAGCGCTGGGCTGGAGCAGGCGCATTTCCTCGACCACATCCAGCAGCAGGTAAGTCACGTCGTTTACCCCATCTGCGCCGTTCTCTTTCAAGCCGCCCAGGTTGATTTGGGCAAAATCGGTGTAGGTGCCGCTTTCCGCTGCAGTCACGCCCACCTTTGGAGGCGCCGGCTGGTTATTAAACTTGACCCAGAAGCATTGCAGCAGTTCCTCAGCCTGGGGGCGCGTCAGGGTGCCATCCATTAATCCCTGCTGATAGAATGGATTGAGGTGTTGGTCCAGCCGCCCGGGACTGAACGCATCCCAGGTGTTCAGCTCCTTGGTAACGCCCAGGTGCACGAACCAGTAATACTGGATGGCTTCCCAGAAATTGCGCGGCGCCTCAGCCGGGACATGGGCGCACACCTCTGCAATTTGCTCCAATTCAACCCGGCGTCCAGGATTAGATTCGATCTGGGCCAGGGAATGGGCCTTATCAGCGTACCGCCCGGCGTAGGCGATGATCGCCTGGGCGCAGATACGCATGCCTTTCAGCTCTTCCTGGCGATGGTAAGCCATGGCATCATTGAGAAAATCGAGTTTATCCAGGCTCCTGTCGATGTCCTTGATAAAATCCAGCATCCCCTTGCGATAAATTTTGCCGTCCAGGACGGTATGCCCAGGAGCGCGCTGTTCCATGAATTCGGTAAATATTCCGGCCTCGTAGCAGTCTTTCCATTCAGGCGTCATCTCCTGGAAGATCAACTCGCGCATCGTGCGGCCTTGCCAGAAGGGAATAATCCGGTCCTCGTAAACCTTGCGAGCCTGCGGACTGACGCTGAACGGAATTTTCTGGCGCGAATTCAGCAGGTCCAGGTCATTCAAGGTGTGGCAGCACAGCTCTGGAAACGTAGGCGCGGCCTTGGAAGAAGGTCCCTTTTCACCCACGATCAGCTCTTCCTCACCGATAATAATATCTTCATTTTCAAGCAGGTATTTAAAAGCCAGAGCGCGGAAGACCGGCGTTGATACCAGGGCAGTCTGCTGCTGGTAATAGTGGGTCAACAATTCTGCCCGTTGGGTTGAAATCGAGGGCCTGGCATCCAGGCTTTTTTGCCTCAGCCTCGCTACGCGTTCAGTCATCGCCATAATTTACCCTCCCACATTCACTATTAAATGATGCTCCCTCAACACCTTCGCAATCCACTCTACCTGTTCCCCGGCTGGCGGAATGAGCCCCGCCAGCTCGTATTCGCGATCCAGTCGGCGGTATTTCTCAACCCCGGCCTTGTGGTACGGCAGAATTTCCAGGCCCAGCAGGTGGGGCAGGCCCGCCGCCAACTCCCCGGCGGCCTGGATTGCCTGCTCGCTATCGTTGATCCCCGGAATTAAAGGCATCCGCAGCACGATCGCATGTCCCAATTCCGACAGCCGCCTTAAATTGGACAGGATCAGCTCGTTCGAAACCCCGGTGTTCTCGCGATGAATTTTATCATCGAGGCTTTTTAGATCGTACAGGAACAAATCAACGTAAGCGCGCACACTGTCGATGACCGGCCAGGTCGCAAATCCGGACGTATCCAGGGCAGTATGGATCCCCTTTTCCTTGCAAGCCTTCAGCAGCGCCAGCAAAAAATCCCGCTGGAGCAGCGCCTCTCCACCCGAAAAAGTGACCCCGCCGCCGGATTCGTCAAAAAAGGCAGTATCCTTCGCAATTTCCGCCAGCACCTGTTCAACCGTCATCTCCCGCCCGGCGATCTGGCGCGCTTCACTCGTGCACGCCGCGACGCAGGTTCCGCACAGGGTGCATTTTAATCGGTCTGTGACGAACATGTCGCCAATTCGCGAGATTGCTCCTTCAGGGCAAATGGAAATGCAGGTTTCACACGCAATGCACAGGTTTGGACGCAGCATCAGCTCGGGCTTGATGGCCTGGCTTTCCGGGTTATGGCACCAGGTGCAGTGCAGCGGGCAGCCTTTCAGGAAGACCGTGGTGCGAATGCCCGGCCCATCCCGCGTCGAAAAATGCATGATGTCAAACACGATCCCCGTCTGCATACCCAAATTATAGTTGATTTTTATAGTCCGATTTGAACCAAACCGAAATTCTAATGAAACTTTATTTTTCTACCATCGTATACACAGTATGAGTTGATCTAAAACAAGGCCTCAAAAAAAATAATCAGCCCTGGTAGAAAAGGAGAGGAAGCTATGAAACGGATTATTTTTGTTCTTTTATTGGCAGTTGCCTTTACAATAAGCGGCTGCGGGATCACCGTCGACCTGGGCAACGTAGTCAGGGGTTCGGGCAGGATGTCGAGTGATACTCGCGAAGTCAGCGGTTTCACCCAGGTATCGATTTTAGGCAGCGGGGACGCCCAGATCACCAAAAGCGACCACGAATCGCTCAAGATCGAAGCCGAGGACAACATTCTGCCGCTGATCACCAGTGAGATTCAGAATGGAAAACTGATCCTCGGTTTCAAGCCAAATACCAGCATTTCGACCACACTGCCTATCCACTTCACTATCACGGTGAAAGACCTGACCGGCGTTGAGGTGAATGGCTCCTCAAACGTTTCGGTTGGCGACATTCAGACCTCTTCGATGGCCCTGGCGATCCATGGCTCAGGCAATATTAACCTCGCTTCGCTCCAGGCCAATAGCCTGAGCATCGTAGACACCGGGTCCGGCGATATGTACATCAACAGCGGTAAAGTCGACAGCCAGCAAATCAGCATTTCAGGCTCCGGCACCTATTCCGCTCCCAATTTAGAGAGCCAGACTGCTGCAGCAACCGTTTCCGGCAGCGGCAACGTGACTGTCTGGGCGAAAGGCACGCTGAACGCAGTCATCTCGGGCAGCGGCAGCGTAAGTTATTTCGGCTCGCCCCAGGTTGTCCAAAACGTTTCCGGCTCCGGGTCCATTACTAGCAAAGGCGCAAAATAGGCTGTTGTATTCGCGACGCTTAAAGTGTTACCTTGTTTCCACCCGCATTTTGACTGGCTTCCGTTAAATCCTTAAGGCGCTGTACGATTCCCTCCTGGGTATCGCCGGGACGGGCCAGGGTGGCTCCAATGGAAACGCTGAATTCGATCCTGTTCTTGCCGGTCACGATGAAGCAGCTCTTGATCAATGCCCGCAGCCGGTCTGCGACCCGCCCGAGCAGCTCGACCGCCATGTTAGGGACGATCACCACGAACTCTTCGTTTTCCCAGCGCGTCACCACGTCCAATTTACGCAGAACATTGGAGAGCGTCCTGGCAACCACGATCAAGATTTCGTCGCTGGTTTTTTGCCCGTAAGTATCGACCAGCGATTTATAATTATCGATCTTAATGAAAATTGCGCCAAAGCCAACTTTAAAGGTGTTGAACTGGTACAGGCGCGTGTTCACCGTAATTTCGCAAAATTGCCGGTTGCCGGCGCCTGTGACTGGATCGGTCAGCCCCGGCTCATTGGCCTGCCATAGTTCCTGTAAAATTTGCGATTGGGTATAGTTTTCAACGAACGTTTCAATGCAGCCGGTCACTTTTCCGTTTTCGTCCATCATCGGGGTCGTCCTGACCGTCACCGGGATGCGATAACCCTTTTTATGATGGAGCGAGACGTTCGTCTCGACCACAATGCCTTCTTTCATCGATGTGACCAGCGGGCATCCATCCTCGCAAAGCCGCTTTCCCTCGCCATTGGAATGCTCCAGGATGTTATCCGCGCAGGAAATGCCAAGCACTTCCAGGCGTTTAAATCCCGAAATCCTTTCGGCGGCTTTATTCCAGGACGTAATCTTACGATCCAGGTCGACGGTGTAAACGCCGTCGATCAAACTTTCCGGTAGCTTCGATTCTTTTTTTGCGACCATGTCTGTGACCTCTTGGGGTTAGCCTGGGTTAATTATAACCTCAGTTCCTGAATAGGTTATTTTCGAGGTGAATTGGGCTGCAAAACGGCCCAATTCACCTCGAAAATAACCAGCTTTTAATATTCTCCTTATGGAATAAGTTTGACCATTATGGTATACTTTACCCTAAAGATCCTAATCGACGGGTTCAAGGCATGAAATCTACAAAAATCACTCTGGCATCATTGTTCATCCTGACATTACTGTCAAGCTGCGGGGCATCGACCGATTTCATTTCCAACCCTGCTTCGCAAATAACCAGCCAGCAGTCCAATCTCTTCCGCATCCTGCTAAGCATGGCGGCGGTCGTATTTGTGATCGTGGAGGGAGGAATTATCTTTGCTGTGCTACGCTTTCGCCGCAAGAAAGATGATTCCGGTGAACCGAAACAGGTTCATGGCAACGTTCCGCTGGAAATCATTTGGACTGCGATCCCCGTGCTGCTGGTGGTTATCCTGTTTATCCTGACCATTACCACCATGAATGGAATTGCTGCACCCCCGTCATCCATTGCTGATATCAGGGTGAACGTGGTCGGGCACCAATGGTGGTGGGAATTTGATTATCCGGATCAGAAGATTACAACCGCCGACGAGCTGGTCATCCCGGTCGGCCGGCCGGTCCAAATTACCCTGACCTCCATGGACGTGGTGCACAGTTTTTGGGTGCCTGAGCTGGCCGGGAAAACCGACGTGGTCCCTGGCCAGACCAATCGCATGTGGCTCACCGCCGACCACCCGGGAACTTTCGAAGGCCAATGCGCCGAATTTTGCGGCATCGAGCATGCCCTCATGCGCATGAGAATCATTGCTGTTTCTGGAGCAGATTTTGAGACGTGGGTCAAAGGCCAGCAGAATCCCCCCCCGGCTCCTCAGTCCGACCTGGAAATTCAGGGCCAGAAGCTGGTTGTTGCAGGCGTCTGCGCAGCCTGCCACACGATCGATGGAACCACCATGAAAGGCAAGGTCGGGCCAAATTTGACCCACCTGTTCTCGCGTGACACTTTTGCGGGGGCTGTTTTTCCGTTGAACGATGCCAATTTGAGCGCCTGGCTCAAGGACACTCAAGCCATGAAACCGGGCAACTTGATGGCGATCAAGGTTCCGGACTCACAAATTCAAGCAATCCTGGCTTACTTGAAAACACTGAAGTAAGGAGAGAAATTGGGCCACTATGGCAGCACAAACTGAGAGCTTACCTTACAGCCGCACCGTTCGCACCAGCCATCTCCTGGCCTGGATATTAACGATCGATCATAAAAAGATCGGAATCCTTTATACGGCCACGGCATTTTTCTTTTTTCTGGTTGGAGGAATCGAGGCCATGCTGATCCGGCTTCAGCTTGCCACACCCGATGGCAAGATCCTCAATCCGGACACTTACAACCAGGTGTTTACCATGCATGGCACCACCATGATCTTCCTGGCGGTCATGCCGTTCGCCATTGGAATTGGCAATTTTCTCATCCCGCTCATGATCGGGGCGCACGACGTGGCTTTTCCCCGCCTGAATGCCTTCAGCTATTGGACTTTTCTGTTCGGCGGCTTGTTTATGTACAGCAGCTTCGTTGCCGGCGGCGCCCCGAATAATGGCTGGTTCAGCTATGCTCCCCTGACGGAAAGCGCCTTTTCGCCCGGCAAGGGCATGGATTTCTGGTCGTTAGGCATTGTCATGCTGGGGATTGCAACGACTGTCGGAGCGATCAATTTTATCGTCACCATCATCCAATTGCGCGCTCCCGGCATGACCTTTTCACGTATGCCCATGTTCGTATGGACGATGTTCGTCACCTCCCTTATCTCGGTTTTTGCATTTCCGTCCTTGCTCGTAGCCGTGCTCTTATTGCTGCTCGACCGCCAGCTGGGTACTCATTTCTACAACGTATCCCAGGGAGGCAATGCCCTGCTCTGGCAGCACTTGTTCTGGTTTTTCGGCCACCCGGAAGTGTATATCCTGATCCTTCCCGCCATGGGCATGGTTTCAGAGATTGTGCCGGTCTTTTCGCGCAAGCCCTTGTTTGGATTCATGACAGTGGCCTATTCGACCGTTGCAATCGGCGCCCTTGGCTTCACAGTATGGGCCCACCACATGTTCGCCAGCGGCCTGCCGGATACTTCCCTGCTTTTCTTTTCCGCCGACAGCTTTTTGATCGGCGTACCAACCGGCATAAAAATCTTTTCCTGGCTGGGAACCATGTGGGGCGGCAAGCTGCGTTTCCAAACTCCGCTTTTGTTTGCGATTGGATTTATCTCAATGTTCCTGATCGGCGGATTAAGCGGCATCCAGCTGGCAGTCGTGCCGGCGGACTGGCAGCTCGAAGACAGCTATTTTGTGGTGGCTCACCTGCATTACGTCCTGTTTGGCGGATCGGTATTTGCCATTATGGGCGGCCTTTATTACTGGTTTCCCAAGATCACGGGCCGCTTGCTCAGTGAAACGCTCGGGAAAATCCATTTCTGGCTGATGTTCATTGGAATGAACCTGGTCTTTTTCCCGATGCACCTGCTCGGTTTGTTGGGAATGCCTCGCCGCATCTATACCTATGCGCCCGGCCAGGGTTGGGACCTGTGGAATTTCGTTGAAACGATCGGGGGATTCATCGTGGCGATATCGTTCCTCTTTTTCATTTACAACCTCATCAAGACCTTCAGGCAGCCGGCGACTCACCCGGTGGATCCGTGGGACGGATTCACGCTGGAATGGACGACCAGCAGCCCCCCAGCCATTGAAAATTTCGAGACCATTCCCACCGTGCGCGGCCGGCGTCCTTTATGGGATCTGAAGCACCCGGGCATGGCGGACGAGAAGAGGTAAGCCATGTCTCCTTCCACCCAGTTTTCTCACAGTCGCCGGGGCAATACTGCCCTGACCGCCTTGTTCACCGTCCTTGGCAGCGAAACGATCTTTTTCGGGACGCTCCTGGCGGCCTATTTTTACATGCGGGTGAGCCTCACGTCCTGGCAAATGACTGGGGCGCCGTTCGCTCGCCTGGCGCTGCCTACCGCCAATACATTCCTGCTGCTGATCAGCGCCGGGACGATGACGCTGGCGCTGCAGGCCATTCGAAATAATGACTTGGCCGGACTCCGGCGCTGGCTCAGCCTCAGTCTGGTCCTTGGCCTGTTCTTTGTTGCCGGTCAGGTTTTTGAATTCAATCACAGCGGAATGCGGGTCAACGACCAGGCTTTCGGCGGGGTTTTCTTCACCCTGATCGGGTTCCACGCCCTGCACGTGTTGGCAGGCGTGATCATGCTGGCAATCGTCCTGTGGCGAGCGTTTCTCGGTGATTTTAGCTCTCGGCGCCTGGTTGCAGTTCAGGCCAGCACCTGGTTCTGGTATTTTGTGACCGGCGTGTGGGTCATCTTGTTTGCAGCCCTGTACCTTGTTTGAGCGGGAGGGAATATTTATGGAACAAAATCCGGAATCAAATCCCCCAATCTCGATATGGCCAATCATTCTGGCAGGTGGATTGACCTTAATGATCATCGGCGTCGTTACCAGCCTGATTGTCTCGATCGTTGGCGTGATCGTAGTGCTGGCTGGAATCGCCGGTTGGGCCCAGGAAAGCCGAATTTTCAGCATGCAAGAAGAGGAAGAGCCAGGGGAGGAAAAGCATGAGTGAGACAAATGCGCCTCTTTCACCAGTTTCCCGACGTGAAAATCCCAAGCTCGGGGTATGGATCTTCCTGGGCGGCGAAGTAGTTTTCTTCAGCACCCTGATCGTGACGTACCTGATGCTGCGCCTGCGCAGTCCGGCCGATTTTGCCGCCGCCAAGGCGCATCTAAGCATCCCCCTGATTGGGATAAACACGTTCGTCCTGATCCTGAGCAGTTTCATGGTCGTACGCTCACTGGAAGCGATCGAGAACGGTAACCGAAAAGCTATGCGCAATTACTTGATCGCTGTCAGCGTATTGGGATTGCTCTTTATCAGCGGGCAGGCTTACGAATGGATCACCCTCCACAGCGAGGGTATCTGGTTCCAATCCACTTTCGGCACGCCATTCTTCACCCTGACCGGCATTCACGGAACCCACGTATTGGTCGGTGTGATCTGGTCTATTATGCTCCAGTTCAGGATTCGTTCTGGCGCAATCACCCAGCGCAACCACCTGGAGCTCGAAACTTTCGGCCTGTATTGGCACTTCGTGGACGTGGTATGGATTGTCCTGTTCACCCTGTTCTATCTGATTTAAGGAGCACTTAATGATCAAAGACGCGCCCGCCCCCAAGAAAGCCCGTTCCAACTACGTCACCGTCCTCATTTTGTTGGTCGTCTTCACGATTATCGAGGTTACTGTCAGCTATATCGCAGGCGGAATTAAAGTGCCCGTTCTTCTGACCCTGGCAGGCATCAAAGCTGCCCTCGTGGTCCTTTACTTCATGCATCTCCGGCGCGACTCGCGCCTGTATGCCATCATGTTCTTGATCGGAGCGTTCCTCATTATTCCCCTGTTATTGATCATGACTCTGGTCATGCCAGGGCTCTAAAAAATTCCTTGATACCATCTACGACTTCTTCCTGCTCCGATTCTTTCAAATCGAAATAAAAAGGCAGCCGCAGCAGGCGGTCGCTCAGATCTTCACAAACCGGGCAGTCCCCTTCTTTCCCCCCGAAATCCCGGCCCATATTCGAAAGATGGAGCGGCAGGTAGTGGAAAACGGCCAGAATCCTCTTTTGTTTCAAGAACTCGATCAAGTTCGTACGCTGCTCCAGCGAGGGGAAAATCATATAAAACATGTGGTAGGGCTGGTCGCAGTCTGCCGGGATAAAAGGCAGGCCAATGCCGTGTCTTGGCGCCCAGTCCTTAAGCAGCTCTTGATAGGTCAGCCAGATTTGTTTTCTTTTTTCCTGAACGCGCTGGCGTTGTTCCAATTGCGCCAGCAGGAAACCAGCCAGCATATCCGAAGGCAGGTAACTCGAGCCAATATCGACCCAGGTATATTTATCTACCAGGCCGCGGAAGAACCGGTTGCGATTTGTCCCTTTCTCGCGTAGAATCTCAGCCCGTTCGATATACCTTGCGTCATTAATTAATAACGCGCCCCCCTCGCCGCAGGTAAAATTCTTCGTCTCGTGGAAACTTTGGGTGGCCAGGCTGCCGAACGTACCCAAATATTTTCCTTTGTATTTTCCGAACAAGCCATGCGCATTGTCCTCTACTACGCCAATGTTCTTTTGGTTGGCAATCTCCAGGATCGCACCCATTTCACAGCCGACGCCGGCATAATGGACCGGCAGGATCGCACGCGTGCGCGGCGTGATCAGCCTTTCCAACTGGCGTTCATCCATGTTCAGCGTATCCGGACGGATGTCGATAAAGACCGGGTGCGCTCCGCGTAAAACGAATGCGTTGACCGTCGAGACAAAAGTAAACGAAGGGACAATCACCTCATCCCCGGGCTTGATCTCCAACAACAATGCTGCCAATTCGAGGGCGTGGGTACAGGAAGTCGTCAGTAGCGCTTTTTGAATCCCAAGTTCATTTTCGAGCAGGGCATTACATTTTTTCGTGAATGGGCCATCTCCGGATATTTGGCCATTCAACACGGCCTGGGCCATGTATTTTTCTTCGTGACCAACAATGCACGGTTTACTAAAAGGTATACGCCACGCAGCCATCACCAGCCCCTTTCCTGTTTTGAATGCAAAGAAAAATCATGCCCAGCGGTTTTACCCGGAAGCCTCAAACCACCGGTGAAACCAAATTTGCATGGATTTCGTATAAAAACCACATTTTTGGTTCAGCCGTTGAGCGCGGATATTGCTGCCCTGGGTCACGATCGAAACAGAGGACACCTTTTTGGATCTAAACCAGGCGAGCGAGCTTTCCATCAGAGCGCGGCCGATCGATTTGCCCTGGTAATTCGGATCGACTGCTACCAGGCCAATATTTCCGCTGCCGTCGTTCAATAACAGGCAGGTAATATAGCCGACCGGCCTTTTATCGAATTCCGCCACGAGCACCGCACCAGCCTGACCGTTGATGCTATTTTGGGTCCAAACCTCATACATATCGTCCACCCGCCGCGCCGGAAAGTTCGGATCCGCATAAAACCGGGAGTTAAGATAATTGTTCCTGGAAATAGCTGATAACACAGGTTGGTCTTCGGGTTTCACCAGGCGGACATTCTCCGCAAATTGATTGTTCGCCGTAGAGCCCGGATCGATGCGATGCTCAAGGGTCACCCGGATGTCCACACAGTGGAATCCATTATCCTCTGCCAGCCGGATTGAATTTACCTCGTTCACGTCGGCAAGGAAATAAAGGCAGTCAATTCTCTCGCGGGCAGCCCACTCATTTACCCGTGTCATGACGTCCGTAGTAAGCCGGCTTTCAGTCAGCCTGCCAATCCTACGTTGGAAGAATTCCGAATCCCATTCCAGGTACTTACACGGAGCAGTAGCATCCATCGCCAAATTTTAACTTTGAGGTGTGCGCGCCCGGACGATATAAGCCGGCCGGTCTAAGAGACGGAAATGCATGCGCGCCAGGTATTCACCGACAATCCCCAGCGCAAATAATTGCGCCCCAGAGAAGATCGAAATGATCGATGCCAGGAAGGGAAAGCCCGGGACTGCGCCTCCCTCGGCAAGGTAACGCCCCACGACATAGATAAGCACCAGCAAGCCAAATAACGTAAAAGTAAATCCGGTCAGGCTTGCAAATTGGAGCGGTAAAACGCTAAAGCCTGTCATCATGTTGAGCGCATGCTGGACCAGTTTTCGAAAGGTATAATTGGATACCCCGGCCTGCCGTGGATCGTGGCGTACCTCGATCGCCGAAAATAGAGTTGTTCCCCACGTCAGTAAAACATCAATTGAAGGAAAGGGTCCCAGGTAACTCGCAAAGGCCTCCCTGATCTGCGTGCGAAACGCTCGAAATGCGCTCACGTTGCGGGCAGTTTCCGCACCCATTGTTCCCTGCAAGGCAATCTTGGTAATCTGGGATGCCAGGTCGCGCCACAGGCCATGTTGTTCCTGGAGGGGTTTGCCGTAAACTACATCGTAGCCTTCTGATAACT
Source organism: Anaerolineaceae bacterium (assembly GCA_035543095.1). Classification (GTDB taxonomy): domain Bacteria; phylum Chloroflexota; class Anaerolineae; order Anaerolineales; family Anaerolineaceae; genus UBA700. Next base: position 9,339 of record DATKKB010000128.1, on the reverse strand, counting down.
TGCGCAGGAGCTTATCAATCTCTTCGGGCGGATTTTGAAGGTCATCATCCATGGTTACGACAAGCTCATATTTTGCAGCCCGGATGCCGCACAACAGCGCATTATGCTGGCCGAAATTTCGCATCAGGTGGATTCCATGGACCCAACAGTTTTGTTCCGCCAGGCGGGTGATGAGCGCCCAGCTCTGGTCGCGGCTGCCATCATCTACCAGGATCAATTCGTATTCACTCGCAATTTCGGGCAGTATTTGCGCCAACCGCCTGACCAATTCAGGCAAGTTCCCCTCCCCGTTGTAGACTGGCACAATTACAGATAATGACAGGTGGTCGTCCATTTCAGGACTCCGGGTTTGATTTGAAGTAGGTTAATCTCGCGAGGCTGTATTTTCTCAAGCGGATGCAGCATGGTGTAGTTTGTGCAAACTTCCTCCGCTCAAATCACTGAGAATTTCCGTAATGGTCTGTCTATTGTCAAAATAGAACTTCGTAGTAACGACTTTTGTCGTTACTGTTCAATGGCAACGACTAAAGTCATTACTACAAAGATTAATTTCACCTTCGACACACCAATAAGTTATTATAAAGGGAAAACGAAAGATTGTTTAATGAAAAAACAGATCCGGAAATTTAAAGGGAATGTCCCCTGAGTGATAAAATAGGACCGGGGAAAAAAACCAGGTTGCAACCCAATCTTGCGGGCGTTTATGGTTGTTACTTTTGGGACGGAAACGAAAGTCAATGGATCTTCGAAGAACACACATCGACCAAAATAGTTGGATTTATCGCGGCGTTTTATTTATCACTGCCATCCTGAGTCTCGCTGCCTACCTCGAGATCAAAAACTTAACTGGCGCGATTGGCTACCTGGATTTATCGTCCAAGTGGCGCCTCGGGATCACGTTGATAGCATTAATCCCTGGAGCCTTGTGGTTGATGGCTTTCTTAAGCCTTGTCCGGCCCGGCAAATTCATCATAACCGGGTTCGCCAGGGTTGGACTTTTCCTTAAGAAACTCGGAAATTGGACTTATTTACTTTACCTGGCCTGCCTGGTCTTGTTTGGCTATCTTCTTGTTGGGCTTGTGCCCAACCTTATGACCGGCCTGTTTGCCCGGATTTTCTTGTTCTGGATATTCGGCCTGGCAAGTTACGCCTGTATCGTTCAATTAAAACCCAATTGGACTCGGTTTATTGCAGGGATTGCCAGCCTCCTGATTCTGGCGGTCGTATTTCGAATCGTATCTTACCTGCCGCGTATTACGAACTATCCTTTTTCGCTCGACTGGTCGGAAACCTCAAATTACTTCTATTCGTCGCTGTTTCTGGCCCGTAAACTTTACGGTTTTTCGGCAGACCTGCCTTTGTTTAACCCGGCCCGCGGGCTGCTCGGCACCGTGCCGTTCTTCCTGCCGGAGCCGCAAATCTGGATCAACCGCTTGTGGGCCAGCTTCCTGTGGGTCGCCTGCACCGGGCTGACCGCCTTCATGTTGGCGCGCCGGCTGCGACTGGCCAGGCGTCTCTTTTCCTATTTATTTGCCGCCTGGGCATTTATCTTTTGGTTACAGGCGCCCATTTACTACGAGCTGCTTTTATCGGTGGCAGGTGTGGTGTTGTTTCTTAATGGAAAGCATTTCTGGCGTTCGATGCTGGCCGTTGTCTTGAGCTCGGCCTGGGCCGGCATCTGCCGGGTGAATTGGTTTCCAATGCCCGGAATCACCGCAGCCCTGCTTTTCTTCCTGGAAACGCCCATTTCTGGAGAGACCTGGTGGCGCTATCTATGGAAACCGGCAGCATGGGTGGGGGCCGGCCTGGCTGCGGCTGTAGCTGCATTCTCCGGCTACAACCTGATCTCAGGCATCGGCACATCAACCACGGCGACCGCCCTTCAATCCCCCTTGTTATGGTACCGCCTGCTGCCCAGCTCCACAAATCAATGGGGAGTGCTGCCGACAGTGCTGCTTGCAGCATTACCTGCGATCTCTTTGATCGTTTATTGGTTGGTTAAACAAGGACCGCAATTTAATTTGTGGCGAAAGGCCGGTATTTTGCTGACCCTGGCAGGCTTTTTTGCCGGCGGCATCGTCGTAAGCGTCAAAATTGGCGGCGGTTCGAATATTCACAACCTGGATACTTTTTGGTTCTTGCTGGCCATAGTGACAGGCTACATTTACTTTGAACGGATCCGGGTAGATAAAAATGTCGAGAACAGGTCATTCCACATTCCTGTACCGGTAACGGTCGGGTTAATTGCAGTACCGGTATTTTTTACCTTAATGTTATCTCTGCCCTCTTTTTATCCCAATCAAAACTCAGTAGACCAGGCTCTGAACAGTATTCGCCAATATATTTCTCTGGCAAGGAATGAAGGCAAAGAAGTGCTGTTCATTGATAACAAGCAGTTGATCACATTCGGCTATTTCCCTTCCACCAAAATGGTCACCGAATATGAGACAGTCTTTATGCTCGAGATGGCCATGACGGACAACCAGAGTTATTACAATAAATTTAAACAGGATCTAAAGGACAAACGCTTCGGCGTGATAGTCACTTACCCTCAGCCAACCCAGCTTCAGGATCGAAGCTCGGCCTTTTCTGAAGAAAACAACGCTCAAATCAATTATTTAGGTAAACCTTTGTTATGCTATTACCAGGAAGAAACTACCTGGCTGGCTGTCAGCATCGAGATTTTCACACCACGCCCGCAGCCTAAAAACTGCCAGTAGCACAATTAGCTAAAAATCCGGAATCAAGGCTGCTTCAACAGCATTCTCCAAAGTAATGGCCTGTCCCTCGTTCCAAACTCGGGTATATTCCTCCACCCCCAATTGAGTTCTTAAATAAGCCTGGGCATATTCCAGCTCACGGCAGTAATCGGGCGGCACAGGCTCGTTATTAGCTGCCCTCCAGGCGCCAGCAGCGCTAAGCAAACGAACAGCCGTTTTGTAGCGAGACTGCAACAGATGAGACTGCGCCAGCCGTTCCAGGTTCATGACCAGGTCGCCGCGCTCGCCCAGTGCCAGAAACAATTCCAGGCTTTCCTTCAGTATCTTTTCTGCTTTTTGAAATTCCCCGGTCAAAAGCGAAGCATATCCCAGGTTGACCTTTGCATCCGCCACGATCCAGTCTGAACCGATCTGGCGGCCAAGATCGAGGCCTAGATTGAAAAGCCGGGTACCTTCGTTATAATCAGCCCGCTGCAAGGAGACTAACCCCAGGCGAGTCTGCGAAACTGCTTCAAAAAACCTGTCTCCCAGGCGGCGAGCCTGTTCCAGGCAAACGATTAACAGGGGAGCACCCTCTTCGTATTTTCCCTGGCGCAAATGGATCTCCGCCAGATTCCACAGGCCTACCAGCTCCCACTGCCGATCCTTAACCCTGCGGCAGAGCTTGAGACTATCTTCAAGATGGCTGGATGCCTGGGCATAATTGGCCAGCGCCAGGTACACACGCCCGAGGTTGATCTGGCAAAGGACTGCATTTTTCAAATCGCCATTTTCAAGCCAGAAGGCCAGACTGATTTCAAGAAGCTGCCGGGCTTCGGCCAGCCGGGCTTCATTCAACGCGATCTGGCCAATCACCATTTGGGCGAGTGCAATCCCAGCTTGAAATTCCAGCTCCTGGCACAATGCCAGGCTTTCATTCGCATTTTGCAGGGCGCGTTGATTTTCCCCAATGGACATCAGGACGATTGCCAGGTTATTCATGGCGTAAGCCAATCCAAGGCGGTCGCCCTGGCTTCGGCAGAATGCAGCGCTATCCGCCGCCAGCGTCTCAGCCTCCAGGTAATCGCCCTGGCGTTGGGCCAGCAGCCCGGCCGCGGCCATGGCCCGGGCGCGCAAAGACGACCCCGTGGGGCTGGCCTCTACTGCCCGATTAAGGTATCTCCTACCTTCATTCAACAGCGATCGAGTGTGCCAGAACGGAAATAAAGCTACTGCAAGCTGCAATGCCTGGTCGGGCGAAGCATCCAGAGTCCAATCCAGGGCGGCGCGCAGGTTATCCAGGTCTCGTTCTACCCGGTCCAGCCAGGCTACCTGGTCGCGCCCGGTCAACTCGGGCTCGGCCAACTTTGCAAAGGTCAGGTAATAATCGGCGTGGCGCTGCTTTAATCCGGCGATCTCTCCGCTGGCTTCGAGCCGGCCGAGGGCGAATTCTCGCAGGGTGTTCATCATCCTGAAGTAATATTCGCCGTCTGGACCTTGTTCTTTTTGGATCAGGCTGTTATCTAAGAGCGCTGCCATACTCTCCATGCTGCCCAATTGGATATCCCCCACGTTGCAGACCGCATCGATGGCTTCCAGGGTGCCGCCGCCTTTGAAAACCGATAACCGGCCAAAAAGCAGCCTCGCCCCGGGATTCAACAGATCGTAACTCCATTGAAATGCCTGCAGCAATGTATTGTGGTGGCTGTCTCCATCCCGGGCCCAATCTCTTAAGATTTTGAGCATCGCCCCGCTGGAGCCTGTCATTTGTTCCAACAGGCGCTGGGGAGACATTAACCGGATGGATGCCGCGGCCTGCTCAATCGCAAGCGGCAGCCCATCCAACAGCCTGCAAATGGTGGCCACGGTTTCTGTATTTTTCGAAGTCAGGCTGAATTCGGGTGAGAAGGCCTGAACTCGTTCAACGAACATTTGGACAGCCGGGCTGGTCATGTAAAGATCAGGGTCTGGAGCGTAATAAGGATCCGGCAGCGCCAACGGATTTAACACGTAACGCTGTTCTCCTCTCAGGTTGAGCGGCGCTCTCGATGTAATCAGGATTTTAAGTTTCGGACAGGCCCGCAAAACATCCACAAGGGCGGGAACAGCATCCAATACGTGCTCAAAATTATCCAGGATGAGCAGGATGCTGCGGTCCCCTACAACCTGAACCAATTTTATGACCGGCGAAAGAGATCCGACCTCGCTCAAGCCGAATGCCTGCAGCACCATCGGTACTACCTGCGCCGGACCGGCAGCAGAGACGAACGAAATAAAATAGATCTTTTCTTCTAAATCCGCCGCCAACGCGCTGGCAACGTGCAGGGCCAGCCTGGTCTTTCCAACTCCAGGAGGTCCCATGAGGGTTACCAAACGCACCCCCGACCTTTTTAAGATTCCAAGCAAAGCCGCAGTCTCTTTTTCGCGCCCGATTAATCCAGTCAGGGGACTGGGGAATTGAGGCTGGAGTTGGAATTCTATTCCGAGCGGTGGAGGTTGGACCTGGTTGCTTTTGTCTGCGCGGATTTGCTCGAAAAGGATGAGCGTTTCTGCGGAAGGTTCAACCCCCAATTCATCCGCCAGGACCCGTTTACATCGCTCGAATTCTGCCAATGCTGCCGTGCGCTGGCCGCGCCTTGCCAGGATGCGCATCAAAGCGCGGTAAGCGTCCTCGCTCCATGGGTCGAGAATGATTCGCCGGCGGGCGTACTGCAGCGCAGATTCATCGTCCCGGCTCTTTTCGCTGGTTGCTACCAGGCGCCCGAGGGCGTCGATCATTTGCAGCCTCAGCCGCTCACGCGCCAGCAGCAGCCACTCTTCAAATGGCAAGCTGTCCGGGATCGAAAGATTCGTGAGCAGGTCTCCTTTATATAGTCCGGCAGCGCGCCCCAGGCGCTCGCTGCAGGCCGGGCACGTTTCCAGGTTCCGGTGGCCATGCGCCTCGCATTGGCCGATCCATTCTGCAAACTGGACGGCGTCGCAGGAAAAATCGCTGGATAAATTGAACTGGAGCGTTTCACGCGTGATGAGCAGAAACGGAGGCTCAGCCATCTCATCCTGGACCGCCGTCCGCAAGGTAGTCAGGGCCTGCCGCAGGTTTTTCCGGGCTGTTTTTTCGGGGCTGTCGGGCCAGAGCAAAGCTGCCACCTCGTCGCGGGCGTGGCTGCGGTGGCTTTCAACCAACAGGTAGGCTAACAAAGCCCGCACTTTATTGTAGCCCAGGTCAAGTTCACGCCCATCGAGGGATGTCTTAAACTGTCCGATCAGGTCTACGATTAAGCGGCCCAACTTTTATCCTTCCCTGAAAGACTGCTTTTAAATAATTATACAATTCTTCTCTTAATTACGCAGCAGAATGGAATTTCAATGGCAAACCGACTGCAAGAAATGAGCCCGTTAGTCAATAAAAATTGCCTGAAAACCCCTTACAAAATTATTAAGTGTAAATTTATCCTATTTGACGATTTGTTGACGATTCCCTGATAGATTAATAGAAGCTTAATCTTTAATTCTGGATCGATATTCGCAGCATTTTGTTTGGCGGGCTCAATCAAAATCAAAACACCTGCCGCTGTTATGGGAAAAGGAGACCCTTATTGATGTTTTCAGAACAAAAATCGGACTTGTATTTTTCTTACCTGTTACGCGTCTGGAGGGTGAACAGCAAGCCGCCGCGCTGGCAGGTCTCACTGCAAGATGCGCGCACGGGCGAATCGTTTACCTTTGCCGACCTGCAGCAATTAAAGAATTTTCTGGATCAAAGGATTGCCAAAGGCGATCCTGCAGATGAAAAAACCAATTAATCAAAAGGCTAATTTGTCCAAGGAGGAAAGGTATGAAGAATCAACTCTATCGAACTTTGGTAATCATCGTAATTTTACTGACTGTTCTGGCAGCCTGCGCCCCCAGCGCCCCGGCTGCCACTACCGAGGCTCCGAAACCAACCGCAACCACCGCGCCAACCGCTGAGCCGACCAAGCCGCCCCTGCCAACGAATACCAGCGCCCCGGCAACTCCTAAGAACGCCGTCACGAGCCTGGAGGACGTAAAAAACGCAACAGTTCAGATCGAATCGGATGGCACTTTCATCGATCCTCAGGTCGGTATGGTAGTCAACGGAGCCGGCCGAGGCTCTGGCTTTATTATCGACCCATCCGGCATCGCAGTTACCAACAACCACGTTGTAACCGGCGCGGCCTTGCTGAAAGTCTGGGTCGGCGGCAATAAGGATAAGGTTTACAGCGCCAAGGTGCTGGGCGCTTCGGAGTGCTCCGACCTGGCCGTGATCAAGATCAACGGCAGCGACTTCCCCTACCTGCAGTGGCATGAAGGCACCCCTAACGTTGGCCTGGATATCTATGCTGCCGGCTATCCGCTAGGTGATCCGGAATTCACGCTTACCAAGGGCATTGTCTCCAAAGCCAAAGCCGACGGCAATACCAACTGGGCTTCGATCGGGAGCGTGATCGAGCATGATGCGCGCATCAACCCGGGCAACTCGGGCGGCCCGCTTGTTGACAAGGACGGCAAAGTGGTCGGAATCAATTTTGCTTCGAACAGCAGCAACCAGTATTTTGCTATAGCTCGGGCCGAGGCAGACCAGGTATTAAAGGATCTCGAAGCCGGTAACGACGTGACCTCAATAGGCGTTAACGGCCAGGTGATCATCACTGAAGACAAAAAACTGTCGGGCGTCTGGGTCTCCTCCGTCAAGAGTGGCACCCCGGCTGATAAAGCCGGATTGAAGGCTGGTGACATCATCGTCCAGTTGGAAGGCCTGGTGTTGGGTACCGATGGGACGATGTCTGATTACTGCCAGATTTTACGCTCTCACAAGGCGACGGATACGTTGACCCTGAATGTCTTGCGGTGGCAGACCCAGGAAATTTTGGAAGGACAGCTCAACGGCCGCCAGTTGACTGTAACAGGAACTTACGGCAGCACTGGAAGCAGCAGCACTCCTCAATCCGGGAGTTCTACTACCAAAGTAACGGACGACTCGAACGTGATCTCGATGGAAGTTCCTTCGGATTGGGAGTACGACGGCAGCGCCTGGAAAAACACCTGGAACATCGGCGGCGGTTCCTATGATTTCACTGCCCAGACCCTGACGGCCTCTCCCAACGTTAAGAATTACTCCAATGGATGGGGCACAAAGGGCATTTTCATCGCCACCTCGCGGGATTGGGCAAACATCGGCGGGTATAACAACCTGCTGGTGGGCGTATCCAGTTTTTATTCGGAATGCCAGCCTGCAACGGCCAAGAACTACAACGACGGTACTTACGAGGGCCAGAGTATCGTTTATACCCGCTGCGGCACACCAAAAACCAACGCACTTGTATTGGCGGTCCGTCCTATTTCGGATCCGCAGGCTTACCTGGTGCTGGTCGAAATGAAGTTTGCCACCGATGCCGAGCTGAACGAGCTGGACACCATTCTTTCGTCAGCAACAATCAATCCTTAAAAAGATAAGCCCAGAAATTAAAGCCGGGGAATTTTAGCCGCACGAGACGTCAGAATTCTCCGGTTTTAATAATCTGTTACACGACCTCGATATTCGCCTTACCGCCGTAGAAATCCCACCAGGGTTTAGCGCCTTTTGCAAGGACTGCATTCAACGCCTGGACGTTCTGAACGCCCTGCGTCTTCAGCCAGCCGCTGAAGGCTGCCGCGCCGCCCTTGCCGAATTCTGGGATACCATCCTGCCAGGTAGCGCGCCCGCATAAGACGCCCGAAAACGGCGTTCCAGCTTCGGCTGCCAGCTCCAACGTTTCGCGGAAAACCTCGTCGGTCACACCAGCACTCAGGTAGATGAAAGGAACTGTGGTCGCAGCAGCCGCCGTGCGGAAGGCTTCCTTGGCCTGTTCGCGCGTGTAAGCCACCTGCCCGTCCGGGTTGGCGAGCGCCCCCTGCACGAATCGCATGTTGATCGGCACTTCCACCTTGAGCACGTCGACCCCGTATTGCGGCTGCGAAAATTCTTGCATGTATTTTGTTACCTTGTCAGGTTTCACTTTTGCGAACGCAATACTCTTTTCATCGCCGATGGCGTCGCTGTAGCAGATCGGCTCCAGGAAAAAAGGCATGTCATAGGCCCGGCATTCTGCCCCCACTCGTTCGATGAAAGCATGCTTGATCGTATTGGTTCCAGGGTCGTCGTCCGGATCATAGTAAAGAAGGATTTTGATTACGTCGGCTCCGGCGGCAATCAAGCGCCTCACCGACCATTCTGGGAGCAGATCAGGCAGGCGTCCTTTAACCGTTGCGTCGTATCCGGTCTTTTCGTAGGCCAGAAAAACGCCCGCATTCTTGGCGCGGTGTTTGACTGCCTCCAGCCCGTACTCCGGATCCAGTAGAATTGCGCTGGCGTAAGGCGTCAACAATTCAGAAACGAGTACTTTGAATTCGCTCAGATCGGCCCCGGTGGCCTCAGAGCCCTTGGCCTTGGTGATCGATTTCTGGAGGCTGCCGCGCTGGTCAATCGCGACAGCGGCAATCACACCGTGTGCGTCGGCTACGGCATTCATGCCATTGAACTTGCCTTTGGTGATCTTGACTTTTGCCATATCTACTCTCTCCTTATCCTTATGAAATAACGCAAGTCTGGGGAAAGGTTTTTGGGGGTTGTTGTGGGCTG
>DATKKB010000127.1:0-25581 GCA_035543095.1 Anaerolineaceae bacterium | reverse complement strand
TGGTAACGTAAGAACCAACAGCGGGCAAAACAACGGTGAAGGTTATAAATTTTTAAAACGAGTATTTGTTGATAGTACTGCACGGCCTGCAAGTATTTCTGCAGAAGCCCTCTATTATTTAGGCGTTTCCGCTGAAGTTGAAGGAATATCCGGCAGGTTTTTTAATCTCACTACTGAGGAAGAGCCGGCTCCTCCAGCATTGGACAAAGACGCTGCAGAAAAATTGTGGATGATAAGTCTTGAATTAGGTGGTTTTAATGGAAACTGGAAATAAGAAAATTGTAATTGTCGGTGCAGGAATGGCAGGATTAACTGCTGCTGCTTATTTAAGCCGAAAAAATTTCGGCGTTTTACTCTTAGATAAAAACGATAGAACCGGGGGATTATTAGGTACTTTTGAGAGAGATGGATTTTACTTTGATTCTGGCCCAAGGGCTTTTGTAAACTCCGGGATTGTGAAGCCAATGTTTAAGGATCTAGGAATTCACTGGGATTTTTTAGAAAATAGAATTTCGATTGGTATTGAAGATCAGCTGTTCCAGGTGAATGCGATGGACGATTTACAGAAATATAAACAAATACTAATCCATCTGTACCCTGAAAACGAGGATGATATCGGAAAAATAATATCCTACATTTATCAGCTGTCTGGATATAACAAGGTGTTATATGAATTTGACAATCCGAATTTTGGCGACGTTATGAGCGATAAGAAATTCATATTTATAAAATTGATCCCCTGGACATTCAAGTTTTTATATGCATTAAGTAAGTTTAATCAGTTCAATATGCCAATGGAAGTATTTCTTCAGAGTTTATCTGAAAACCAGTCATTAATCGATATTTTGACCCAACATTTTTTTCGAAAAACGCCGACCTATTTCGCTTTGGGATATTTTTATGTGTACCTCGATTATTTTTATCCAATGGGTGGAACTGGTGCATTAGATCATCTTTTGAAAGAGAAAATTCTGAGCTGGTGTGGAGACATCAAACTTAATAAACATATAGTGGAAGTAATTCCTTCTGAATCAAAACTTATTGATTCGGAAGGTTGTTGTTATCCGTATGATCATTTGATTTGGGCAGCAGATTTGAAAACACTGTATCGATGCCTCAATCCAATCGGATTAGATACAAAAACTACCCGCAGAATTGAATCTGAGGCACATCAAATTCTTTCTTCCAAAGGGGCGGAATCAATCTTTATTCTATTTATTGCTGTCAATCGTCCACCTTCCTATTTTCAGGAAAACGGTGGCGCGCATGTGTTCTACACGCCATCAAAGCAAGGATTGGGAGAGACGAATCGGCAAGAAAGACAGTGTCTGATTGAGGATTTTGATAAAAAATCAAAAATCGAGATACTTGATTGGCTAAAAAAATATATCAAGTTAAATACCTACGAAATTTCTGTCCCTGTCCTCCGGGATGGCAGCATGGCGCCTGAAGGGCAAACCGGGCTGATGATAAGCTGTCTGTTTGATTATGATGTGATGGTGAAAGTCGAAAAAGCCGGCTGGTATGACGAATTTAAGAAAACGATGGAAAACCAGATCATCGATATGTTTTCACAAACGATTTATAAGAACATGGATGAAGATATCCTCTTCAAGTTTTCGTCTACACCTCTGACAATCAATAAGGTATCTGGAAGTTCCGAAGGGGCGATTACTGGATGGTCATTTGAAACAAAACCTCCAGTAGTCAATCAATTGAAAGATATTCCAAAATCTGTTTTTACCCCGGTTCCAAATATTTATCAAGCAGGGCAGTGGGCGTATTCCCCTGCAGGCGTACCCATTGCCATGTTAACAGGCTGGTATGCAACCCAAGAGATTATGAAACAGTCAAAGAAAAGATTAAAACGTTAACTTACTATTCTTTGATCGCCTCACGAAACCATCCTTACCAGGAGAGACCATTACATGTTTGCAACAATTGTGATTCTGGCGTTCATGTTACTGGAGTTTTCCAATGTTCTGGCCCTGTATTTTGCACCTGGATCAAAGTACGCCAATGCAGTGGGTGTTTTTTCCGCCTGGGAAAAATCCAAACAGGATCCAGAAATCCACGACTTCGTCAGATATCTTGTCTTTTGGGTGGCCGGGGCAAAATTAATTTTCCTTTCCCTCCTGGGAGTGATTATCTTGTTAGGAAATTCTGATCTACAACGAATAAGCCTTGTGGCCTTATGCTTTGCAACTATTTCTTTTTATTGGCGCTTATTCCCATTAATCAGAAAATTAGATCGAAATGGACAAATTAATCCCAAAAATTATTCCATTGTTATTGGAGTCATGATTGCCGTATTTGTCCTGTTTTTTGCATTGGTTGCGATTGTTTGATGAAAACCACGTGTTGGGCAGTAGGTAACAGGACAAGTAGAGCAGCACTAAGCGTCCGGTCTGCCCCGAGTTCACGTTTCTGCACAGGTTACCTGACTGGGTATGACCTTCAGCGAGGGTGTACAAACGAAGATGCCCCAATGGGGAAGTCTATTGGTTAGTCTGTTCGTTAGCCCAGTTACCACATCTGCGGTTGCGCGCGGTGCAACTGTCGCCGGTGTGCGCCGCCGATATTTTTTGGCTGCTGTTTCCATCATCCTGTGTCTTCTGATGATCCCGAAAAACTGTGCGTACCTGTGACGTGGCATTCACCCCCTTCAGGCTTTGTATCTCCTGCATGTACCACTTGGTCATTCAACCCAAGGTAGGCTCATTCCCGCGAGAAGGCTGGATGCTATCAATCGCGATAGTATGGTTTCGTAATCATCGCCAGTAACTCACTGCGCAGCGCGGTGTCTTCCTGGAAAGCGCCCAGCATGGTGCGAGTGGTCATATTTGTTTCGGATTTCTTCACTCCGCGCATCATTGCGCACATATGAGAGCCCTCCACCACCACAGCTATGCCTTGCGGGTGAAGCAAGTCCTGCAAAAAGTTGGCAATTTGCGCTGTCATGCGTTCCTGAACCTGCAAACGGCGGGTATACATTTCCACGATCCGTGGGATTTTGCTCAATCCAATGACCTTACCAGTGGGTATGTATGCTATGTGAGCGCGCCCGAAGAACGGCAGCATATGATGCTCGCACATGCTGTAAAACTCGATATCTTTTACCAGCACCATTTCACTATAATCCACGTCAAATAAAGCCCCATTGACCAACTGGACCGGATCAATCTGGTAGCCGGCTGTGATTTCCGCATACATCCGGGCAACGCGTTCTGGAGTCTTGAGCAAACCTTCCCGCTCGGGGTCTTCCCCAATCTCCCGCAAAATATCTTTCACCGCATAAGGAATACTGCCATCCGGAAAGTCCAAACCGGTTGGCTCAACAAATTCCTCAGAAACCACAAAATCCTTCATCGTGGAAGCAGCACCTGACAAAAGGGTTTGGGTAGTCATGAATTATTCAGTCCTTTCCTTGGTAAAGTTATCCTAAAATGGACGATCTATCGATGTGAAGCGAGGGTTACACAGGTTTCAGTCAGGCTCGACTAGGAGAAGAAATTCCTCGATCGAGTACCGGAGCAACGAGCTTTTTTCCGGGGTTCTTTCTCCACGTGCCCGCCAAAGTACATTGCCAGCCTGGTCCGTTAATAAGACGTAGATGTGATCTTCGTCAGGCATGTTCAGCGCACTCATGAAATGCCTTTTTGTCGATATACAACGTAATGGTGCGTTCGCGGGTGGCTGGATCGGGAATGCCGGCTCGCATCCCTTCGTTGATGAATTTCTGTGCGAGAACATTCCTCTGCTGGATGGTTGGTAACTCGTAATAATAAAACCCAGGTTGGGTCTGCTCGAGTTCACGGACGAAAGGAACCCAGGAGTTCACTTCCATCTGATGCCATTGATAAAAAGCGATGAACAGAAGATTTAACTCCCCACACAGGTCAGCCGGCAATTCAACCTTCTGCCGGAGCAAATTGGAACCGATAACATTTGGCAGCTTCATTTTCTCTCCTGAAAATTTCCAATCTGGCCTTTTCATGCCCTTGCAATGAATAATTTCTGTATAGCTCAACAGGTTGTATATATTTTGTATACATAATACGACAATATTGTATACAAAACATGAACAATTGTCAAGCCTTTATCCGGACTCTTAATCCATCCTCATCTGGCTCGGGCTGCTCCTTCAGCCATCCGCCTACGTACAAAGTGAGTATTTCACCCAGGCAGACCAACAAAACTTCTGCCTTTACACAATTTGAATTTTCTCCAGCGGCACGACGGCTGGAGAATTTTTTCTTGATCCTGGCCAGGCTGGGCTGCTCGAGGATTCTCCAGCCATGCTTCTATATCTTGTCCTATCTCCAAAGCACACAAGTTAGAGTCTTACTGACCGGGTACCCATGCCAGCTTATATTGGGATAGGAGAGGTTGAGATAGTAGTTGTCCATTCCTATTATGCTGGCCTTGAGGTTCCCAAGAAGACTGTAGTAGCCACCTTGTTGATTCTGGGTAAGTCTGGCGGGGTGTATAGAGAAATATACACTTCACATACCCGGGCTGCAGATCGGTTGGACTGTCGGAGTGGTCGGCAAGCCATGCATAAACCTATTTACTGGAAGAAGTTTTATAATTATTTGGTACAAATAATTAACGATTGCACCATCGCGTTGAAGAACTCATTGAGGAGAAAATTAAGCTTCTGGCAGATGCAATTCTGAAAGGTCATTCTATGGAAGCCAAAAACTATGCTGCCGCCGCGCACCTGATTCGTCAAAAGAACCCTTTTGGCGAGGTTTGCGGTCTGCTCTGGGCGGCAGAGACCACCTGCCAACGAGACTGTTACCAGCGGGATTTTGCCAAGACACTGGTGCAGCTTGCCGATCTCCAGCGTTGGGTATACACCCGGGCCGGAAACGTCGGCCAGATCCAGATGAAGCGACCCGCAAAGAGCCGAAATGTGGCAACCAAAGCAATTCTCCGTTACCTGGATCCAGGCGCATCCAAGGCTGAAGGTGCTGGATGAACAGCACCCAATGGATCATGTATGCCGGGTTTGCATTTCTGTGCGGTGCCATACCCTTTTCAGTCTGGCTGGGGAAACTTTTTCAAGGCGTGGATATCCGGCAGTACGGCGATCGGAATCCAGGCGCTACTAATGTGTACCGGGCCGGGAATAGGCATCTGGCTCTCCTGGTCCTGCTGATGGATGTCTCTAAGGCAGCCGCGCCGGTCGGGATCGCTTATCACAGCCTGGGTATCCGCGGAGCGCCTATGGCGGTCATTGCAATCGCGCCTATTCTGGGGCATGTTTTTTCGCCCTTTCTAAAGTTTCACGGCGGCAAAGGACTGGCAACAGCCCTGGGGGTATGGATCGGCTTGACTATTTGGAAAGCTTCTTCAGTTGCGATTGTGTCGGTTGCTTTCGGCCTCCTGGTGATGATGACGCCTGGCTGGGCAATTGTGATCGGGTTGGCTGGCCTTTTCGTTGCGATAATGATTTGGCTCCCGGATCCTTTCCTCTTCACCACCTGGATCGGTGAAACCATTATCTTGCTGTGGACGCATCGCCAGGATTTGCAGCAACCACCTCAATTTCGCTCCTGGATTAATCATCTTTTTTCTACGGAGCAGGAGGGGCAATAAACTGGCAGTCTATTTCACCCATAACCTGATCGAGGGCTTTATTGGCTTTCAAATTGCGGTCCTGGGGATCGTGCTAAGCAACATCCTGATCCTGCACCGCACAGCCAATCAGCCTTTCCCTATCTCCTGGCCAAAAGTGTCTATTCTCATTCCTGCCCGCAATGAAGAAGCCAATATTACCAATTGTCTCCGTTCACTTCTGGCGCAGGATTATCCCGATTTCGAGCTCTTGGTGCTGGATGATCAGTCGACGGATCGTACATTGGCAATCCTGCAGCAGTTTGGCCAGCGATCTCCCCGGTTAACTGTTCTGGCTGGAAAACCACTTCCAGCCGGGTGGGTTGGAAAGAATTGGGCCTGCGCGCAGCTGGCACAGGCAGCATCTGGAGGCCTATTGTTTTTCACCGACGCGGATACTGTTTTCCAGCCTGCGGCTGTACGGAATATCGTAATGGCTTTGATTGGCGAACAGGCAGACCTGGTTACAGGCTACCCCAGGCAGGTGTTGGATAGCTGGGGGGAACGGTTACTTGTGCCATTTTTTTCATGGGCGACTCTTTGTTTTTATCCGCTGGGTTTTGCCTACCAGCTGCGATGGCCGTTCCTAACTCATGCGGTTGGACAAATGATGTGTTTTCGCCGTGAAACTTACTTCGCGATTGGCGGGCATCTTGCGATAAAGGATATCGTTCTTGACGACTTCCTTTTAGCACGGAAAATTCAAGCGGCTGGCTTGCGCTGGCGTGTTTTGCCAGTCAGCAACTTCATTTATTGCAGGATGTATGCTGGTGGCCGGGATGCGTTTACCGGATTTAGCAAGAACTTGTTTGCCGTCTTTCATCACCGCCTGGTCCCATTCACTTTTGCTTATGTGTGGATGGAAATGATGTTTTTAGAACCTTGGGTGGTCTTCGCTCTCTGGCTATCTGGCAACGCGTCGGCAGCCCTGGGTTTGGAGCTGGCAGCCTGTATCGGGCTCAGTGTGCTCCTCTGGGTCATACCATTCATCGAGCTGAAGATTTCTCCTGGATTGGCCTTCCTTTACCCGTTCATCATGCTCCTCATTGGCCTGGCTGCTTTTCAATCCGCCAGGCTCACCATAATCAAGGGCCTGATCTGGAAAGACCGGAGCGTGCCCCCGGTACGTTGGAAGTGGCTTTAAGCCCTTTCCCTTTTATTTTTCAACCCGCGACTGCCAGCGTTTCCGCCTGGCCAGCGTTGATCTTGTTGATGGATGCCAGAACCTGGTCATTCTTTGGAATATCTGACATCGAATGGCCGTAATACACAAAACGCGCCATACCGGCTTTATCGATGATCACCTGCGCGGGCATCCGCCCCATCTTGAACAGGTTGACCTCCTGCCCATATAATTTCAACACACTGGCCTTCGGGTCTGGCAGGCCAATGAATGGCAGTTTGTGCTTTTCCCAATACTCAGCAAAGGCTGAGGCATTTTCTGGCCCCAGAACAACTAGCTGGGTCTGTTGTTTGACAAATTCTGAATAGTCCAGGCGCAACTGCGCCATGTGTTGCTGACAGAATGGTCAGACAAAACCGCGATTGAATACCAGCAGAACATTCAATCTTCCCCGAAAATCAGAAAGACGGAATGATCTGCCTTGAAAATCCGGCAGGGTGAAATCAGGAGCTGGAGCGTTCAGCGTTACTTTTGCCATCGTAATCTTCCTTTGAAAATAATCTGGGTTTGCGATTGGTCTCTACCCAAAAAATCTGGTTCGTTCGGGATGCGTATAGGGGATTAGGGGTGCTTTTTCAGCCCGTTGTCCCAATTTTGAGTCCAGGTTTCCTCGGTATATAGGCTGCCGCCAGTGTCAGCAACACCAAACCAAAGGCAATCCAGGTAGGAATTACAACGGCCGGTACAGACGCCTGTTTCACGGTAATGCCTGCCAGCGCCCAGAGCAAGACCGCCGCATAAGCCACATCCCGCCGGGTAAAATTCATCAAAACTGCTATGATCAACACTGCGACCAGCACAACGCTCATCCAGATTTCAGGTGCAATTCCAAGACGGTTCCATTTGAGAAAATCAAGCACATCTGTGATATTGGCTACGGTCGCAACTGTGATCCATCCCAGATAGATGCTGAATGGTAAATGCACCGCCCATGTTTCTCCTGCGGTGACAGCCTTGCGCCCAATCCCCAGGCGTAGGTAGGTGACGATCAGCGTGGAGAGCAAAACCAGCATGGCGATCAAGGTCAGGGGGAATTGGTTATAGTGCCAAAGGAAGATCCAGGCGGAGTTTGCAATCCCTCCCAGCGTAATCCACCAACCGGTCGCTTGCAGGCGGGGGTTCATGCGCTGAGAAGGGAGCGCCTGGTAGATGGCATATGCAAGCAGCCCAATGTAGATCAACCCCCAGATGGAAAAAACGTACCCAGCCGGGACAAAGTATACGTTGAACCGGTCGGAGATCTGACCGGTGTTCTGCCCGTTGAGCGGTAAAGCATTGGCCAGGCCGTTGACGACGAGCGTCACCAGCACAGATGCAATTACAGAGATTTGTCGAGCGGTATCTTTCAATTATCCCTCACCTTGATCTCCAGGATCGTGTTTTTCCGGCCTTGTACAGACATGACCAGCCCGAATAGCGTTTTCATCAGGCCAAATTTCTTGCTCAGTAAACGGTCAATCTGGCCTTCGATTTCCCCACCACTGATCTCGCGAGCAGAGGCTTCCATCCAATCCCCCAGAAGCGCCCCATCCATCTTACAGGGCGCGATGTGCACCAGAGGATGATTGCGAATGCGCTTGACTTTGCCAGAGCCCGCTACCGTACGCACGAACAACGTGTTGCCTGCCTCGACGAACCATACCGGAGTTTTCACCCCTTCGCCGTTTTTGCGGAAAGTTTCCAGATTGAGATATTGTTCTTTGGTAAATGCTTTGAGTGTATGCATGCCTTCTTCCTTTCTCACTTCTCCAGTCCTTTGCTGGTCCTGTTGTTGACCGTTCTGGGTTTGCTGGGCGGCTCGTTTCCGGCGGTATTCGACTACCGGCAGGTCGCCCTGGATCAGGATCTCGCCAATCTGCAGACCGCTGGCCTTAGGCTGCCGGGTAACCACCGCCCGCCGATCCTGGTGGGCGATATACATGTTGCTCGGCATGGACAATTGCGCGACCAGCTTTCCTGAAACTGGCAAAGTCAATAACTTCTGATAGAACCGCAGGTAGAGGATCGTATGGTCCTCGTCCACCGGGACAAAGGCCGCCAGGACGCTCACTTTTTGATTGATATAGTTCTGCCACAGTTTGGGAAAGATGAATTCCAGGTGCTGGCGGCCAGCCTGCTTGGCCGAAAGCTCGCCGGGCTTGCGGGGCGGCTTACCATCGTCCATCCGGTTGAACACGCAGGTATAGATCATCTTATCACCCTTCCACTCCACCACCGGCCCATCGACCACAGTCCGATTCCCACGACCGATCGTGTTGCGGTGGATAAAGGGCAGGTGGACAACCATTGATTGCGGATCATTACAACGTGCTCCTTGTCCTGCTTGCTCGATAAGCGAACAATAAGGGCTGGCTGGCCCACATTCCCATGCCCACCAGCCACCACAAGGGATGAGAGCGAGGCTGCAATGTAATGTCATCCACCACTTCGGTGATCTGGTTGTCCAGCGCATTGAATCTATGCCGGCGAACCCATTCGGCGAACGGGCCAAGTATCTGGCGGTCAGTAAAGCCAGCGGATGAGACGCGCTCGATGTGCGCCACCCAGCGAATAGAAATCGGGCCAACGCCCAGACTGAAGTCCATAACGTTTCCCTCCCTCAGCACGTCCGGAGCATGGTGTAACCGTACACTCAAGGGTGGAGGTGTGATTACGGGCGGCATGCTGGCAGCCTTACTGTGAAACTCACTTACGCGCGCCAGGGGAGCATGCACTAGAAAGCGGTGGTAGTTCATTTCAGGTTCTCCAACATCCTTAGTGTCGCTCTGACCACCTGGACCTGCTGGTTAGATCGAGAAATGGAAGCCGGATTGTCGCCGGCTTGATCGCCGTACCAGCCGAATTGGGCGTGATTGCCTCCGGTAATTTGTACCCAGGTAGTGTCCGCCGGCAACGATTCGCGTGAGGCATTAATTTTTTCCTCGGTTGCCAGGCCATCCTGGGATCCGAAGATTGAGACGACGTGCAGCATGGAGTCCGATAAATCATCGCTTGAAGCCGGGTAAGCTGCCCAAAGCGCCAGGCCTTGAATCGCGCCCGGATGGGCCCTGGCAAACGTTGCTGCCATCGCACCACCCAGCGAGTGGTCGCCAATGGCCCAATGACGAATTTGAGGATAGGCGGCCAGTACAGCATGCGCATTATTTACGCCAAATACTGCCAGGTTAAGCGGCATCCGCACGATAACCACCAGGTAACCCTTCTCCGCGATTTGACGAGCAACAGGCGCGTAAGCTCGGTAGTCCACTCGCCCGCCCGGGTAAAAGATGAAACCCACGGTTGGCTGTGATGTGGTTGGTGTAAAGACCAGCCATTGTCCAGATGTAACCGTCACCAGGACGTCCGACTTTAAGGCAGCCAAAGCCTCTGGCATGGGCTGCGCAGGGGTTTCACCCCAGACCACGAAACCCGCAGTAGACAGTCCTATTACCAAACTAATCAGTACCAGGAAGATACGAAGGCCCCTATGCATGGCTGCCATCGACTTCAGCTTGCGAACGGGTACGGCGGGTCGGGATAATGATGCGCCGGTAGGTAAAGCTGACTGCCCAGGCCATCAAGATAGCCGTGAAGATGCCCGGCGCCCATCGGCCAATATAACCCAGCAAGAAACCACCTACCGTCGGAGCAAACACCCGGGTGAGAGCCTCGAGCGAAGTGGAAATTCCCAAAATACCGCCAACTTCATCCTGACTGACCGATTTACTGATACTGCTCTGGATGACGGTGTTCAACATACCACCGGAAAGCGCCAGCGGGAGGATGACCACCAGTAGTGGCCAGAGTTGAGTTGTGAACGCCCAGGCCAGTAATGAAATTCCCATCACCCACAAGCCGGTTGTGATCAGCCAGGTTTCACGGAAACGGCGGGTCAAGGGGCCAATCAGCCCAGCTTGAGTAATCACCGCCAACAGGCCAACATACGCCAGCACAAAACCGGTGGTCTGGGAGCTCAAGCCAATCGATTGGGCAAAGAGCGAAAAAATGCTTTGGAAAGTAGCAAAGGCCAGCCCGTAGAAGAGACGCACATGAAGCAATGGACCCACATTGGGGCGGCTCAGCACAGCCAGGAGGGCCTTGAACGTGAAAGGCGGACGCTGGTGGGTGACCATATTCTCGCGGCGTTCAGGAGTGAGCGATTCGGGCAGGAAGAAGAAGATAGCCAGTAGATTCAAGGCTGATACCAGTGCAGCTGTGAAGGCGGGGACGTTATACCCCCATTGGCTGAGCACCCCACCGGCAGCTGGACCGAGGATGAAGCCCAGCCCGAAAGCCGCTCCGATCAACCCCAGGCTTTTCGCTCGGTTTGCCTCATCGGTCACATCGGTAATATATGCCTGCGCTACGGTCAGATTACCTCCGGTCAGCCCGTCGAGGATGCGGCTGAAAAAGAGCACGGCAATAATGAACGCATTAGCAGACTGGGAAGATGCCAATCCGGCCAGCAGCCGGCCAAGCGGCACAGCCAAACCTAACAGGATAAACCCCAGGAATGTGCCGGTGACCGAGAGAAGCAGCACGGGCCGGCGGCCTATCCGGTCCGAAAGGCGTCCCAGCAGCGGGGCGCCGATCAATTGGGCGGCGGCGTAGGACGCGACTAACAACCCGATAATCACCGGGATAGCCCCGAAGGATTCTGCGTAATAGGGAAGCTGGGGTAGGATCAAGCTAAAGCCCAGTAAGTCCACAAAGACAATTAAGAAGATCGTCAGCAAACGTGAGTTTCTCATTTCATAACCTAAGAGTCGATCGCAACCTTGTGCAGGGTCTTAATTTTCATTGCTAAATCTATCCAGCCATTGCAGGATCGGTTGGGCCTGGAGGCCAAGCTGCTCTTGCACAGCCTGTTGAAAAGCTATGTAATATTGGACGGCGAACGCTGTAGGCATCCCATAATTTTCCAAAAGCCCGTTCAACCACTCACTGGAATGATCGAGAAAGTGGATATCGCCAAGGGCCAGCGCTGAAACAACAGCGCTGGCAAAATTTGCATTCGCCACTTCTATATATCGCAGGTCAATTGGACTGGTTTGTAACAACTGGCGGACCCTCGAAACGATGAAAGCCTCTTTTTCTCGAAATCCTTCCAGAGTGGCTGCATAGGTGGCTGGCAGCGGCAAGGGAGGAGGTTGCGGTGGCCGGTAAGTCAGCAGTTGTTCAATCGCCTGGGGAGCCATATCGAACTGCCTACCCAGAAAACGGCCCCGGATGTGCCCGGAGAGGTCGACAATTCGATTGAAGATCCCGCCTCCGTAGGCCAGCAGGATGGACCGCTCATTCACCATTTCGGCCAGCATGCTCAACGACGCTGCGCCTGGTAAGGTCTGGGCCACGGAGAGCACTAGTTGGGGAGATATAGCCTGCAAAGTGGCGTCCAAATGATCCAGGGAAACATCCGCACCGAGATAGATCAACTCCCAACCTCTCCAACGTAAGATGAAAGCCAGCATCAGCAGTGACAGATCGTGATCTTCACCCGGCGGACAGGCTGCTAGCAGCCGGCCTGGTCGGGTGGGCGTAGGCGCAATAGAAAACAGGGCGTTCAAACGGCGCGCAACCAGCGCGGAAGCAAAATGCTCCTGCTGGACGCTGACCTTTCCAGCGTACCAGCCCTCACCAAGCTCAGCCAGCCCTTTTTGGAGCATCTGAATGCAGACAACTTCGGGCGTTGCAATGGCCAACGCTTTGGCCATTGCCATCTCGGCCATCGGTTCGTCGAAATCCAGGCAAGCCGCAAGCCAGGTCTTCCGCAGTTGATCCAATGTGCCTTCGGCCGATACGATGACAGGCTGGGGAAATGAATGAACTTCAATTTGGACTTGAAATGGATCCGCCCGGCTTCGCCATAACTCAACCGCCTGACTGATGCTCAATCCTTCGTTCTTTCGCGCTACCAACCATTTGAGGAGATTGATCTCATCTTCGCTGAAAAGTCGATGTCCACCGGGAGAGCGACTCGGTTTGAACAGGCTATACCGGCGTTCCCAGGCGTGTATGGTTGCCGGGGTCAACCCCGTTTCTTGAACAACCGCTTTCAAGTTGTAAGTAGGAGTTTTTCCGTACATTGATTCCTTCTCTGTGCTTATTCTTGAGAGCAACATAGCGACATTTCTTGTGTACACTTATTGTTCATATTATTATATCAACTTGTATATATTTAATCAATGATTTTGTTCAACCTTGTCCATAGGTATATTTGCGGCCTGGGCGGTGGTCTTTAGGCGATTCATCCCCCCGCAACATGCCTATGGGGTAGTTCCCTATTGTTATCTTGAAGAAATATTCTTCGACAAATCATGATGACCTTCACTTGGCTTGTTGTTGGCAAGTAAATCAAATGGAATTTCTTAAGAGCCTGTTATCTCGGCTGAATGGTATGATTTCTGTAAAAAGGAGGGGAAAAATGGGCGGTGAGTGAATGTTACTGGTTTTAGGCCTGCCAACAGGAATGAAGCTTTCACCCCCAACGATCTCCCTTTTCGCTCTTCAAAAATCTACAGAAAGCACAACAGCGTACGATAAATTACTATCCCTGATAGCGGGCTGCCAGACAGGCTTTTGGGGAGATCTGGAATTTTTAGCCCTCAAGCCTTGTTTTCCATTTCTGGATGGTTCGGGCGCCGACCATAGTCTGCCTCCCCTGGCAGGAACCATTCCAGCAGATCTCCCGAGGCGGGGATGCAAATCGATTGAGCCGGGCACTGCCGGCAGCGCGTTAAGTCGCCTGAGAGGAACTGAGGGAGATAGATCCCGGCCTGGATCCCGCGGCTGATCGCTTCTGGGTTCTACCCGTGACAGGAACGCGGTGTCGAGAACAAACATGACGCAGCCTTGAGCACAGGCACACATGCACTCCTGGGTTGCATTGCCCCCCAATCCAGTTTTCTACGATTCGATGAGATGCTGCCCAGGTTGTCAGAATATACCCAAAGCCCGCCGGGAAAGCCCAGGACTTTGGCCATAGGTAGTGCCCGAGGGCTGTTCCTACTCCTCGTAATGAAACCGCCCCTGGAGGAATTCGATGCGGTCTTCAAGAACCCGATATACCAGGCGATGCTCCTGATTGATGCGCCTGGACCACACGTTTCCTGAGAAATACCTCAATTTCTCCGGCTTACCAGCTCCGCCCAGAGGATCTCGCAGCACGGCGTCCACCAGCTTCAAAAGCCGGGCAGCAGTCGCCGGTTGTTTTTCTACCCAATAGACCAAATCTTCGAGGAAATTTTGGGTGAAAACTGCCTCAGGCTTTGTTCTCATCCAGGCCCACGGTCCGGCGCAGTTCTTCGATGCTCATTTTTTGGCCTTCTCCCCGGTCGGCCTGCTGGATCGCTTCCAGCAGCCGGCGGGCATTCGCCGGTGAACTCAAGAGATAGACCGTTTCGATCAGGCTCTCATATTCTTCCGCATCGATCATCGTCACCCGTTTTCCATTTTTGCGAGTGATGAAAACGGGGATTTTGTCATTCACAGCCCTGTCCATGAGCTCGGCAAGGCGGGCTCGTGCCTGGGAATAGGTCATTTGAATATCCATTGGTCACCATCCTGTACAGTACTACTGTACCATTAATGCATCTTCCAGTCAAGAGCGAAAAAAACGAACTCAAAAGGAATTTTGCCTAACCTCATCCGCTTTCTTGCCCTCCTTGCCTACCCGTCCATCTTCTGGAGGAAGGTCAACGGCCAACGGATGGAGATAGCCCGTGTTCTTATGAACATCGGAACCCGCCTTACTGCATTGGAAATCGTTTCAATTGCTGGCTATATTCCGCCTCACCCGGCAGAAACCATTCCATCAGGTCTCCCGAGGCTGGGATACAGACCTCCTGGGCCGGGCACTGCCGGCAGCGCGACAAGTCGCCTGAGAGGAACTGGGGGAGGTAGATCCCGGCCTGGATCCCGCGCTTCGCGGCTTCCAGGGCAAAGATCAGGCGCGCCTCGCGCAGCTGCCTGCGCTCCACGGTTTTTCCGCTCATCCAATGCCGGTAGACCACTTTCTCAACCTGCGGGAAGGGCTTAGCTGGGTCGGCCGCTTCCATATAAAAGGCTGCGATGACCTCTAGTTTCCGGCCTACCCAGGTGCGCGGAAAAACAAGACTTGGAGAAAAATCATGCACCTCGATCAGCGTTGCCTCTTTCTCCAGGATGACCAGATCGGCTTTCGCCGCGAGCGTATCGCCGCTCACCAGTCGGAGGATGGTGGGCACGCCTATCCCGTAAATCACTTCCTGCAAGGGTGGGGGATAGAGGGCGGCCATATGCAGGGAATCGCTGTACGCGTCGGCCAGACCATATTTCCCCATTCCGGGCATCTCACCTGTGACGCAGCCTAAAGCGGACAACCCACTTTCGTCGATCTGACCTGCCAACCTCGTGAGCCCTGCGGTTTCCAGCATATCTTGATACCGGCGGCTCATGCGCGGCTCTTTGTACGGCTGATGGTCTTTTCCCTGGATCTTGCCCGAGAGGAACTGTTCCAGGATATTCTTCCGGTACTGCGCGTAGTCGCTCAGCAGCCTGAATCCCTGCGGATCCAATTTCTTTTGCGTCCACCAGGCTTCCCATACCAGGCTGACCAATCGGGTGAAATCGATCTGCGGGTATTTCCCACCCGCGTACACCGCGAGCGCCTGGGAGAGCGCCATCCCCGGCAGGTCCAATGTGGTCACGCTGGGTAGGGGAGACTCCTTGCTTGCCTGACCAGGCCTGTTTCCCTGCATGAGGGGTGATTGGTGCTTGAGATAGTAGAAAAGCGAGCAAAACAGGTAGTCGTGGATCTCCTCCAAAGACCGCATACCCTACGCTCCTCCCCCATAAGCCTCAGCAAGGGAAAGCAGCCCAGCCTCCAGCCTCCCCCCGCGAAAGATGCGCCAGATCCGGGCTTCCACGAGGGGACGGCTGGCCACGCCTGCTACCAGATCACGGGTGGTCAGGAGCACCACCAGGGGGGAACCGGGATACATCCCAGCCTTTCCCTGCAGGATGCGACCAACGGACCGCAGCCGCCCTTCATCCAATAATTTCCCCGTGTCCACCAGGTAGAGGATCACCGGGACGGGGGCGGAGGCGACTCTGGCTCTGTACGCGAGAAAATATTTTTCCAGCTTCCAGTCCAGAGATTTTCCGGACCGGGTGCCCCGGTCGACCTCCAGCCAGAAGAGCATCACGCGAGAAGTACCGGTGACAAGCGCTCCTACGGAGTCGGGAAAGATCACCAGTCGGAGGCCCTTTATGGTGCTGGAAGAGGAAACCTGGTGGAATTCCTGGCGCGTCGCGGCGAGGTCCCAGGCTGCGAGCACTTTTTCCCGGGCCAGGCGCAGCATGAACTCCAGAGCAATCCCATTGTGTTTGGCCTCCTGGCGAAACTGGCGCGCTCGCACCGGCCAGCCTAAATACCAGTTCAGCCCTTTCTGCTCCATCCCGTACACCGCAGCCAGGAAGACGAGCCCTTTCTCCCCAAGATAAAATTGCTCGGGCCCTCCAACCGGGCCAGTGATTACCAGGGATTCTGCACACAAACGGGACAGGCGGTGTGGAAAGGCCCGCCGGCTTTTTTCTCGCGGGTCCAGCACCCGGTACCCAGAAGCGGTCAACCCTGGAAACCGCGCCAGGCTCTCCAGGAGCTGAACTTCTCCCGCGGTCATATTTTTTTAAATACCCAGCGCCGCGGTCTGTGCATTGTGATGATGTTTGGCCCAGCCCGACAGCGTGGGTGCAGCTCGAAACGAAAGGAAAGAATGGTCTGGGAGAAAAAAGTCCGGCTGTAAGCAGGGGAGGGGCCAGGCATCTGGCTGTACCTCCGCAGAAAGGCGCTCTCGCAGCGGATGCCTTTTTCCCACAGGCAAAGGTGCCTTAGTAGAGCGTTGAAAAGCCCTGGTCACAAACAAAGCAATATTGCGTGGCGTTTACACGTACATGGCTCGCCGGCGGTGTCTCCCCCGGTGACTGTGTGTGGCTTGCTTGGCAAGGTGCCTCTTTCCGGTTGTGGTGAGCCTGATTGTCGGGTCGACCACGATCCAACCCTGGTCGAGAGCCTGCTGCAGAGCCTGGTGCACCGGCTTTTCGTCTGGTTCATTCTCCTGAAGACCCAGCACCTGGATCACCGGATGGTTGTTTAAGGCTAATGCGTGCTCTGCGAGCGTAATGAGTTGATCCTTATCCGCTACCTTTCCTTGTTGGATGAGATAGAGCATCCAATCACACATCTGATCCCGCCTATACCGCTCCATCATTGTCATACTGATCCGGTATTGGTTTAGATCCGGGGATTCTTCGCTGTTCAGTGTGCGAAACAACTCGATCCCCAGCTCGATGGCGCTCTTCAAGATCAGCGCTGCAACGGCCAGGCCGACGAGCGCGTCCAGCAGCCCAAATTTCAGCAGCGAAGCGATCAGCCCAACAGAGACGCCAATTGCGACGAGGATGAGGTTGCGTGAATCAACCGATTGGGTAATCAACCCAAAACTGCCAGATTTCAACCCTACGGAGCGCTGGTAAAAATACAGCCCGGCGCAGGCGAATGCGAAGAGGAGCGCGGCAAAGAAAGTGAAGAAGTCCACATCCGGCTGATAGGGGCGAAACAATCCGGCTACGGCCTGGTAGAGGGTCAGGCAGCCGGCGCCAAACAGCATCACCACCTGGAAAATGTTGACCAGGCGTTCTTTTTGGAATCGAAAGCCCAGGTATACCAGCAAGCTGCAAAGGCCATCCATCAGCGTGTCCAGAGAATCGTTGATGAGGCCGACTGATCCAGATAACAGCCCGGCGGGAAGCTTGATGAGCGCCAGGATCAGGTATGTCGCCAGAGAGACCTTGGAGGCGGTTTCTGGAGATTGCAGGCGGTCAAGGATGTGGCGCGCCTGGTTCATATCACGAAGGATCCGGTTGGCCGCTTCGCGTCCTGCCTCCGTTAGCGAATACCGTTCTCCATCGAGCATCGCCCAGCCGCGGCGCTGCAGCTCGGCCATAGCGACAACCAGGTTTGCGCGGCGCTGCGATCGTTCTTCGGGGGATAACCTGAGCTGCCAGGCAAACATCCCAAATAAGCGGTGATAGGCGCTGAAGTAATCCTCGATCTCAGACAACGTGCGGGGCCCATCCGCGAGGGACAGGGCCAGCTCATAATACTGGCCGTATTCGTTACGCTTTTTCTGGCGAGCATTGCGGTCGCGTCGGTTCATGGAAATGTATTCCGAAAATGGATGTTTTTCGAGAATTGACGTACAATTTATTATATCCCTAAGGCAGGATCTCTGATGTAAGTCTTGTCCTGGCGCGTGGATGTGAATAATTTGAGCAAGCCAATCCTCCAAAAGTCATGAGAATAATCTATCCCCTCTTTCCCGGAAATCTATCTTTCGGCAGTTTTTTCTGGCACGCCATTGCAGTATTTTCAATTCAGACTGATTTTTCCGGTGAACCCGATGGCTCAAAACAACCAGACGATCCCGGCGGACGCATGCAGATTTCTATCAAAGTCATGCGTAAATGGTTCGATTCGCTCAGTGCATCAGGAGGGCGTATGAAAAGGAACATGGGTTTTGTCATTATTTTGATCGAAACGGCATCCATAGGATGTCTGTTATTCTTGATGGGACGGGCGGGTCTTCCCAAAATATTCGATGTGTTTCTGGTGTTCTGCCTGCCGATTACCTTTGGCTTGCATGTATTCGAGGAATTCATCTTTCCCGGCGGCGGGATTGAGTGGTTTGCGCTCTATCATCCGGAATATACTAGTGCCTATACACCTTCTTATTTCTTCAAGGTCAACGTCATTGCGCTCGTTTTGTCCATCTTGACCACCCTGGGTACTTTTGACTTTAGCGGCGGGTTTACCTTTTTTGGTATCCGGGCCTGGATTGCTTTTTTAGCTTTTCAGGCCATCAATGCGATTTTTCACCTTCGCGGAAGCATCGTGACCCGGCGATGGTCGCCCGGGCTGGGTACAGGCATCCTGCTGTATCTTCCTTTAACGATCGTTGGCTTCACGTACTTACTCCGAACGGGCGTGGTCGATATGATTTCGGTAGTGATTTGCATTGCCGTGGCGTCATGCATCCAACCAGTTCTGGACGCTATCAAGAAATCGTCTATCCAAAAACAGAATTCGGCCATCAGGAGTTGAAGCGAGGATTATAAATATCTGTATACTACTGATAAATTCCCAATGAGCGCATGGAAGGATCGCATCTACCATCTAGAAGGCAGTCCTTTTGCGATTGGTTATCGCATGGGCCAATTGTTGGGTTCGAAACTGGAAGCCAACATCGACCGCTATGTTCGAGAGCGAGTAACCCAAGACATCTCATTTGACATAGAAAAATGGCGCTTAGGTGCATTACCCTGGCTGCTCAACCTGCCGGAGCGCTTTCTCAGCGAGTTAAACGGACTTGCCCAGGGGGCAGATCTTTCGCTGCAACGGCTGGCCGAGTGGGCCTATCTGGAGGCATTCCTTTCCGGCCAATGCAGCGGCGCGATCCTCACCATCGATCAACAAGTATGGGTAGCCCGCAATAACGATATCTTCGTTCCCGACATGTGGGGCTACGTTACTATTCGGGAAGTCACTGGAAGGGTCCCCACGATCAGCTTTGGCCTGGAAGGCGACGTCTTTACTCCGACGGGGATTAATCAGGAAAAACTATGGCTGCATTACAACTATGTGCCAGCCGTGGATGCACCTGACGAGCGCCATACTTTCCTGCCTTGTTATGCGTTCATGGTCGAGGCGCTTGAGACCTGCCGGACGCTCGCAGATCTCGAAAGCTTATTGACTAGTCTCCACCGCGACGATGGGATGCTACTCTTCGCGGTGGATGGCAAGGACAACGCCTTTGCCGTATATGAATGCGGCAGAGCCGATTTCTACAAACGGCAGGCTGCAATTGGGTGGGTGGTCGGCACTAACCATTATTGCATTTATCCGAACGCCCCCTCGATTTCCGGGTCGACCAGTACGATGAGCCGTTACCAGCGCATAGAAGCGCTGGTGAAAAGTTTTGACACTCAAAGCGAGAAGGCCACTCCGGTCAAGGGGCTCATCCAGGTCTTGGCCGACGATGGCGTTGAGGTCAGAAACGGAGATATCATCACTTCCTATGCGAATGTAGCCTGCCCAGGCATGCAGGAGATCTGGTATACCTTTGGCAGGTACCCGGCTGCGAGCTGCGGCAACTGGCAAAAGCTGGAATGGCCCTGGTAGTCCAGGTTCATGAAAGCCAAGCTCATACAATGACGCTCCTCAGGTAGAACCCAAGGAGCGTCATATTCTGCGTTTTCTGGCGGTTGTGAAATTCGCAATGACAAATATTTTTACTCTGCCGCAGGCAGCCCAGCGGACAGAGATTTGCTGCGCTCAATTGACTGCAGGGCCAGGTACCGGTCTCCGAATTGCTTGACCTTGTCCAACTCATTGTCGTACTGGTCGTAATGGACTTCCTCTTCGGAAACCAGCTGCTCGAAGATCTTTTTGGTCACCGAGTCTGCGTTGGCAGAGCATTCGTTTGCCCAAAGATTGTAGTCATGCGCACTGCTTTCTTCCATCTGTCGCGCCATTTCAAGCATTTCCGCGACTTCCCCCACAGTCTTCACTTCGCCAGAGGCCTTCATGGTCACGTCGCCCTTCAGGAATAGTATTCGCTCGGCCAGGATCTCGACGTGCCCCATTTCCTGAATTGCTGTACGCCGGAACAGGCCGGAGAGCAGGTCATATCCCTGGTCATCCAGATGAAAGTGGAAGTACATTTATTGGTGGACGGCAGCCAGTTCATCCGCTACGGCGCGGTTCAATAATTCGATGCTTTTCTCGTGCATTTTTCCCTCTCCTTAGTTTGTGGATTTTCGTACAAAGCCTCACCTCTCTATTATAACAAAGTGGATGAATTTTCGGCTTATAGGAAATCCTTGCTTTCCTCGGTTCTGGGTTGCCCAGTATGTGCACGTCTGGCGTCCTCCCCGGCGCGGCGAGAACCCTGCCGGCACGCGACGATGCCGCCCGAGATGCAGGCCTGAGGTATTATTTGTGGGAATAAGCTGTGTCTACGCCACGTACCTCGGAATAGCGATACAGCCATTGCGACATTACACCCATCAGTTTATGCAGAGATAGGATCATCACCACAAGCAGACCTATTCCCAGCAAGACCGCCAGAAGCAGGGCTGCCGGGGTATAGTGCAGACTATTTTCAACCGCGGCTGCCAGCCAGATGCCGACCGGTACAAAGATAACCGATGTGACGACCCCGGGCACATAGTCTTTGAACTGGAAACAAATCAAAATGTGGATCAAGGCCATGTGAATGAGCAGCCCCAGGAGCGCGGCAAACCAGAAATAGTAATTCTGAAAAACGACTGAAAAGAAGCTGGTTAGTGAAAAAACCAAAAATTCGATTTCCACGCCGATGGAAAGAGTCGGTGTCTGCCAGTGACGGATCTGGCTCAGCCCAAGGCGGACGATTGATTTGGTGCTTGAACCTAATTACTGCACCGGTCCTACCGTGGATTGGTCGTTCATATCCATCTCCGCGTTTTTTGTTGATAGGCAATCCAAGCAGAGCCAAATTTCTCGGCCAACATTTTTTCCTCAACAACGATAAACACCCTGTCCATGAGAATTGGAAACAAAACGACAAAAACGAATGGCGTTATTGCCCGCAGGAGGATTGCCATTCCAGTCAATATCAATGAAAAACCAAGGTACATCGGATTTCGCGTGATGTGGAAGACCCCTTTTATGACCAGATTCGAAGATGGCTCAAAAGGTTTCACAGTCGTTTTTGCTGCTTGAAAAGCTCGATCAGCCAGTATATTCAGCAGAGCTCCAAGCGCGATTGGGAGAAACCCGATTAGATTCCAAAACGGAGGGATGATCCATACCCCTGGATACAGGAAATATAGCACGACCATAAATACGATAGACAACAAAAGATATGTTGGCGGTAATATCCTTGTTTTGCCTGGCGTATGTGGGGGTGAAGAATTCGTTTCGGCGTAATGAAGGGTATCCGCTTTGCGGGTTGATTTAGGGGAGCCGTGCATTTTACCTCCTTGATTTTTAATCCCATGAGTTCCGAACTGAGGAAAATTATCCTTTTGAAGGTTTCCTTCATGACTGAAATATCCGGTTAGGATCATCAGCAATTCAATGCTATCCACGAAATGTGGATGAATTATGAAGAGGCGATGGAGGGGTTGTGAAAATCACCCTGGTATCGCTAAAGAGGAAATAAATTTCTTATCTGGAAAAGTCAGAAGGTCTTAGGAGTAGCCAAAAGGGCGGAGATCGTCTCTCAGTTTCTGCAGGCTGCTGCACACCCCAATAACACTAGATCTCCTCGATCTACCAGAAAAATGCCTTGCTCAATCTGCTTGAACCAGGGAGGTAACCATTGTATAGTAGATGCGAATTCCGTGATTGCTTTTCGGTTGTAATCCACCCTCCAATTCAAATTCCAGACGCAAAGAACAGCTGTATCATCCGGCTATGTATTTACCATCTTGGGAGAACGACGATGTCTGAACGACGAATTGAAACCAGATCCAGCGAGACCGCGAGTTTCACCTGCTTTTCGCGTGGCTGCGCAACCCGCGAGAGAGACCCTCGCTTTCGCGGGCCGGATGATATGGCGGAGCTGCTCTTCCCGCCCATGGCCAAACTGATGCTCAACGTGGCTCCGCTGCGGAAAATCATCCTGCGCCAGATGTTCCCTCCTGGCATGCACGAGTACATTTTTGCCCGCACGAAGGTGATGGACGCTGCCTTTGGGGAAGCGCTGGATGCCTGTTTCCTTCAAATTGTCCTCCTCGGCGCCGGTTTTGATACACGCGCCTTGCGCTTCGCCAGCCGAAACCAGGGGACGAAGATTTTCGAGCTGGATGCTCCCACCACGCAACAAGCCAAGCTCGAGGTCCTGCGCCGGAAAAAGATCTCATTACCGTCAGAACTGGTTTTCGTCCCGATCAACTTCGATCGGGAGGAAATATCTACAGCGCTCACGAAGGCTGGCTACCAGGTGGGGCAGCGGACCCTGTTCCTTTGTGAGGGCGTCACCATGTACCTGACGGCCCAGGTCGTGGACAAAACGTTGGATTACATCCGCTCCAGTTCCGCTCCCGGCAGCCGGGTGGTTTTCGATTATCTTCTCGCCGCCGTCATCCGCAAAGAGAACCGCTACTACGGCGAGCAGCAAGCGTTTGATCGGGTGGCCAGGGTAGGCGAAAGCTGGATCTTTGGACTGGAGGATGGCGAGATCGGGCCATTCCTGGCGGAACGCGGCTTCGAATTGATCGTGAATTACACGTCAGTTGACCTGGAGAAACTCTTCCTGACGGAACCGGACGGTAAGCTGCATGCCCGTGTCAACGGAACGCACTGCATCGCCACCGCTGCGGTTCAATGAGATAACGCTGGTTTGTAAAAGCCGGTGAACCAGTGATCCGCACGCCAGCCTTGACCTGGATCGGGGGTACGCCATGAAACTCAAATGGTTTGGCCAGTCCTGTTTTTACCTCACATCGAAATCAGGCACACGCGTGCTGATGGATCCCTGCGCCCGCTGGTTTGGCTACCGGATGCCACGGGTAGAGGCTGAAGTGGTTACTACCAGCCACGATCACTGGGACCATAACTACATCCAGGCGGTAAAAGGCAATTTCTATCATATTGACCAGCCGGGAACCTGCCAGGTCAGGGATATTTCCATTCGCGGAACGCAGGCCTGGCACGATGCCTTCCAGGGTTCCAAACAGGGGCAGAATATCATCTTCACATTCGATGTAGATGGGCTGAGTGTCTGCCATCTGGGCGACCTGGGGCACCTGCTCAATCCGGAACAGATTGCGGACGTCGGCAAGGTGGATATCTTGCTCCTGCCAGTAGGAGGCCGTTTCGCGATCACGGTAGCCGAAGCCATGGAGGTGCGCAAGCAACTCCAGCCGGTGATTACCATTCCAATGCACTACCGCACTCCCGTGCTCGGTTTGGGCGGGTTTTTCTTTGCACGGGTAAATGATTTTCTATCCATGACAGGAGAGCCAGCCAGGGTGGTCCAGGAGCTGTCTATCGACCTGGACTCCCTTCGAGCGAATGCCGGCATCATCCTCCTAAAATACGATTAAAGGCGGAGGCCGATTAGCGGAGCACCGGATCGCACTGGGGCATTAATCTATACTTTTTTGCCAGATGGCATAAAAACGAGGATAGATGGCTTAAAAACACGGTTGAATCGGGAACTGGCCCACGCGCTGCGAATTCCAGCGGGCGAAACCTTTCGCCCGCTGGAAACGCATCTGGTCAATGGGTTGCTGTTTAAAGAACTATTTGACGCCGGTAACCACCAGGCCGATCCTGCCGCTTGTGACCTTTCCTTCCCGTAAACAGGTTTCTGCCAGCATGGCTTGGAGCTCGGCAGGTGTATAGGCCGCCCCGATCGATGTCGCCAAGCCTGGACGCATGGTGGTTGGCCGGACGCTCAGCCACAGAAAGGCGTGCATCCACCCCTGCATATCGCGTCGCAAATCGGAGATGAAGAATTGTCCTTCCGGCTTGAGCACTCGCCAGATCTCATCAAAGGCACCGCAGGGATTGGCCCACTCGTGCAGGGATCCGTTGGTAAAGGCTGCGTCGAAGGTGTTATCTTCAAAAGGAAGCTGGTCACAGCTGCCCAGGCGGTACTGTGTTCTATCTGTCAAACTATAAGCCTGGGCATTGTGCTGAGCCAGTGCGTGCATGGCTGGACTGATGTCCAGCCCAATCAGGCGGGTGCCCGCAGTCTGCTTGAGCCATTCCAGGCCCAAATAACCGGGGCCGTGGCCGATCTCGAGTGCAAGCCCGTGAGTTATCCCCGCTTTGAGCAGGCTGGGTGTTTCCATCCAGCCTTTGTCGCGGAAGCTGCGCTGCATCTGGTCATACTGGGCCACGGTGAACTCACCCTGGATGCCGTGATCGGTTTCGGGAACGCGAGGTTCGGTCATTTTGTTCTCCTATTTTATATTGAATATTCTATGTTGAATATCAGTTAAAAAAAGAAATGATCAGCGGCCTTTGCCGCTTTCCAGGGTTTGCAAAAGTTTCGTTACCCACTCCAGCTCGGCCTGGGTATGCAGGAGCGTATGATCGAAAATAGCCGCAGCCAGCGCCGGGACTTCTGGAAGAGCCAGCTGCTCTGCCCGGTGATCCTGCACATAATCCAGCGCCGCTTGTAAGGCGGCTTTTCTCTGTTTCAAATAGGCGGCCACTTCAGCCAGGGGCAGGCTGTCCAAAAAGAAAAGGCAAATGTCCAGGGGATAATATTCCCGCTCGAAAGTCTGCCAGCTTTCCCGCAGTAGGCGGTAGAACTCCTCACGACCGGAATCGGTGATTTGAAACACGCTGCGCGAAGGGCGCTTGCCCGACTGCTCGACATGCACCTTCTCGACGAACTTCTCCTCGGCCAGCTTGTCCAGGGCAAAGTAGATCGAGCCAAAAGCGATGGAAGTCCAATCGCTCATGTGTTCTTCGATAATTTGCTTGATCTCATACCCGTAGAGCGGGCGCTCGCGCAATAACCCCAGGATCACCAGTCGGACCGTCATCATTTCTTCTTTGTTCTATATTATATATTCTAGCTTGAATATGAATTCTTGTCAATTGCGTTCTTTGTTTGTGTTTGTCCCAAGATTGGTAGGCGAATTTGGAAAAATCGCCCAGGCAGTTTTTCTCCAGGAAACAGGATGGTGAGCTAAGCCACGCCTACTCCCGCTACCATCAGGCCGCTGGTCATTCCCGGCCAGGTTTTGTAGCC
>DATKKB010000126.1:0-26273 GCA_035543095.1 Anaerolineaceae bacterium | reverse complement strand
CCATCACGCTGCCGACGACCGGGGCTGCCTGTATTTTCACCGGCATGGTGCGCGGCCAAACCCAGAGGGATGATCCGCACGAAACCGTATCCCTGGAATATGAAGCCTACAAACCCATGGCAGAGGCAAAGATGGCGCAGGTGGCGCTGGAAATCCGCCAGCGCTGGCCGGAAGTAGAAGGGATCGCTCTCGTTCAACGCATCGGGCACCTGCTGCCCGGCACGCCGACTGTATTGATCGCATGTTCAGCCGGCCATCGCGACACGGGGGTGTTTGAGGCAGCCCGCTATGGAATCGATCGTTTGAAAGAAATCGTGCCGGTCTGGAAGAAGGAAATTGGTCCAAAAGGAGAAATTTGGGTCGAAGGTAAATATCATCCAAAACCCGGCGATTGATCGATCGCCGGATCAAATGGAAAACCCATGGAGACCCAGCCACCTGTTTGCTCACGGGCAGGGGTGGCTCGCTCTCCCCAGGTTTTCGGGAGGATCTTAATGGAGAATCAAGCTGTTAACCTGGGAAAAGAAACGCCCCAG
The DNA here is from genome assembly GCA_035543095.1 of Anaerolineaceae bacterium. Classification (GTDB taxonomy): domain Bacteria; phylum Chloroflexota; class Anaerolineae; order Anaerolineales; family Anaerolineaceae; genus UBA700. The sequence goes on along the minus strand of DATKKB010000126.1, from coordinate 25,737 downwards.
GAACTGGCCAGGCGCCTGGGGCTGCATTTTCAGGATTACCTGCTGCTCAGCCGGGCTCTGACTCACCGGTCTTATTTAAACGAACACCCCGAGGCATTGGAAGATAACGAACGACTCGAATTCCTGGGCGACGCGGTCCTGGATTTCGTGGTTGGCGCCTGGCTTTACAACCAGTATCCAGAAATGCCAGAAGGCGATCTGACCCGCCTGCGCTCGGCTTTGGTCTATACAGACCAACTGGCATTTTTCGCACGCCAGATCAACCTGGGTGCTGCCATGCGCCTGGGGCATGGAGAAATCCAGGCCGGTGGGAAAGATCGTACGGCCCTGCTGTGCGATTGCTTCGAAGCCATGATCGGGGCTCTCTTCCTCGACCAGGGGATTACCGCGGTCCAGCGTTTTATCTCCCCACTGCTGGTGGTTGCGGCTGAAGACGCCCTCTTAAATCACAAAACCGAGGACCCCAAGAGTATATTCCAGGAATGGGTCCAGGCCCAGGGATTTTCGGCCCCAATATATGTCACGCGCAGTAACTCTGGCCCGGACCATTCCAAAATTTTTGAAGTGGATGTAGTTGTAAACGAGACGATTTATGGCACAGGCGCTGGGCCCAGCAAACAAATTGCCACAAAATCTGCGGCGCGGGATGCACTCAGGCGACTCAGGTTGATCGAATGAGGAGCTCATGGCGCCACGTTTAAAATCCCTGGAACTGCACGGCTATAAAACCTTTGCCAGCCGGACGAGCTTCGAGTACCCCGGATTGATCACAGCAATCGTAGGACCTAACGGCTCTGGCAAATCGAACATTGCGGATGCTCTCCGGTGGGTGCTGGGAGAACAATCCTATTCGCTGCTGCGGGGCCGCAAGACGGAGGACATGATCTTTGCCGGCTCGGAACAGCGGCCGCGGGCCGGGATGGCTTCTGCCTCGATCCTGTTCGATAATTCAGACGGTTGGCTGCCGATTGATTTCGGTGAGGTTTCTATTACCCGCCGGGCTTATAGGGATGGCACCAACGAATACCTGCTCAACGGGCAGCGGGTGCGGCTTAAGGAGATCGGCGAGCTGCTGGCCCAATCTGGTTTGGCCGAACGGACGTATACGATCATCGGGCAGGGATTGGTGGACGCAGCCCTGTCCTTAAAGCCGGAGGAAAGGCGCAAGTTCTTCGAGGAAGCAGCCGGAATCGGCCTCTACCGCAGCCGGCGAGAAGAAAGCCTGAACCGGTTGGAAACCACCCGTCGCAACCTCGAAAGGGTGCAAGATATATTAAGCGAGCTGGGTCCCCGCCTGGTGAGTCTCGAAAAGCAGGCTCGAAAGGCCCAGGAATACGAGCGCATCAAGGCTGAACTGCGCCTGCTCCTGCGAGATTGGTACGGTTATCACTGGCACCGCACCCAGCAGGATTGGTCGCACGCCCACGAGGTTTCAAAAGCACAGGAGGTTCGCCAGCAGCACGCCCGTGAGGCCCTGGAAGGAGTTGAAAAAGAGCTCAATGAGCTGCGGAACCAGCTAATGGAGCTGCGTGGCCGGTTGAACGGGTGGCATTCTCAATCTGCCGATCTCCACAACCGGCGCGAAAAAATCAGCCGCGACCTGGCTGTTTTGAATGAACGCCAGCGGGCCCTGCAGGATCAGGCCCAAAGCCTCGAGCGCGACTTATACCAGTACAAGGAAGATGAAGCACAGCGGCAGGAACGGATTAAGAGCCTCGAAGATGAGCGCCGCCAGCTTGGGGAAGAACTTGCCGAGCTGCAGAACCAGTTGAACTCGGCCAGGCAGGAGCTTGATTTACAGGCCAGGAAACGGCAGCAGGCCGAGAACAGCCTGCACGAGGCGCGCCAGAAACTGATTTCCAGCCAGACCTGGCAGGTGCAGGTCAAGGCGCACCAGAATGAAATCCGCCAGCGGCTTGAAACCACGAGGGAAAACCAAAAAGCGGCCGCCCAGGCGATTGAGAACGACCAAATTAACTTGACAAAGGCTGAAATCCAGTTTAAAAATGCCAGCCAGCAGCGAGCCGAAGCCCAGGATAGGCTCCACCAGCTTGAAGCAGAGCGTTCGGGACTCCGCTCGAAAATAGAAGACCTGGATGGGCTGCGGAAGGGAAATCTGGACCAGCGTTCGAGCCTGGAGGCCGAGCGCAGCCGGACCAAAGCCCAACTGGACGTGCTGGCCCAGGCGGAACGATCCTTCAGCGGGCTCAACCAGGGCAGCCGTTTCTTACTGGAGGCCTCCCGCGAGGGCCGGGTGGGTAAAAGTTACCGGGCTTTAAGCCAGGTTTTAGAAGTTCCAGCCGAAATTGAAACGGCCATGGCGGCAGTGCTGGGCGAATTTCTGGACGGCATCCTGTACGATAACCGGGAGGATCTCGACCCGGTGCTCGGGCTGCTGGAAACAGGGTCGAAAGGCAGGGCCGTGCTGGTGCCGCTCCAGATGGACGGAGAAGAAAACGGAGCCATTCAATTTGAAAATGAGTCGGACTGCCTGGGTTTCGCGGCTGACCTGATCAAGGCGCCGGTTGAGCTCGTTCCGCTCATGAAGGCATTGTTAGGGAACGTGCTGGTGGTACGCGACCGGCGCACGGCCCGCCGGATGATGAAAGCAATGCCGCGGTCCGGGCGGATCGTGACTTTAAAAGGCGAGGTATTTTGGGGCAGCGGTGTGGTGGTTGCCGGACAGGAAGGCCGATCCGGGTTGATCAGCCGGCCGCGCCAGAAGCGGGAGCTGGCCGAAGCCTTGCAGAACCTGGATGAGAAGGTTGACCGCACTATTCAGAAGCTAAAAGAACTCGATGAGGAGCTGTCAACGCGGCGCGCCGCTTTGCAGCAGCTCGAGCGTGACGTCAAATCAGCAAACCAGGCCTTGAGCGCGGCCGGCCAGGCTTACCAGCAGGCCAGCCTGGCGATGGAACAGGCCCGCAGCCAGTTGGAATGGCAACGCAAACAAGCCTCCGCATTCGACGGCCAGATCAAGCAGTCCGGCCAAGAACTGGCACGGTTGGGGGAAGAAATCAAATCTCTCGACGGCCAGATCGCCGGAATGAGCGACGATATCCATAAACGGTCGCAGGAGCTGGCCGCGTTGCCTCTCGATGAGCTTCAGAAACAGGTCGTGCATTGGGAAACCAGCATTGCCGTGACAAATCGGGCCGTTAAAGAATCAGACCGGCGGATCAATGAGCAGAATCAGGAACTGGCAGCCCAGAGTAAATTGATCGAGGCGGTCAAGGTAAGGCAGGCCTCGTTGGCCAGCAGCCAGGCGGAGTTGCTTGGAATAAAACAGCAACTGCGCGACCAGGAGACAGACCTGAACGGTGAGATTGAAAACCTGCAGGTCAAGATAACGCCGGCCGAGGGTGAACTGGAAGGCCTGGAAAAGCAATACTCGGCCCTCCAGGGCAACCAGCTTTCGGCCCAACAGGCGGCGTCCCTGGCCGATCGTCTGGCAAACCAGGCTCAACTCGAAGTTGCCAGGTTGCGCGAGGCGCTGGATGCATTGCAGCGCAGGGTCGAGGAAGATTTTGGCCTGGTAGCATTTGAATATGAAGCCGAAGTATCCGGACCGACGCCCCTGCCGCTCGAAGGCATGGTCGAGCAATTGCCGAGGCTGGTCGAGCTGCCGCCGGACCTGGAACCTTCGATCAACCGCCAACGGGCGCAGCTCCGCCGCATGGGGGCGGTCAATCCGGAGGCGCAAAAAGAATACCGGGAAGTAAAAGAGCGTTACGAATTCCTGTCGGCTCAGACGGAGGATCTTCGCAGGGCGGATGTTGATCTGCGCCAGGTAATTACTGAGCTGGATGAATTAATGAAGAGGGAATTTCGTAAAACTTTCGACGCGGTGGCTGCGGAATTTAAAGGGTTATTTACGCGACTGTTCGGCGGCGGGTCGGCCCGCCTGGTACTAATGGACGAAATCAATCCGAACGAAGGCGGCGTCGATATCGAAGCCAGGCTGCCGGGGCGACGCGAGCATGGGTTAAGCCTGCTCTCAGGCGGCGAACGCAGCCTGACGGCGGTGGCGCTGGTATTTTCACTGCTGAAAGTATCGCCCACACCTTTTTGCGTATTGGATGAAGTCGATGCGATGCTTGACGAGGCCAACGTGGGCCGTTTCAGAGATCTGCTGGTCGAGCTGAGCCAGAACACCCAATTTATCATCATCACCCACAACCGTAACACGGTCCAGGCCGCCGACGTTATTTATGGTGTGACGATGGGACGCGATTCGGCCAGCCAGATTATCAGCCTGAAGCTGGACGAAGTGAGCGAGGAATTGGTGAAATGATCTATTTTGTTGTTGAATTGGGCTGCCTAGCAGCCCAATTCAACAACAAGAATTGGGGGTCTAAGGCGTGGCTGTGGCAGCCGGAGCCGGGTTGGGCGCAGTTGTGGGCACCGGGGCATTCGGAACGGGTGTCGATGGCTCAGGCGTAAGAACCGGGTTTGAAGGCAGGAGCGGCGACTCGGTCGTGGCGATGACGATCGGCGTGAAAGATGGCACTTCCGGAACCTTGGAAGACCAGACGTCATACTTGACCACGCTGGGATCAGAGGTTGCCTTGGTGAGCCAATCATTGAAAGCCTTCGATTGGGCCGTCGAAAGCTGGTCCGCCGACAAAGGCCGGACTTCATGACCCAATACCTGGATAATATGGTATCCAAACGAGCTCTTGATCGGCTGGCTGATCTCGCCGACTTTAAGAGCCCAGGCAGCATTCTCGAACTCGGTCACCATCGTGCCCTTGGTAAACCAGCCCAGGTCGCCGCCGTTGGCCTTGCTGCCGGTATCGGTTGACAGCTCTTGCGCGAGCTTGCCGAAATCTTCACCGTTCTTCAAGCGGGTCTCAGCCGTATTGGCAGTGGCTTCATCAGCCACAAGGATATGGCGGGCCCAGACCATATCCTGGGAGGTAGGGACTTCATCGGCGAAGGCCTTGGTAAGTTTCTGGCGCAGCAGTTGGTCACGCAGCATCTTAAGAATGTCGGCATCAGAAATTCCAAGAGGTTTTAAATTATTGTAAAAATTAGCCTGGACTGTTGCGAGGCCCTGGGTAGTGTACGGAGTCGGCGTGACTGTAACCGTGGGAGTCTCTGTGATGGTGGGCGTCAGGGTAATCGTGGCTGTCTGGGTGATAGTAGGAGACGCAGTCGGCGGAGCTGTGGTCGGCGTTGATCCGGTAATCGTCACTGTTGGAGTTTCCAGGGTATTGGTGGGGGTCAGCGTAATGGTTGGCGTTTGCGTGATCGTCGGCGTTGGGGTAATGGTGATGATCGACAGCTCGGTCGCATTGAGCGTAGGGCTATTCCAGATTGTTGCGGTCAGCGTCGGCGTCGGCGTACCATTTGGAAAATATCCAAAAACACCGTGGTAAGCCTGCTGGAGCTCGGCATCACTGACTGTGATGCCACGCTTGGCGGCTTCATTTTCAATTACAATGTTCTCAATCATCCGCTGGAGAACATTGCTGCCGAGCGTGGTCGTATTCGTCAAAGTTGACCCAAGCTGCTCGAGCTGCGATCCAATTCCAAATGGGTCGCCCTGAAATTGTTGGTAAAACTGCAGGTACTGGTTATACTGCTGGATCAACTGGAAGCGTTGAAACTTGACATTGGTTTGAAATTCTCTCACGGTAATGACCTGGTTGCCCACTTTGGCGACCGGCTGGTTGTACTGCAAAACGTTTTGATCTAGAATTCCATAACCAATTGAACCAACCACGATCAAAACCACAACCGCGGCTACGATCAAGATAATACGTCTTTGGCGTCTTTCTCTTTCGATCCTGGCGAGGTGCTTGCGCGTTATTACCTTTTGTTTAGGGGAATTCGGCATGGGGACGGCCTCAACTTCTCAAAAAATGCGGGGCACAGAGAACTCTCCATGCCCCTTAACTCCAATTAGCTTTAGCGTTCTTCTCTTGGCTCAGCCACGTAGGGCAGCAAAGCCAGGTGGCGTGCACGTTTGATGGCTCCAGCCAGCTCACGCTGGTGGCGGGCGCAAGTGCCAGTCTGACGGCGAGGGCGAATTTTACCTTCTTCGGTAACGAAGCGGCGCAAAACATCAACCTGCTTGTAATCGATGGTTATGTTTTTGTCAGCACAGAACTGGCAGATCTTCGGGCGGGAAATATAACGCCTTCCCGAAATTTGTTCAATTTCCATATTCATTTCATCGGACATATTTTATTCTCCCTAAAAGGGATACTCATCCTCAGGCTCTTCGGCCTCAGCGGCCTCGAGATTGTTATTCTGATTGGCGTCACGACGCTCGCCAAGGATCATCATTTCACTGGCCACAATCTCAACGCTGTTATGCTTCGTGCCTTCTGAATCTTCCCAGCGCCGGGTTTGGAGGCGACCTTCAATGTACACTTGCTGGCCTTTGAGCAGGTATTGCTTGCAAATTTCAGCTAGGTTGCCCCAACTCACCACGTTAAACCATTCGGTCTCACTGTGGCGTTCACCATCCGATGTGTTCCAGGTACGACTAGTAGCTACCGGGAAAGTGGTCACAGGTTTTCCAGAGGGCGTATAGCGCATTTCGGGGTCTCGTCCCAGGTGGCCAATGATCATCACTTTGTTCAAGCCTCGGCTCATTTCTTTCTCCTTGCCAGACAGCCAGACATCACATCTATCATTGCATCTCAGGCAGCAGTGATCAGGAAACGCATGACCGGTTCCAGGAACCGTAAATTGCGCTCGAGCTCAGCAGTGGAAGATGGAGCTAATTCGGCGCGCACAAGAACGTACTGGCCTTCTCGCTGTTTGCGAATAGCATAGGTCATGTGGCGCTTGCCCCACAGATCGACATTGGCTACAGTACCGCCAGTCGTAGTGATCCATCCTTTGACTTTATCGACTACACCAGCCAAAGCTGTTTCGTCCAAGTCAGGATTGACAATAAAAACTATTTCGTACGTACGCATTAAGGAAACCTCCTTTCCTCGGGTTTGCCCTCAGACAGCGCCGTGGGTGCAGCTGAGAGCGGGAAGGTAAATCCCAGTTCGGGATTTTCGAAAGTATATTTTAACACAATCCAGCGGAAAAGCAATGCAGTTATTAAAGTTAAGGGCGGTTCTTTATTACATAATCGCGAAAGGCAGCGCCGATAGGAGTAAGCTCGCCGGTCGCCAGGTTTCCGAGATTGGGTGAAGGATACAGGTCGTATGCCAGGCTGAACCAGGCCCAGCGCTGAACAAGATGATTGGCGTCGGAGGGCAATCCCAGTTGGTCATCTTTTATATTCTGGAGCCAATCGAAAGTATTGTAGAGGTATTGGACGACGAAATCGGTCGGGTAGCCATATTTGGCCGGCATGAGGATACCGAATTCCGTCAGCGCCAGGGGCGTATTACGGAAACCGTTGTTTGCCATCCAGCGGCGGAAAGCAACGATCTGTTCCTCAAATAAATCCAGCCGCCCATGATCTTTGACCTCGCGCAAGACGCCCTGAAGGTTTGAAAAACCAGGCGGAATTTCAACGCCCCAGCTCTGGTGCTGTTCGCGTAGAACGTAACCATGGACTGTCCACCAATCTGCGGGCAAGACGCCGTGGTAGAGCCTCTGGTACTCGGCCAGAACGCGATCCAGATAGGCCAAACGTAATGGTGTTCCCTGCGAAATTCCCCCGACAGCCAGGCGGGCTGTAGGATCAGCAGCCTTGATAGCCTGGTAGGCGTCGTGATACAGGCGAGCAAATTCTTCGGGCGTGACGTTGTCCTGCCAGATCACGTCGGGCTCGTTGCCGATGATCCAGACACTGCCGGGATAAAGGGCGGCTGCCCATCTCGAGTAGGACAAAATAGGGTACATGCAGTTCGAACCCAGGCGCACAGTTTGCCAATGTTCCGGAATCTGGCCGGAAGAGCGTTTTTCGACGCTCCAGGTCAGATACCAGCCAGATTCCAATGCGCCGGCCCAATATTCGGGATCAGCGCGATTCGCCATGCCAAATCCAGCTCGTTTGGATAACAGATTCGGGTCAAGGATAGGTGTGGCACCTGGCTTTTCCGCCTGTGGACCAGGGGTAACGAGCGGGCTGGCAGGCTGGGTGGGCAGCAGCGTTTCTTGCTTAGAAGAATTACAATAATCCCCTTTTGGCGGTTCCGGGTTGGGCGTAGATGCCTGGCAGGCGGATACGAATACCAGAATTGTCAAAATGAGAATTGCCAGGAGCAATTGTCTCCGCTTGGTGACGAAACGGTTCAACAGGCTCACCCTTCCAGACAGGAAATTTGATGTATAAATCAGGATGGTTTTCCCGGACTTAATTTAAAACGGAAGGCCAGCATGCCTGCCAAACCGCCTAGGATTCCAAGGGAAAAAGCAACAGCACGTACCAGGATGAACCAGGGACCGAGGATGGCCAGGCGGGGATCTGAACGCTCGACGAAACGGAAGAATGGCGCAATGCTGAGGATGAAGAAGATTAATGAGAGGCCCACCCCCCACAAGGCATGCGGAGTAATCAAGCTCAGGAAAAGCGCAGCAGCAGCGGCATAAATGAATAGAATCTGGAACTTCATCACCTGGGGGGTGTATGAATCGCGGATGGCTTTGCCGGGGTGCTGCTTATAAACGATCATGCGCCAATAGCCACGCTTTATTTTAACCTTGAAATACTTCCAAAATGAATCGGGATGGCGGTGGTAAACAATTGCATCCGGCCGGAAGACCATGCGTTTGCCCGCCGCAGCGAGGCGGTATGAAAAATCAACGTCTTCGTTGTTCGCTTCCGGAAAGGCAGGGTCAAATCCGCCGATTTGCAGCACGGCTTCCCGGCGAAATGCGGCAGCATGCCCATCTACGAAATCAATCCATCCGGACCGGCTCAGGAGCCGGTAACGGTCCTCAAATTCCATTTGAACCAGCCGGGCGGCAACTTCCGATTGGTGGGTGCGATAAACACCTTTGACGCCGTCGACAACAGGATTGGTGAACGCAACGACCATTCGTTCCACCCAGAACGCGTCCGGAATACAATCCGAATCGGTAAATAGGAGAATATCGCCGCAAGATTGGGCTATCCCGGCGTTGCGAGCGGCAGCCGGTCCCTGGTTTGGCTGCGAAATCACTATAACATTAAAACCTTTAGCTACCTGAGCGGTCCGGTCGGTTGAGCCATCGTCGACAACGATGATTTCTTGGGGGATAAGCGACTGGTTCTTTAAAGCCTCCAGGCAATCCGGCAGGGTTTTTTCAGCGTTGTAGGCGGGGATTATGACTGAAATCATCCGTGGTTATCCTTCAAAGAAACGCGCGACAGCAGGTGTGTAATTTTCCCCCAGCTTAATTTCTCGCTCCAGATGAAAAAAGCGCCAAGCAAAAACAAAGGGACGTATACAACCAGGTGTAGAACGATGCCGCAGCCCAGTGCTGCTTCCCTGGGAATGCTGAATACGGACAGCGCCAGGATAGTGAGGTAATGAAAGACCCCGATGCGGCCGGGTGAAGAAGGGACCGCTACTCCAACCTGCAGGACGACCAGCAAGAACACAGCCGCCAGGGTAGAGACGGATAAGCCCAAGGCCCAAAAAGTAAGCAGGTTCGTGCCAAACCCAAGTACCCATACCAGGAGCGACCATACCATGATCCCGGCGAGCTGGCGCGGGTTGCGTACGCATTCCAGGCTGTCTACCAGGTTTTTCAACTGGCGAAGCAGCCAGCCGCGGATACGGCCGGGGAAAATAACACTGACCTTTTCCATTAAACCAAGGAAGCTGTCTCTTTTCCAAAGAATGAGGCCACACACCAGGATCAACGCTGCCAACAATATTGCAGTCAATTCAGACGGCTCAGAGACCCAATTGGGGAAGACCATTTGTGGAAGAAGGACGACCATCGATACTACCAGGAAAAACATATCAATAACTTTTTCAACCACGATGGTTCCGAGGACAAAAACCTTACTGTGCCGCTCTTGATCGCCCATTAAATACGCACGCAGCAGATCCCCCAGCCGGGCGGGCGCAATTGCATTGATAAAAATTCCGATTGTTTGGATCCGAAACGAACGTTGGAAAGAAGGCGGGCGCTGGTTGAATAATAAAATCCAACGCGCCCCCTTCGCCACCAGGGTGACAATCGAAGCCAGGACAGCCAGCCCCAGCAGTCCCAGGTTTATCGTTGGGACGGCGTCCGCGATTTGTGAGAATGAAATTCCCCGGAAGGCAAGGAATAGCGATCCAAGGCTCAGGATTAAACCAAGAATGGTTTGCCAATATTCAATTTTCAACCCAGGCGACGCAAGAACAGGTTGAGACTCTGCAATTGGCCGTTCTGGTAAATTGGGATTTTGCTTCAATCTAAATTAACCCCTCTCCGATTGATTGTCCTCTCTTTATTGCACACAGCAAAAACCTAATGAGACAACCCGTAATTGAGTCAAGTTTCCACTCCATGTCCATATATTATCGCCCTCTTTCCGCCAATCCGTATAACCGGGCTGGATCGATACACCTGGCGGTAGAATAATCTTAACAGTCAATGGTAGTTGGTCCAGGCCTGCTTGTTTTGGCACCTGTAATTGAAAAATACTGCCGCGATTCTCGTCCCTGGTCAGGATTGAGGTTGGCAATGAGACTTTTAATTGCGTTTCCTGCTGACTGTTCGGCGGCAATACCATCAGGCCGGAAAGGACAGCGAGGTTATCCTCGGCCTGGCTTGATTCCACCTGGCCTGTCCAATCCTTTCCGCTCAATAATTCTTTTCCGGGAACGGGCAGCACTGAACTTGAAAGAAGCTGGCTTCCGGCTGGAAGATAAATGCGCCAATAATCCCAATAGCAACGTGTCTGCATGTCGGTATAGGTCCCTTTGCCGTAGGTGGCTTCCTGGACACACGGCACATCCTGCTGGACGGTGTGGCGGTAGGTGACGGTAATTTGGGCGGTCGGCGCATTTGGATTCGTTAAATCGATAGCGTATGATAGAGACCGATCTACGACCGTATCAACCTTGTTAAACCCAATGTTCGAATCGACCAGGTAAACAAAATTACCTGCTTCCGGGTGGAGAGCGCCATCGAGCCTGACTGAGGCCAGGAGGGAAGTGATCTCCGGCTGGTCAATGTAGACCAATAAATGGCCTGATTTGATCATGTCGACCAATGCCAGGGCCGTCTTTGCCAGGTTTTTTTGATCACCCATGGATAAAACTTTGCCAAGGAGCACTTTCCCCAACTCCCCCATGAAATTTTTCCGATTTTCCCACCATTGCATAGTGATGCCGGTCGAGGGGTCCGGCGCCCAGGCCATGCGCATGAAATCTTCTACATTAGCCGACGAGATTTGATCGGGATATCCTGCCAGGTTTACTGGCCCAATGACATCCAGGAGATCTTTTACCGCCAACTGGTCAAACGCAACCGTTCCTTTGACTGCAGTGCCGGTTGAAAGAGTGTAAAGTTTTTGAGCCTGGACAGCAGAAGTTGGAAAATCCGGGGACCAGTTTGCGTCACGCGTAACCCAATAACCTGCCAACATGAATTGCTTTAATGGCGCGGGAGGTTTCGGGTAACCCTTTGAATAATCATCGATGGCGTAAGAATCGCCGATAGAAAAGCTAACAATTTTACCTTTATTCAAAGCTGCCAGTCCGATGCCAGATATAAAACCACCGGTAGCGCGCATTTCATCCCGGTTTTGTGCCAGGATCAGGTAGTTCTGGTTTCCGTTCTCTCCCATTAAGAGGGGGATTTGTTGAAGGGCAGGTATACCAGCCTGTATAGCGGGGAAGTATTTGTCAAGTGTCAAATAGTAATTTCGGTAGGAGGAAGGAATCAGGTTGGGGTCGATTTTTTGGCGATACGAAGAAACCTGGTCAATAATGGCGCTTGCCTGGTTAATGGCAGACAAATTTGATTGGATCGCATTAAAAAGCTTTTCGGTAGTACTCAAGCCGCCTGCCGCCTGGCCTGAAGACTTTAAGACTGGCTCGAAGTTTGTCATCAAGAGGTTGCCGGCGCGCCCCAGGCCGGAGCTGAATTCCAGCAGTGGTTTAACCTGCCCAAGATATGGTCCGACGCCAGGGATATATGAGCCCAGCGAAAGAAGTGGATAAACCGGACGTACATTCACCTGAATTGCGACCAGGTCATCGGTCATGCTGGAAATACTTGATGTTATGATTGAAGTATCTAAATTCCCGGATTGGACCGTGTTGATCAAGGATCGCGCGGTTGAAGATAAATGAATCACTCGATAAACAATGTGACCGGCCCAGATCAGAACACAAGCCACTATCACGAATCCTAATCCGATTAAGATCCGCTTTCGGGAAAGTTTTAGGGCAGGCATAAAGTATATTAAACCATATTTTAAGGTAGTTCATGCTATAATTTTTGGGATATTAAGGAACTGTTATTAATTGTGAGGAGAATATGAAAGATCATAACTGGCGGCAAAAGGAGTTATTCATTTTGATCGTTGTGATCCTGCTTATTTTTGTTTCGCCAGTTGTCCAGGTTCTTGCCAGTCCAGATGGACAGACGGTACCGACTCCTGTACCCGATACCGACACGCCAACGATCGCCTTGATCCCATCGATAACGCAAATCCCTTCGATCACAAATACTGAAACGAAACGCCCACCTTCGCCTGCTACCAGCACATCAACTCCTTCGATTGCTTTCGCCACACTAAACCCGACTAAATGGAGCGCTGCCCAAACAGCTACTTTCCTGGCGGGAAATCCAACAGCCAGTGTAACTATAACCCCTATTCCACCGACAGTTACATTGAGTACATTTACGACGACTTCAACCATTGTCACAGCCACGACAACCTCAACCACTATTGCGACAACGCAAACGGTCATTGTTACCAGTCAAGGTCAACCTACGCCAACTTTGCAGAATTCAAATCCCGGCCAGAATACCTTTGATAATGAGTCATTTCTTTTAGGGATCGGATCTCTGCTGATTATTCTTGCCGTATATATCTGGTCACGCGGCAGGAACAAAGGAACTGGATCCAAATAAGCGCTATCCAACGTTCGCATTTCTAAATCGTTTACGCAGGGAATTTTCCAGCCTGTTTGTGATATTCGATCCATGCCATCCGGTCGGAATCCAACATCATGTGGAACGGCCAGACGCTGGTTGAATATGCTTACCCGGTGCCGACCAACGGGAAAGATGCGATCGTCGCTGAGATCAAAGAATACCTGTTGAAAAACGATATCGATGCTAGCAGGGCTCCTGAGGGTAAACGCTCAAGACGCAAAAAAACACACCGTGTTCATAACGGTGTGTTTGTTATTCCTCAAAACCGGAACGCTTATGGAGCCGAAGCCAGCTTGATGATCCGGTTCAGGCCGTCATCGATGGCGTCTTCTATCAGAACCGCCGTGGTTTCATAATCAGCCGGTTTGCCGCCCAAAGGATCTTTGACGTCAAAGCTCGAATAGACCATCTCGCTCAGCAGATATATTTTTGAAGCAAACTGCGGGAACTCAGCTCGCAGGGCTTCCTTGTGACCCTGTTCCATCACCAGCACCAGGTTGTAGTTCGCCAGCATCTCCTCGCTGATCTGACTAGATTGGTGACCTGCCAGGCTCAGGCCGCGGCTGGCCATGACCAGTTGGGCGCCCTGGGCTGCCGGCACACCAGGCTGAGCCCAGGTGCCAGCCGAATCCACCCGCCAGCTTTTAAAAGCGGCCAACCCCAGCTTTTTCTTCAGACGCGCCCGAAGAATCTCCTGGGCCATCGGCGACCGGCATTGGTTACCTGTGCAAACAAATAAGACCGAAGATTCAATCTTCATAAAGTTCCCAATTCGATGACAATTTTACTACGAGACTGCCTCTGGCATGGAATTTTAGCAGAGTATAACCCGCCCGATTCAATCAGTCTTTGGCTCCATCAGGCAGGATTTTTACGAGCCAGGACGGTCACGGCGTTCGTGCACAGGATTTGCGGCTTGTAGCCAGCGAAATCGGGGTGAATTTTGAGTTTTGCGAGCTGGCTCAGCGCAAATGGATCCACGCGGGTGCGCCAGGCGTGGATCTGGAAACCGTGCCGATCCAGCAACTGGCTGTAAGCAGGCGCCCGCAGCCGGTTCTGGTAATTGAGGGCGGAATTATATTTTGAAAACTGCTTCTCGGAATATTGCAGGAAATTGATCGAGCTGACGCCGTGGCTCTGGTCGGCAAACTGGTCGCCCAGGTCGATCACGTGCAGCATCCACCCCTCCGGGCGCAGGATGCGGTAAGCCTCGCTAAATATTGCGTCGAGCCCCGCCAGGGGGATCTCGCCCAGGACCAGGTTGGAAAAGACCAGGTCCACCGAGCGGTCCGGCAGCCCGGTTTTAGAGGCGTCGGCGGGAGCGTGGTAATCGATATGGCAGGCCTTCAGGATGGCTTCGGCCGAAGCCCCTGAAGTTGCCAGGCCATCCAGGCGCGGCAGGCGTTCCTGCTCGAGGTATTCGTTACGGTGCTTCCATTGAGTGATGAGCGGCCAATCCTGAGAGCAGCACTCTGCAAGCTGTTGGGCGGACTGTTTTACAAAATCGGGACTCAGCAAACGCCGGGCGTCGTAGGTGTGGCAGCGCTCCAGTCCGTACAGCCAGAAGAAGAGCGGCAGGATGGACGCCCAACCCGTGCCGATTTCGACCGCGGTCTTGCCGGCCAGGTTCTCGCAATTATCGGCCAGGCAGTCCACCATCTCGAATGCAAATTTAAGCCGGGTTTCAATCTGGAATTTTCGATATTCCCCAAAATATCTCTGGCCCAAGAAGTAGAACTTAGTCCCAAACGGGATTACAGATGCAAATCGTTGAATGGCCGCTTTCACCTTCCAATTCATTGAGGGGAAGCCTTTCTTTCATTGTCGGGTAGCAAGGTAATCACAGTGCTAAATCTGCCGTTTGGTTCCCTTGGAATGGATTTCATTGTTTCAAAATCTACATTTATTTTACCAGCCTTGTCTCCAGTCGAGCTTTGATTTGCTTTTCGTCTTTGGCTGAATTCCCACCGGCAGGGACGATCCTGAACGCTAGATGGCTGAGAGAATCTTGATTGAATCGAGCCTCTTTAGTTGATGCGCTTGCTTTGAAATCGGGAACCAACCGGACGCCGCACGGGATGACAATGCTGACATTTGAATATCACAAAGGCCTTGCGTATAGTTTATTCGTGGTTGACCTGGGGTATAATTATCGCATCTGTTAAGCGCGATTGCCGCTTCCATTTCATTCTACAATGAGCAATAATGTGGAAACGGTGATAGATGCGCTCGGAAAAAGCCTCGTAACTTCACTCAACCCATGATTGATTGGTTTTTTTTGTTCTCAAATGCCCTCTGGATCCTGGGCCTGGCAGTCGCCCTGGCAGTTTTTAGCTTTGGGGTCTGGCAAAAAGGGGAAGAGAAAGTTCCTTTCTCAACTTTTTTTGGCCGGGCGCAGCCCAAGCTTTTCTTGTTGGGAGCCGGGATCCTTTTCTCAATAGGATTGGCGCTCAATGTTGATGTGCCCTGGCAAAAAGCTGCCTGGGGAGTCCTGGTGGTCGCTGACCTGGTCTATTTTATTCTTTCGGCTGTGAAATTGATCAAAGCCAGATAGACAAATTGAGGACACACCGCTATTTTTTTGGTCGTGCCCTGACTTTCCTTCCGGCGTTGGCCTGCCTGGGAGTCTATCTGGCGATGGCGCCATCCCAGATTACCATCGCTAATAATGGAACGGATGGGGGAGATTTCCTGGCAGCCGCCCTGACCGGCGGGATTCCACATCCAACCGGGTATCCAACCTATACCCTGCTGCTGCGTGCCTTTGAACAACTTCCAATCAGCACAGCGTATTTTCGCGGCAGCCTTTTTTCCGCAATATCTGCTTCCTTGACTGTGCTATTGGTTTCGGTTTGGATTGCGCGCAAATCCCATTATTCACAAGCTGGAAGGGTCGGCTCTCTGGTGGGTGGAACGGCATTGGGATTCTCACCGCTCTTCTGGTCGCAGGCAGTAATCGTCGAAGTCCAGGCGTTGCAAGGTCTGTTCGTGATTTTGATGATCTGGTGGATCACGTTCCTGGCAGAAGACGGACTCTCGAGGTTCAAAAAATGGAGCTGCCTGGCCCTGGCTCTGGTGGGCGGCTTGAGCTTGGGAAACCATCTCACGATCCTGTTTCTCCTGCCAATCGTTGGTCTCGCAGCCTGGCAGGCGAAACGCATCGGACAGCCGCCGAATTGGCTGCTTGCTCAGGCTGCAGTATTTGGAGCCGGTTTACTCATCTATGCTTATTTGCCGCTGGCAGCGAGCCGCACCCCGCCTGTTGTTTGGGGTAATCCCGAAACGGTAAATGGATTTTGGTGGGTAGTTTCAGGAAGTCTCTACCAGGGAATGGTTTTCGGGGTTTCCCTGGTTCAGGCAGGCGGCCGGATCTTTGAATGGGGTAGATTATTTCTGGCCGAATTCACCCTGCCAGCTATGATCGCAGTTTTATGGTCGCTTCGATTAAAAAATGCCTGGCCGATTCGTTGGGGATTGGTCTGGGTATTTCTGATTTACAGTGTATTCTATTTTAGTTATGCCTCGCGGGATGCGGTGGTATACCTGATCGCCCCATGGATTATCGCATCGGTATGGATAGGGGAGGGTGTTGCCCGCTTATGGCAATGGAGAACTCGTGAATTCGCAATCGGAGTGCTTACAAGCGGAATCATCCTGTTTTGCCTCGTGGCGCGAGTTCCGTTGGCCTGGGGCCAGGTTGATCCGGCCAGGGATCGCGATACAGTAAAAATGCTGGAAGAAGCCTTCGCCAGGATTCCACAGAACGCAATCCTGATCACGTGGGCGGATGAGGATACATTTCCGATCTGGTACGGTCATTTCGGTCTCGGAATGAGACCGGATTTGCACGTAATCGTGAAGTCTCTAACAAATTTTGAGTGGTACCGCGATAAACTTCGCTCAATTTACCCGGATTTAGTCTTTCCAACCAGTTCCACTGGAAGTAATTGGATTGACCTTTTAACTGCCCTAAATACGGAACGCCCCGCCTGCCAGAGCAAATTGAAGGATAACGACTCTGTTGGAAAAATTGTCATAAGTTGCAGTGGGGTGATTATTTTGGAGAGCGATTATTTTTCCAATAATTACTAACAAAGTACCAGGGTCGATAGATGTTACAGAGTTTGATTTGAGAGCCAAGCTCCCAAATCAAACCACTGTATTCTCTTACAACGAAGATTAGATCACAATAATGCCGCCCAGAATTCCCTGGCGGACAGCTTCTGTGCGATTATTGACCCCTAATTTAGAATAAATCGAGGAAATATGGTATTTGACGGTATGCTCACTGATAGAAAGATGTCGGGCAATTTCTTTATTGGTAAATCCACCGGCAAGGCATTGGAGAACTTCGTTTTCACGAGCCGTCAGAGGATCAATCATAGCATTTTGAGTTTCTTCCGAATCTCGATCGAAAGATCCATCCAGCGAAAATTTTAAAGGTGAGATTGAATAGGAAGAATGCCAAAGCCCTCTAACAAATGAGGGATCCATCACCCAAAGACCGGCCTGAAGGGCGAAAATTGCTCCGGCGATCTCCTCGGTAGGAGCGTTCAGGGTGATAAAGCCCATGGGTTGAAGGGTATTAAAACGAAACAAGGGCAGACTGTAAGGGGGATTGATCAAGAATAAAAATCTTCGCCCCGGATAATGTTCCATAAGCAAGCTGAACCAGGAATCGGTTGGAATTTCAAGTGTTGCGAATAAAACCAGGTCTGAAGGAGGCAGCATACTGTTGTCTTCCAGCGATGCTGCCTCCCCTACAACTTCAATTTCCGAAATTTCCTCTAAAATTGTCTTCAGGCCAACCCGTAAACTGGAGATTGGCGAGACGACAGCTATTTTGATATCACTACGTTTATTTTCCTTCACCGACGGTTACCGTCACATCATGGCTCTGACCACCGCGAAGTATACCTACCGTGATGGATTTACCGACCAGATCGCTGCTCAAATGGCTTTGCAAGGTATCGTGGCTGGATACTGGCTGGCCTTCTATGCTTACGAGTATATCACCGACGATCAGGCCTGCGCTTGCAGCAGGGCTTCCTGCCTCGATTCCAACTAAAAGCAAACCGTTTTCCTGAGTGCGATTCAAAACACTCTGGTTCGCGTCACTCAGATTTACCGGCTGACTGCGGATTCCAAGGTAACCTCGCCTGACACTGCCGTGTTCAGCAAGATTAGCTGCCATCTTCCAGATAATATCGACGGGTATGGTGACCAGTGAACCCATGGAGAATCCAGAAGTATTCATTCCGAGTAGGTTTCCATCCAGGTCAATCAATGGACCGCCTGAAAAGCCTGGATATGGATTGACCTCTGCGCGCAGGTATTTTTCCAACATCCCACCGCGCCCGGTGCGTACGGGGCCGCCGATAGCGCGGATGATCCCGAAACTGGCTTCCAGGCTTGATGCGTCTGGACGGGCAACAGCAAGGGCCGGGAGACCGATGTTTGGCGTAACTTCAGAAACAGAAGCAGGTGAAGCGCTGCCTTCACTGAGCCGCAACAAAACCAGGTCACGGGCTGGATCGCGGCCGGCGATTCTTGCTGAAAAAGTTTTCTCGCCGGAAAAAGCTACCGTTATGTCGTCTTCCCGCTCGACAGTATGGTTTGCAGTGATGATGAGATTCGATTTGTAAACGATGCCGCTGGACGGCATCCGCCGGCGCCCATTTACCTGGACAGTAAATTGGCCGCCGAGGTTGACGGCATTTGTAAATCTTTCAGAAAAAGTATCACTCATAATAGTCTCCTTATTTGATACGAGGGGGTGGAGTTTTAGAAAATGCTTCGCATTTTCTAAAACTCTCCTCGTTCGTTTTGCGTGGCCGCCCGCTACGCGGGGCCGGCAAGCTTATTTGATTCGAGAGGGTGGAGTTTTAGAAAATGTGCAGCATTTTCTAAAACTTCCCTCGTTCGTTTTGCGTGGCCGCCCGCTACGCGGGGCCGGCAAGCTTATATAAATTGAGGATACTCAAAAGGAGAGCAGCTTTCCTCCCCCATTTGTCTGGTTTTTCACCAGGCCATCCGGCCTGGGCGTTAAATGCTGGGCGCCGGGGTGAGGGGGGCACCTCGGCGTCCAGCTAGATTAGTATATCAGATATTCCCCAAAATGCAAGGGAAAAAGGAATTTTAATCTGCCCTAATTTGTGAAGAAAATCTCAGGGTGTAGGCAGCGATTCCAAACGCAATGGAGACGTTCAACGACTCCTTCATTCCCTGCATAGGAATCCAGGCAATTGCATCACACAACTCAAGCACAGCAGGGTCAACTCCACTAACCTCGTTTCCCACGATTAGAAGTGTTGGATTGGCCTGGAAGACATCAACAATTTTAAAAAAAGAACACGAGCGGGCGCTGGTTTCCAAAGCCAAAATCCTGAAACCTGTTTGTTTGATTTCTTTTACAGTACGAACGGCGTTGAGATGGCTGCTCCATGGAACGGAGTTTTCAGCTCCCAGCGAAGTCTTTGCGATGGACGGGTTTTCGGGTGTGGGCGTTATCCCGCACAGGTGCAGCCTTCGCAGTCCGGCTCCATCTGCTGACCGAAATATTGAGCCAACGTTGTAAGCGCTGCGAATGTTATCCAGCAAGGCTTCGACAACCGGAGAATTATCGAAAGATTGAGATGGAAGGTAATTTTGTCCAGTTTTTTTGAGTTGGATGGCTTCCAGCTCCCAACCGCACTTTGGACAATATCGAATAGTTGTTTTTTCCGAAGGAGTTGGAAATCGAAATCGACAATCCGGATTGGTACATTCGCAATAGTATAGCTTGATGTCTGGCATAATTGGGCATATTATGCCATGAATTATTGCGATTATTCCATTTACTTTAAAGATAGTAATGGAAGCCTCCCAAAACCAACGAAAAAACACGCCCGATTCGATCGAGGCCTTTAAGATATTTGGTTGTAAAATTATATATTAACGGGCTTCGATGCTATGGGTCTTCAAATATTCGAGCAATTATTACCTTTTTTAATAATCCTGTTGGGCCTAGTGCTGGTTTTCATTTCGATCTCAGGGATCGTTATTTACTTGCGCAGAGCGCCAGAAATTGATAACAACCAGAAAAGAAATATGTAACGAGATTTCTCAGGAGCAATTATGACGATCAACCAACAATTGATTATCTGCAGCAATTGTAAGACCCCAAATCCTGCTAAAAACCTATACTGCCAATCCTGTGGGCGGGCTCTGATTCCAGCGGCTCCGCTAAGCGGGCCGGCTGAAGTTACACAGCCAATGATTGGGCAACCAGGCGTTCATAGCCCTTCAGACCCGAACGTGGTCCAGCCCTATTCTGTAGCTCCAACACAACCCTATATCCCTGCAACCGACCAATCCTACGCACCTCCTCCAATGGCATCGGCTGCGCCGATAAATCCGGCTCAGCCCCCAAATTATGGGTCGCAAGGTTATCCTCAACCTTCGGCGACGCCTGGATACACTGGAACCACCGTCCAGCAGACAGCACCCCCGGCAAGCACTGGAGGGACTTCGCAGCCAGGTTATTCCGGCAATTCCGGGGCAGCCGGAGGAATCAATATCCTTCAAAAAGCGCAAGCTGAAAGCAATTCTTTCTTTAATCGCCTGCGGATGGGGACTTTCAGCGCCAGGATGGATACCTGGAATGAATTAATAGAGGGCGGCGGTGAGAAGGCAGAAGAAGTAGAACGAAACTTTGTGGAATTGTTTAATAAACGTCAGGTGACCTACGTTGACCTGCAACAAGTGGAAGTCACCAGCGGACTGCTGCAGCGTTCCTATCAGGTTGCCCGCCATCGATCCGGCTCGGTTTCGGTTTTTGCTAACCCGGCTGGAATTGATTTGATGGCAGGTTGGGAAATGAGCATCCTTCAAAAGCCCAATTGGAAGATGATGGGATACCTGGTTTTAGCGGCTATTGTAATTTCATTTCTCACAAACCTGCCCTATGGTTGGTTATTCGGCCACTTCCTGGTTGAATGGATTCTTGGTGTCTTTAGCTGGATCCTGCCAGTGATTGCTGTTGGGTTGGTGGCCGGGAAAATAATAAAGGGTGATATCTGGTACATGTTTATCGAGAAACCGGATCCGGCAGGGGAGCAAGAAATAAGGGCGCTGGCAAAAGCAGCAGCTCAAACCTTGCAGGAGGCAATAAAGCGGGCAGGATTGAAAAAGGTAGCAGATCGGTAAAAGTAGGAACTCTCGATCTCACAGGGATGATGCGCTGGTGAATAAATCAGAACGGGGAATCTGGGCGCTTGTTTTTTTCATCCTTACAGGCCTGGTGGGTCTGGCATTGATCGGTTTCGGAGTCTGGATGCTGATTGGACCGAGTCGTTTTGACGGGAGCGCCATCACGCCGACCGTGGTGGCGCCGGATACAGCTTCTGACTTATCTCGGGCAATTATTATCACGGCAACTGTAAAATTTACTTTATCAGCTCAAACTGAACCAAATCCCAATTCATCAACGAGCATGCCTGGGCGGCCTTCCGAACAAGGTGTAACCCCCACAATTCAGCCGGTTGGCAGTGAAGGCGAGTCATCGGACGCCTGTCCAGGCTCGTATCCGTCCCATCTGAGAGTTGGACAGCGAGCGATGGTGAGCTTGATTCCGCCCTTGCCCAATAATGTGCGCGAACGGGCCGCCGAGACCGCGAAATTCCTATTTGCAATCCAACCCGGTGAATTGGTGGATGTTATCGAAGGACCAGGCTGCGCAAATGGATGGGTCTGGTGGAAAATCCAAACGGCGAACGGCCAATCCGGCTGGACGGCTGAGGGTGACGGGAAGGATTATTGGCTTGTGGCGGTAAAATGAAGTAAGTGGAATTCTACGAGAAAAAACCGCTCTTTTTTTCCGGCACATACACCCTGATGGCGGCTTCTCCATTGACTGGGCATTTGTATTCGCAGATTCCGCAACCGATACACCGCTCACGTTGGACGGATGGCAGCTGGATGGTTACCGTAGTTCCGTCACTGTCTACGATATCAGTTTTGGTCAGTACGACGGCTTTTTCCGGGATCGGGCACATTTCTTCGCATACAATACAGTCTTTATGGTCAGCCCAGGCAATACAACGATTCTGGTCGATGTAGGCTCGCCCGATGACTTTCTGGCGCTTTTCATCCAGGCTGAGAGGCGGTATGGCCTGGACCGGGCAAACCTGCCCGCAGGCGTTGCAGCCGTAATCACAAGGACCAATACGCGCCACGACCAGCGGGCTCCACATCCCTTCCAGACCGCTTTCCAGGCGGGCTGGCTGGAGTGCGCCGAATGGACAGGAACGCACACATTCGCCACAGCGAATGCATTTCGTCAGCAGATCGTTTTCACGCGCCCCAGGAGGCCTGATCAAGAAATTAGTGTCTCGAAAAGCGGTAACATCGCTCTTGAAAAGTGCGATTCCGACGAATGCAGCGGCGATGGAAGCCAACACCTGTCGCCGTCCCGGATCGTATTTCTGCCAGGCAGCCGGCTTGAAACCGGGCGCCAGCTTGATTGAGCTGCGCGGGCACTGCTCGAGGCAATCCAGGCAAAGCGTGCATTCTGAAGGATCGCTGGCGTACCCTTTTTCAGCGTCGATCGTGCCGGTTGGGCAGCGGGTCGAGCAGATCTTGCAATCTTTACAATCCTCGCCGACGGCGCGACGGAAGATGGAGATCTTGCTGATCAGGCCTAGCAGAGCGCCTAACGGGCAGAGATAGCGGCACCAGAAGCGGGGAGCAATCCAATTAAGAGCCGCGACTATTATGAAAACGACCGTAAAAAGGATAGCGTCCCGATAGTAAATGGGCAGGTTTGGCAGGATGGCGGGGCGTATCAGGGAGTCAAAAGAACTGACCGGATCCTGTAGAAATTCAAAATTTGAAAGGCCTCGCTCAGCGCTGGACGTAAGATGGTCGATCGCGGGTAGGACAGATACCGTCAGAGTCCTCAGAAGGATAGTCAGCGGATCGAGAATGAGCAGCGTGAGATTGCCAAACAAGGCAGCTACAAGGGTGGTCAATAAAATGCCGTACTTGACAGTCCGCCAAGAAGGCCTGGGAGCTTTCGTCTCGTCGAACTTCTTGCGGCCCGGCGTCAGGATATCCAGGGTTGTGCCTAGCGGGCAGATCCAGCCGCACCAGGCGCGTCCAACCGTGATTGTGAGGATCACAGTCAGAATGGCCAGGCTGGAACCAACCAGGAAGGTTTTACTGGATAAAAATTTGGCGAAAATTGCGAGAGGGTCGAGCCGCAGGAAGAAATTCAAAAGGTCGCCCGGAAGGCCGCTGTCACGCGAGGCGATAAACAGAAAAAGAAAAAGGGCGAGCGAAACAAGCTGGATGCCCTTTCGTAAAGAAACCCAGGTAAATTTAATTTTTTGTCTTCGTTTGTGTTTGACCGGTAAAGGATTATCAGGCGGCAAGGTTGATTTCCTGGATCATCAGGTGATTCAAATCGCTTCGTCCGATTTTCATAGCAACGCCGGCCGTAATATAATCCAGGCTGTCTGGCTTTACATTAAAAAAACCAGCAGCGTAGGTATCAGCAGCGACAATATCCCGACTCACAAGAACGGTGTCGAGTTTTTTGACGTAACTAAGGTCACCGCCGGTGGGTCCGAATTGAGTCAGGATGCGAACTGCATCGATTACGTTCAGGGTTGGTCTTAGCAAGGTATATAAGTCCGCCAGGCGCTGGCCAAGGTCAGAATGCATTCCCGGACGGTCGTCGATCACGCCCATCAGGTTCTTCATTCCGAGGGTCAATCGTGCCAGGCTGTGGGTCTTGGCGATGGGAACATTAATAATGGCGTCAGCCTTGAGGAACTCGTCATAAAGGACGGTGCTTTTGAGATGTTTGCCGGCGGGGATTTTTGCAGGCACATACTTATACCCACTCATGATGACCATTTCTCCGCCGTTGGCCTTAACCTGTTCTTCGATGCCTGACTTCGCATAGGCAGATTTAGCGGTGCCTCCAAAAGGCTGGTCCATGACACGCACACTTCCTGCCCCTGCCTCTTTGCACATTTTTACAAGGGCTCCTACAATCCAGGGATTGGTTGTAGCCGCATATTCATACGTATGGTAATCTACGCAGATATTCGGCTTGATAATCACTTTCGCGCCCGGCTTGATGAATTTGCTCATGCCGCCCATTGCTTCGATGGCTTTGCGAACGAGCGCTTCAGGCTCGCCGTTCTTGACGACGACCAAATCATAGTTCACCGGTGTGGGTGACGCCTGCGGAACCGGGGTGTTTGTTGGGGTGGCCTCTGTTGCGGAAATAACCGGAGCGGATGTCCCGGTCGGGTTGGTCGGCGCAACTGTGCTTGTTGGATGGACGACCTCGGTGGGAATTCCGGTAAGAGAGGGAAGGGGAGTTGAAGTTGGTCGAGGCGAACATGCAGCCAGAAGCTGCTGGACAGTGAGCGCCCCGGCTCCTGCAGCCAGACGCAGCAAAAGATCTCGACGAGATAATTTTCTCATTATCTTTTTATGCTAACCAATGTCTGGAATTGTTTCCACTTTCGGAAATCACTAATTATCAGGAAGAATGTCAGGATTCCCCCCTCATTCATTAAATTTGAATTTTAACGAAGATAAATTCCTCCGATTCTGAAAAGAAACTAATATTCTTCTTCCTCTTCGTCCAACCACAAATCTTCCTCTTCCTCTTCCTCCTCCTCCAGCTCCTCCCATTCTTCGTTCTCTTCCTCTTCATCCCATTCGTCCTCGCTGGCAGTGTCGGCTGTGGGCGAATAAGTCATGCAACCCGAATCGGGATCAAACTCCACGGCGGCAGCGCTGCAAAAGCCTTCATCGAGGAAGACACAATCGAGATAATGGCATCGGATTCGTGGCATTATTTCCCTCCCGTCTATGTGCTGGTTTCAACCTGGGGACTGACCAGGCGACTTACAGTCAAAATAAATAGGGTTAGCATTAAAAGTGCTGAAAAAATGCACAAGGGACAAACGGCCCGGATGATTGCTATTTCAAGATATGTCAGGTAAGCTGAATATAAAACACCAATTAATGTGATGCCAAACATCATGTAGACCGAATAAATCCTAAAAAATTCGGACCGGTCTTCTAAAAGAACTGCCAGTATGAAAGCCAGGTAAGCCAGAGCTCCAATTGCCGAAATAGGAATGCCGAAGATTTGAGAATAAATACTTGAATTTACAGTCCAGCAATCTCCCACACCCTTAATACACATCGATTCATTGCTGGTAAGTTTTAATATCGTTAAATATACACTATCTGCTAAACCAAGGATTCCAATAATTGTTGCAATTATCTTAAATTTGTTATTTACCATTTTAACAAATATTCAATATCCAGGCGTCTATCTCAGTTCCGATTGGGAGCGATTTTACACCAGACGGTACAATCAGTAAAGCATTTGCCAGTACCAAAGAAAATAAGTTGCCCGAGCCCTGGTGACCGGCAAGGTAGGCGGTAGGTGAGTCGTTCTCAGTTCTTAAAAATGCCCGCAAATATGATTCGCGACCATCCGACTCAACCGGCTCGCCCAGCCTGACACGGGTTATTGGATGGCTAAGGTTTCCGAGGCCAGAAAGCTTGCCGATGGTGGGGCGAACGAACACTTCGAATCCCACATAAGCTGACACAGGATTGCCAGGCAGACCGATCAATGGGATCCCTTTATACGATCCAAATGCAACAGGTTTCCCGGGCCGCATGTTCACTCGCCAGAAGTCAAGCTGCCCT
>DATKKB010000125.1:0-13610 GCA_035543095.1 Anaerolineaceae bacterium | reverse complement strand
GCCTCAATATCTTAACCTTTGAACAGGAGGTCACTCCCCTTGTTTTCGTCACCGCATTGGTGGGCGTGTGGTTGGTGATGATCAGCATCTTATGTCAGCGCCAGGGTATTTTACCCACACGTCTTGGCTGGCTTGGGATTGTAACCGGGGTCGCCTTCTTATTAGAGCCGGTGATGCTTTCGGCAGTAGGAGGAGCCGTTGCCTGGCGGGTTTTCATGTCCAATTATCTGCTCCTGGCAGGGAGCGTCGTTGTCTTCCTGGTCTCATATGTGGGTTTCCCGATTTGGGCGTTCTGGCTGGGTCGTGTTTTCCACAAGGCACCCGTTTAAGCTGAGAGCTGAAGGAGGTTACGCATGGGCGTTTTGCGTTCAATTTTCTCGGGTATCGTTGCAGGCGCGGTTTCTGCACTTAGCTTTGCTCTCATTCACGCTATTTTCATAAGCGACATCTGGTTCTCGCTTCCAATCCTGCTAGCAGCGGGTGCAATCTGCGGGTTTTGCCTCGGATGGACTTATGGGCTGTTATTCAATGCACCTTCGATCCATTCCTGGCTAACGTACAATGCCCTTTATGTGGGGATGTTTGTCCTCATCGGTTGCATGTCTGTCCTGGTATTCAAGCCCGTCACAACCCTGGCCGCGGTGATGGCATCCGATGGGCCGCCCACCTATTTATTCAAGCAAGAGCTGCCTGTGATCATTGTATCCACGATTACCATGACGGCCATCATTGGCAAATTATATGCTCGAACCTGGGTGCATATTGGCGCCATCCTCTTAACATGTACGGTGCTGGTAATCCTGCTTGGGTTGAATGTTTCGGCGATTGGCCTCATCGCTATTCCGCGCAGCTCGCTCTACCTAATATTAGAACTTGCCGGGCTTATCCTTTCCATTAATACGGTCTTTGCAGCCGTTTTTGTTGGCCTGGAGTGGAAAGTCTTTTTTAGTGGCGTTCATCACATCAGACTACCCATTGGGAAACGTTAATTCCTTCAGAATGGTATTTCCACTGATATGAATTTTAGATTTGAATAATAAAGTGTATTGGCAGAATATGTTTGAAAATCCGGTGGAAATAAGGAGACTCTTCTATGTTTGATATCGTTGGTGTTCTCATTCTGGTGGCTTTGATCGCGATTTTTGGGTTCCTGACCACTCGGGCGTGGAAATTAAAAAAAGCCTTCTTGAAATGGCCGGGTGCAGTCCTTTCCGGGATGCTGACGCTGATCACGGCGTCGCTGCTGGTTTTGGCGCTGGTTGGTTTCGTTAAGCTGAACGCACACTTCGACAATCCGGTTGAGAACATACGGGTCGCCGGAACCCCGGCGCAGATTGCGCGCGGCGCGAAGCTGGCGAACGCCTGCGCCAGCTGCCATACACCCGGCAGCCAACCACCGCTTTCAGGAGTGAATTTTGGCGCGAAGTTCGGTTTTCCACCGATGGGAGTGCTTTATGCGCCCAACCTGACACCTTCTGGAAATATCCAGGATTGGAGTGACGGGGAGATTATCCGTGCGATTAGGGAAGGCGTCGGCAAGGATGGCCGCTCCCTTCTGATCATGCCGGCCGGCAATTTCCAAAATATGAGCGACGAAGATGTTCAGGCTGTGGTAGCCTATTTACGCTCGCAGCCGCCAATTGGAGGTCCTATCCCGAGCACTCAATTTAACGTACTCGGCGCGATTTTCACCAACCTGTCCGATTTCCGCACCGCGCAGCCGCCGGTGGGTCACGTAACTGCCCCGCAGGCTGGAACGCCTGAGTACGGCAAGTACCTGGTGGATGTCATTGGCTGCCGGGATTGTCATGGCGCTCAGCTTCAGGGTAAGGTAGACAATGGCCAGCCCGGTCCGACCCCCGGCCCAAACCTCACTCAGATCGTTCCAAAGTGGACGGAAGAGGAATTTATGGCATTCTTCAACACTGGCACCCTGCCAGGAGGAGCGAGGGTACCCATGCTGACATTGCCCAGCGGATTTTCAGAACCAAGAATGCCCTGGCCGATGGTGCGCGCGGTTGCCACCGATGATGAATTGAAGGCGATATACGCCTATTTGCACAACTTGCAGCCTGTAGAAGGGCAAACGAAATGATAAATATTAAGTATTCCGATAAACCAACGAACGATCCTGCACCCTCTTTCAATCAGGGCAACAGCACAGCAACCAAACATATTGTTGTGGGTTCTCTCTTGGGGTTAGCCTGGGGAGCTTCACTGCGCGCCTGGTCCTTGGCAAGGCAGGCTCAGGCGCAGAGTTATGCGACGCCCGGAATCAACACAAACGCCCCTGTAGTGAACTGAGGAAGATTAACAGCCCGCGTGCGGAATCTGGCAGTCGATCATCCTGCCGGGACAGGTTCACCGGTATGGCTGGTGGGCGCTCGCTTGTGGTCGCCCACCACGCATAATGATTTTCAATTGCATTAGCTGCTTCCATCGTACTGGTTGAGGAGCATGCGGCTCTGAGTAATCGATATATGGAGAATCAACATGAATACTAATTTGGTCAGTCTTCGCAAAACAAAAACTGAAACATTTTTCGAGCGTCACGCCTGGAAGATAATGTTGGTTGTGATCCTTTTCATCGGTTTCTTCGGCGTAAGTGATTTCGTCGGGGGCGCTTCAGACCTCCAGAACGGCGAAACGGTTTTCATGCACAGCATCACAGGCATGAGTTGGAATGAGCTGCAGTCAGCAAGTCCAAGGGTTGCCAACTTGATCGACTTGAAGTTCAGAATGGATGGCGCCGCCATTGCCACAATTTCCCTCTTGAGCATGGCAGTATGTCTTATTAGTTTTCGAAAGGGGGAACGCTGGGCCTGGTTTACCCTTTGGTTGCCCGCCCTGTGGATGCTGTCGACCGTTTTCTTCCTCCTGATGGCCGATAAGCTGCCGGGCTACGGCACACCCGTGCCAATCATCTCTGGGTCCATCCTTTCAGCGATTTGGATAGCGATGCTTGGATTGTCCTGTCGCAAGTTCTTTCGATCTCAGCAAAGGTCTAATAATGGAGGCGCTTAATTATTGATATTGTTGGAGTGCTCATTCTGATGTAGAATGACCAACGCCAGTTGCTGGGAGTGCGGCGGCCAGGAGATACCCGTGGGATTAATTCGCAGCCAGGGAGAATCTAAAAAACTGGATGATGAAATTCGACAACATGGTTGCTGCTCGCCAGGTATTTAGCTGTTATCGTTTGTCCTCTCCTGGTTGAGCGCCAGGTAACGCTGGTTGATGCGCGCCAGCCATTCGATCAGGCTCTTCGGAAGCCTGTCCGGCAAGTTCTGCTGCTCCTGGGGATGGGTTATATCATCTCCAGATACCCCATCTTTTTGTGGGTCAGGGTTTTGGGGGGAGCTGTGACTTAAGGATAGTTGTGCCATGGTTGCACCTCATACTCTAAACAGGCGATATGTCTTCTATGCGCTTTTGGGGATAAAAGAAAACTCCAGTTCTGATTGACAGAACCGGAGCGTGTATGGTTAGTGTGGTGACCAAAATTTAAATAATTTCAAACCTTACTTTTTATCGAGTCCGACGTGAGGTCGGAACCGTTTTACGCAAACCATTCTGATATTGATTGGAAAAGAAGGGTAAAATCAGATCAGCACTTGAAAAAAGGTCGATCTGTCATTGTTTATTGTTGTAAGGGAGGTAAATCCCTATGACCAAGAAAACCTTTATTCCTGAGAAATATCGTATTTGGATCGAAGCGCGCAGACGATACCATCTTTCCGATATGCAAATCCAGATGGCAAGAGAATTAGGGCTCAATCCTCACAAATTTGGCAAAATATCAAATGAAAAACAAGAGCCATGGAAGGTTCCTCTGCCCCAATTTATCGAATCGATCTATTTTAAACGGTTTCATAGAGAACAACCCGTTGTCGTGCAAAGCCTGGAAGAGATGATCCAGGCCCAGCAGGAAAAGAAGGCAGAGAAAAAAGCCCGTAAGGCAGAACGGAAGGACAATGAAGATAGCGGCGATACGATTGCATCCACAACGGAATAATTAAAACTTCAATGTTATTATGCAACGGCGATAAATTTGCAATAGACTATTTATAACGAAAACTGCATTACAGGTAGAGGATTGAATGTAAAGGAAACGCCTATGCGATCCAGCGTCATTGTTATTGTATTTTTCGCTTTTTTTCTCGTAGGATGTACGAATAGCCCCAATCCAAAACCTATACCAACCGCACTACAGGTCCGTTCTGTCGTCCTTTCCGGACTATCGGGTTGGGTCGGAAACCTGGCCTGGTCGCCAGATGGCAAACTCCTAGCCTCGGCATCTGGTGATTACATAGCCCATGACTTTACGGCTCGTATATGGAGGTCCGATGGAACTCAGGTCGCGATTCTAACCGCCCATACGGCTGAAATCTACGGGCTAGCCTGGTCACCGGGTGACAAGCTACTGGCGACAGGGGCCGGGGACGGAACAGTCCGCCTGTGGCAGCCCGATGGCACGCTGGTAAGCACCTTGACCAGCGTTGGGACGGTGTTTGGCTTGTCCTGGTCGCCGGATGGCAAGCTCCTCGCCAGCGGCTCGAGCGTGGGCCCTGGTAAAAATGCAGTTCAGACCTGGACAGTTGATGGGAAGCTGCTCTGGACGGGCTATACGGATGACACCGGCGGAAAATTCTATAACGTGGCCTGGTCGCCGGATGGGAAATTCATCGCTGGAGGCGCCATCGATTACAAGCTTTGGCGAAGCGACGGCACCGAAATCTATCATTCCACAGCTGCGACGCCTGCCTGGGCGCTTGGTTGGGCGCCGGACAGCCAGAGCTGGGGGTTTGGTGATGAAAACGGCGTAGCAACTATTTTGGATACAACCGGCCATGAGCAGGCCAGCCTGGAAAATCCGATGGGAGGCATCACCAGCCTTGCCTGGTCGCCAGATGGTAAAACCATCATCGGCGGCGACGGGGTAGGCGTCTGGCAACCGGATGGACAGAGAGTGGCGAACCTGTCCAATGGCCCGAGTTCCGTCACCAAAGTCGCGTGGTCACCAGGTGGTAAAATGTTCGCCGCAAGCTTTTCCCGCAATTATGGCCGGAGTAGAGCCACGACTGACCATGCCGTACAGATCTGGAATGTAAATCGCCAGTTGTTAGCGACGCTGACCGACCACACGGATGATGTTCTCACGCTCGCCTGGTCGCCGGACGGCAGGATCCTGGCATCCGGCTCGAGGGACCGTACGATCCGCCTATGGTTGTTGACGATCTCCAACAGATGAACATACTTATGCAAAGGGAATGCATTAAACCCATTGCACCCATCTTTCACCATCTCCGCCCCGGTGAGGACGAGCTCTTCTCCGCCGCTACCCATTCTGGAGCAACGCTTTAAAAATTAGCTGGTGTCGTTGGATTTTTCCTGGTTGAGGGCCAGGTAGCGCTGGTTGATGCGCGCCAGCCATTCGATCAGACTTTGTGGAAGCCTATCGGGAAGGGTCTGCTGTTCTTGGGGATAGGTTATATCATCTCCTAATGACCCATCTTTTTGTGGGTCAGGGTTTTGGGTAGGGTTGTGACTTACAGGCGTTTGTGTCATGGTTGTACCTCGTATTTCTAAAAAGAGACATGTCATTTGTGCGAATAAAGGGATAAAAGAAAACTCAGGTTCTGATATTTGAAGGATCAGAACCTGAGCTCGAAAAAAATGATTGCGAACTTAACGACGTTTGAGTTGGTTTACGGAAATCATATTCTACCTTCCCCTTTGTAATACCAATAAAACACCCAATACCATCAATTTAGTAGCAATAAACACGACGAATTAGTAGCTCAGTACCATGACAATGGTACTAAGCTTTGGATATAGTAGGTTTGCTGAATGCAAGATCATTTCGAAGGATTAGAGAAAACAGGAACGCTCGCGCTAATGGCGCTTCTGGCAATTTCTGGCGGGCTGATTACCTAGCCAACATAGAAAGTTGGATGAGGACAAATGGCTGAAATTACTTTTCGGTGGAGTGGATTACTATTGACCATTGGTGCTGCGCTGTTAGGCGTAGCTATTGTTGTATTGGCGTTAAAACCTGTGGCCAACCAGGTTTTCTCACCAGGTGTCAGCCTACTGCTTTTGATATCATCGGTTCTGTTGCTGCTGTCACTTCCGGCCATGTATGCAAGGCAGGCAAATGCGACAGGCTGGCTGGGCCTGACGGGGCATGCTTTGCTTCAGACCGGGATTCTCTTGTTGGTGGTCATCGCTTCAACCCCGATCCTATATCCTTCACTCAAGACACCTTCTGGTGAAAATTGGGTGGTTTTTTTGCTGGGAATCGCGCTCGCACTTGGCTTACTCCTGACCGGGATCGCAACCATCCATGCGGATGTGTTTCCACGTTGGGCAGGAATCCTGCTGCTCGCAGCGACTGCTGGTTTCTTCTTCGTTTTCTTCGTCGCGGAATTCCTATCCCCTTTAGCAGGACAACTGGGGAGTGCCATTTTCGGCGCCCTATTGGCCTTTTCTTTCGGTTGGATCGGTATCACCCTTTTATTAGGAAATATGGGATCGGCCATCTCAAATGTGAACCCTACCCTGTAAGTCAGGCTGGTTTCCTTCTAGAAAATAGTTAAGCTCAATGTGAAGGTGCAAAATGAAAGTCCTTTCTGACGCTTATAGATTATGAACCTCTATCCCTACCAATGAAGGAGAATTCGATGGTAACAAAAACTGCTCTTGCCCAAAGCTCACGCTTCAAAGTTGGATGGATCGTAATGCTGGGTTTATCCGGCCTGATGGCTGTAAGCTACCTGATCCTCATATTTGTTCAAAATGAACACAGCCTATTCACGAGCTACACCGCTTTCAGTCTTTACGCTTTCCTTGTGTTGTTGATCCCATTCCGCCAAGCTAAAAAGTGGGCCTGGATGGCAACCTGGATTCTCCCGGTCGTACTGGCTCTGACGGCGTACTTTGTCTCCGACTTCGCGCCTTATTACTATGGAACGGCTGCTGTTTGCGTGCTGTGTCTGCTTCTAACAATGGCGGGTTTTTTTTGAACGGAATGAGAAAGTAAACATTCGATAGAAGAAAAAAGGCTGATGAAGATGAACTTACAACTCATTCAAATCCTTTCCATCATCGTCTATTTCGATGCATTCATGTGGATCGTCGGAGTTATTCCAACTCTTTACTACGCTTTTTCGAAAGGACGCCTGCCAATCCTCGCCGGTATCCCTCTTCTTGCCGGTCCTTTTGAGCGGCTGGGCCTGAACAATCTGATCATCGCCGGGATCGGATATGTCATCGTCAGTGCCCTCAAAATCCTGGCAGCTTACTGGTTATCGAGTTCAAGGATGGACGGCGCAATCCTTGAGTTGATTCTGCTGGGACTCAGCGCAATATTCTGGTATGGCTTTGAATTGCCTTTAGGACCTCTAGTTGGAGTCATTCAAGTTATTTTATTGGTGCTTGCCTGGGGAACACTGAGATGAAATAAACCTGAAAATTGCGAGTTAATTAGGGTTCGGCTGATTATGTAGTACTGGAAGGAGGTGTCATCGTGTTCAAAAAATTCTTGAAATGGTTTGGGATCGTCCTGGGCAGCCTGGTCGGGCTGCTGGCGCTGGCTGCTATCGTTCTTTACTTGATTGGGTCCAGCAAGCTCAACAAGAAATACGATGTCCCCGTCGAAGCGATCAGCGTGCCTGCCGATGCGCATGCGGTCGAGCATGGCAAACACCTCGCGACCATCTTTATGTGCACAAGCTGCCACACTGCGAACCTGAGCGGCCAGGTCTACTTCGTTGTCCCGGGCATGGTTAATATCCCGACCCCCAACTTGACGGCCGGGGCGGGCGGCGCAGGCGCTACTTTCAGCGACCAGGACTTCGTCCGGGCAATCCGCCATGGGGTCGATCCTGAAGGCAGAGCCTTGTTCATCATGCCAGTGAAAGCTTTCCACAATATGAGCGATGCAGACATGGGCGCGGTGATTGCCTACGTCAGGAGCCTGCCCCCGGTAGATCACCAATTGCCGGAGGTAGAGGTCGATCCCTTGGGCCGGTTGATGATGGGCGCAGGCATGTTCCCGCCTTTCGCCGCTGACCAGATCGACCATACCAGCCCGCCTCCGCCGGCGCCAGCCGCAGGTGCGACGGCAGCATACGGACAATATTTGTCCCATATTTGCGAGGAATGCCATGGGGCTAATTTGAACGGCGCACCCTTTGGCCCCCCTGGCCAGGAAGTGCCAACGCCCAACCTGACCCCTGGCGGCGACCTGGCTGGCTGGTCTGAGCAGGATTTCATCACCACCCTACGCACAGGGACCACACCTTCCGGTAAAAGTCTGAAAGAGGAAATGCCCTGGAAGAGTTTCGGCCAGATGACCGATGATGAGCTGAAGGCGTTGTGGATGTATATACACTCGCTACCTGCCTTACCGCAAGGCAAATAGTAACAGATAGCGGCCAATTTATGAAAAAAGAAGAAATTTAGATAAATATAGTCTATAATATTCACATGGAACGAGCTACCGGCACGATTGCAGCAAATCATCAGGCCCGCAGAGCGTGGAAGGCGGCCAACCTGGCCTGGGCCATTTCTGTGGTTTCCATTCTAATTGTTATCGTATCCTTTGGCATTGCCATCCAGCAAGCGATCATCAGCGGCGATTACCGGTTGCTCATAACCCACCAGACTCTCACCCCATTCATCACCACTGGCTTTGCAGTCATTGGGGCACTGGTTGTATCCCGCCACCCGCGTAATCCAATCGGCTGGATTTTCGTAACGATCGGTCTCCTCTATGCCCTGACCGCTTTGGCGGCTACCCTTTTCGAATATGGCTCGATCACTTCTCCTGTCCGTGTGTGGGCTATCTGGTTCGGCTCCTGGTCCTGGCTCCCAGCCGTGATGCTTCCGGTAACGTTTGTGCCGCTTGTTTTTCCGGATGGGCATTTGCTCTCACCGCGCTGGCGGTTTATCGCCTGGTCAGCCGCTCTCGGGTTAGCGCTTTCAGTCCTGGGGGTGATGCTGCATCCAGGTCCCTTGTGGGGTCAACCAGTAAACCCTTTTGGAATCTCAGGAGCCGCGCCGGTCCTTGACAAACTATTAATTGTCTGCGAGGTACTCCTGGGTATCGGGTTCTTAGGCTCTTTAGCTGCTTTCGTCTTGCGGTTTCGCCGCTCGGCAGGCATCGAGCGAGAACAGATGAAGTGGCTGGTTTACGCCGTCGGAATGTACATCTTCATTTCTGTTATAAGCTCGCTGGCCTGGTTGATCTGGCCTGATTTTCCATGGCAGAATGAAATCAACATCGTTGTAGCCGACCTGGGCATCCTGGCCATTGCGGTCGCGGCAGCGATCGCCATCCTGCGTCACAGGCTGTACGATATCGATCTAATCATCAACCGGACACTGGTATATTCCGCCCTCACAGTAGGAGTAGCAGCTTTATACGGGCTGGTGGTAGGCTTGCTCGGTGTCCTGTTCCAGGCCGGCATCAATTTGTTCATTTCGCTGTTAGCGACCGGCCTGGCAGCCATCCTGGTCCAACCGATGCGTGACCGGCTGCAGCGCCTGGTCAACCGTCTGATGTATGGAGATCGTGACGATCCTTATGCGGTACTGTCGAGCTTGAGCCTCCGCCTCGAGGGATCGCTTTCTCCAGATGATACCCTTCCGGCTGTAGTGGAGATCGTTGCTCAGGCGTTAAAATTACCTTTTGTGGCCATTGCATTGAAACAGGGCGGTGAGTTCGAGACCTCGGCGAGTTTCGGATCGCCTGGAGAAGATCCAATTCAACTACCCTTGATTTTCCAGGGCGAATCTCTTGGGCAGCTCAGGCTTTCCAGGCGTGCTCCAAACGAAGCTTTCACACCCGGCGAGGAGCGCCTGCTCCGCGATATCGCCCGCCACATCGGGGTCACTGCCCACAGCGTGCTCTTGATGCAGGATTTACGCCGGCTAGCGGTGGACTTACAGCGCTCGCGTGAGGAGCTGGTAAAAAGCAGGGAAGAAGAACGCCGCCGCTTGCGTCGAGACCTGCACGATGACCTTGGGCCGCAGTTAGCCAGCCTGAAGCTCAATCTGGACGTTGCTCGCAACCTGGTGTCGCGCGACCCCGCCGCAGCCGAGGCTTTGCTGGTAGAGTTACGCTCCCAAAGCCAGACTGCTATCGCCGATATTCGCCAGTTGGTGTTTGATCTGCGCCCGCCGGCGCTCGACGAGCTCGGCCTGATCGGCGCGATCCAGGAATATACCAGCCAGATTGTCAGCCAGGATGGATTGCATATCCGGTTGGATAGCCCCAAAGACCTGCCGCCCTTGCCTGCTGCAGTCGAGGTCGCTGCTTACCGAATCGCCCTGGAAGCGCTGGCGAACTTCGTCAGGCACAGCCAGGGGTCAAACTGCCAGGTAACCTTGACTCAGGCAGATAATGATTTGCAGTTGGAGATCTGTGACGATGGTCTGGGCTTACCCAAAGAAATCCATCCGGGAGTTGGGTTAAGTTCCATGCGCGAGCGCGCCGCAGAGCTGGGTGGCACATGCATGATTGAAGCGTTACCGCACGGAGGCACGCGCGTCCTGGCGCGCTTGCCGGTTGGATAAGGAAATTTCGTGGAACAGATCCATATTCTCATTGCCGATGACCATGCCTTGTTTCGAGCCGGTTTGCGAGCGCTTTTGAATCTATTCCCGGATTTCCAGGTTGTCGGTGAAGCTTCGACAGGGGAAGAGACCATTGCCAGATCTGAGGCACTCCAGCCAGATATTATCTTGATGGACATTCAAATGCCCGGCGTGAATGGGATCGAAGCGACGCGACGCATAGTTCATGCCAGCCCAAATATTGGGATCATCGTCGTGACGATGTTCGAAGATAATGACTCCGTTTTCTCAGCGATGCGCGCCGGCGCTCGAGGATACATCTTGAAAGAGGCCGGCGAAGAAGAAGTGCTGCGGGCCATCCGAGCGGTGGCTCGAGGGGAGGCTATCTTTGGACCGGCTATCGCCAGAAGGTTGATGCATTTCTTTTCCAAACCTCACCTGGAATCCAGCCAGGTGTTCCCCGAATTGACCGAGCGCGAGCGGGAAATCCTCGATCTGATTGCTCGGGGAGAAACGAACACGAAGATCGCCGAGCATCTTGTACTGAGTCCTCACACTGTCAGGAATCACATCTCAAACATCTTCTCCAAATTGCAGGTTGCCGATCGGGCGGAAGCCATTATTCGGGCAAAGGATGCCGGACTGGGGGGTGAGAAAGGGAAATATTAAGGTGTGAGTGTGAAAAATACTAGCTGAAATCTACGTAAGAACCGTTGTTTAATTAACTGGTACCGGTAAACTTTTCCTGATCGAGTGCCAGGTAATGCCGGTTGATCCGCGCCAGCCATTCGATCAGGCTCTTCGGAAGCCTGTCAGGAAGGGTCTACTGTTCCCGGGCATGGTTCATATCATCTCCAGAAACCCCTTCTCCTTGTGGGTCAGGGTTTTGGTGATCCTGATGGGCAGGATATCGTTTAGAATATATTCAGGATTGATTTGATACATAATTCACCGCCTGGTTTTGTGCTAATCGAAATGGGCCTTACAAATCTTCCGGTACAGTTGACAAGTTTTATCGGGCGCGAGCAAGAAATTACTAACATAAAGCGCCTGCTGTTCGCCTCGCGCCTTGTCACTCTCACAGGCGCAGGCGGAAGTGGTAAGACCCGGCTGGCAATCCAGATTGCAAATGAAGTGAGCGAATCCTTTGCAGATGGCGTCTGGTTTGTGGATCTGGCTTCGCAGCACGATCCTGCATTAGTGCCGAATGTTGTAGCCCAGGTGCTTGGATTACTCCCAATTGCGGACCAGCCCTTGATGGAGATGCTTCTAGAATTTGCGCGGTCAAAGCATCTGCTTCTCATCCCGGATAACTGCGAACACCTCACCGAAGCCTGTGCGCAGCTTGCCAGGGAATTGTTGTCAAATTCCCTCGAACTGCATATCCTGGCAACCAGCCGCGAACCTCTGGCAATTGCTGGCGAGTCAATCTATCCTGTCTCTGGGCTCTCCTGCCCTTCTTCTCATGAAAGTGTGGAAGGTAACCCGGATGAGCTCATGCGATATGATGCAGTCCGCTTGTTTGTGGAGCGTGCACGAGCTATTTCGCCTGAATTCAACCTCACTCCCAAGAATGCAGCGCCGATAGGTGAAATTTGCTGCAGGTTAGACGGCCTGCCCCTGGCCCTGGAGTTGGCCAGCGCCCGCGTGCAGGTCCTGACTGTTCATGAAATTGCTGCCCGTCT
Organism: Anaerolineaceae bacterium; assembly: GCA_035543095.1. GTDB lineage: Bacteria > Chloroflexota > Anaerolineae > Anaerolineales > Anaerolineaceae > UBA700. The sequence continues at coordinate 1,344 of DATKKB010000125.1, read as the reverse complement.
GAATGACCGGTTTGCCCTGCTCACCTCAGCTCAACACAAAGGGCTTGAACACCGTCATCACACCTTACGGGCAGCCATCGATTGGAGCTATGATCTTTTACAGGCTCATGAGCAGGCATTGCTGCGCCATATAGCTGTTTTTGAGGCTGGCTGCACTCTGGACATCCTCGAAGTTCTCTGTTCCGACGATGTGCCTTCAGGAGAGTCCATCCTGGATTTGATCTCCTCGTTAGTGAAGAAATCACTGGTCGTGGCTGAGACCAGCGGCCGTACTCAGGTGCGTTACCGCCTGCTGGAAACCATCCGAGAGTATTTGATGGAAAAAATGGACGAGGCCGACGAAACTGCGATCTGGCGTGACCGCCATCTGTACTTGTTCCTGGCACGGACAGAGGAAGCCGCGCCGAAGCTGAACGACGCCTACCAGAAACTCTGGCTGAATTGGCTGGAAGGCGAGCACGATAACCTGCGCGCCGCTCTGGCGTGGTCATTGGAAAGCGGCCGGATCGAGGCAGGATTGCGGATTGCTATTGCCATCGCCCGGTTTTGGGAGATTCGTGGCTACGTGCCAGAGGGAATGGTCTGGTTCGAGCGTTTACTCGCCCGAGCAGGTGAAGAATTACCTCTGATCGTCCATGCACAAGCTCTTGCCTTTGCCGGCTTCATGGCCATGTTCCTGGGCAATGCTCCAGCATGCATTGCTTATGGGCGTGAAGCTGCCGCTATAGCTGAAAAAGCCGGGGATGACGGCAACCCGATCCTGATCCTCGCCCTGAACGCCGCGGGTTCAGGTGCAAGAATGGCAGGCGACTATCAAACCGCTTTCGACCTTGATGAGCGTACCATCCAACTCCTGCGTGCTTCGCCAGGCCCCACATTTTTCTTGGGGATGAGCTTAATGGCGGGGGGAGATGTAGCAATGGAGCTAGGCGCTTATGAGAAGGCCCGGGGCCTGCTCAATGAGAGCCTGGCGCTGGCTCAGGAGGCGGGCGACGCCTTTCGGATTGCGCATACGTTCAACACCCTGGGCGATCTGGCACGCTATCAGGGGAACTTCACCGAGGCTAAGAGCTTTTACGAGAAAAGTGTGGCATTGCTGCGTGAGATTGGCGCCGGTCACGACCTGGCGGCGTTTGTGCGCAACCTGGGACGCGCCTGTCTTCTTTTAGGGGATGTCGAGCGCGCCGGTATTCTGTTTCGAGAGAGCCTGGCGGCACACCAGGCCGAACTGAACAAGGCAGGGATGGTCGAATGCCTCATCGGCCTTGGGGCAGCCGCGGTGATGGCTGGACTATCCGCGGCCGGAGCGCGCTTACTCACCGCCGCCACTGCAATTCGTGCTCA
>DATKKB010000124.1:0-22092 GCA_035543095.1 Anaerolineaceae bacterium | reverse complement strand
GCCTGCACCAATATTATTGATCACGCCTACGGCAAAGAAGGCGCCGGTGACATCGAATGTACCTGCCTGGCATCGCCCAGCCAATTCGTTGTTATCCTGCGAGATTGGGGCAAGCCTTTTAATCCTAACAAGATCCACTCGCCGAATTTAAAATCTCCGCTGAAAAAACGCCAGGCGCATGGCCTGGGGCTCCATTTCATACGCCAATGGATGGATGAAGTCGATTTCCAGTTCACCGGCGAGACCGGGAACGTTCTCACGATGGTGAAGCGCAAGGAGAAGACGGGATGAAACCCCACCGGCTGTCAGGCGAGTCGGAGTGGAAGCAGTTTTTACGCCTGGCAGAAGAGTTGATGTCGCTGCCAGACGCAGCTTCACAGTGCAGGTTGATCGCTGGTACGGTTGCCGGACTGTTTGCCTGCCAATCCACTCTCTGGCTGGCGAAGCCGGTCTATCCACTGCCGGGCCAACCTCCCGTCCCGCTTATTCCTGGCCCGGGCGTACCGGATCTGGCTCAACTTGCCTTGAATGAAAGCCAGATCCTGTGCCAGGAAGACGCCAGGGTTTTTCAAGGATCGCAGCTCAGCGCCAGTAATCCGGCGCGCTCGATGGCTATTCCAATCACTTCGCAAAAAATCATCCTGGGTGTGCTTGTTGTAGAACGCCCCGAAGGCACGCATTTTGAAAAGAAAGACCTGACTTATCTTGAGGCGTTGGCAGCCCATACCGCCCAGGCGCTGCGGATCAGCCAGCAGGCAACCTTAAAAAATTGGCGCTCGCAGCAGCTTGCACTTGTACGCAAGGTCAGCGCTCAGATTGCCAACATTGTCGAGCTGGACGAGCTTTGCACCCAAATTACGCAGCTTATCCAACAAACATTCCACTATTACGAAGTTGTCATTTTTACGCTCGAGCCGGGGACGGACGAATTATGTTTTCGCGCCAGCGCCCGCCAGGCGGGGACTGATGGAGGCCCACGCGGTTTCAAGGTGAAGATCGGCGAAGGCTTGATCGGCCAGGTGGCTCAGACCGGCCGTGAAATCGTGGCGCCAGACGTAGATTTCGAGCCGCGCTACCGCTATTACGATACCCTGCCTGAGACCCAGTCCGAGGCGACTTTCCCGATCAAAGTTGAGGACCGCATCCTGGGCGTACTGGATATCCAAAGCGATAAGTTGGACGATTTTCACGAAGTGGATGTCATGGTCTTACAGGTGCTGGCGGACAACATTGCCCTGGCAGTTGAAGGGATACGCCTGTACAGCCGTCTGAAAAGCCGGACCGATCAAATATCGGCCATGGTTGAAGTCAGCCATGCCCTGACCTCTATCCTCGACCTGGATCAATTGATGAAGGAAGTTGTTTTCGAGATCCAGAAACGTTTTGGCTTCCAATACGTGAATCTATTCACCGTCCATACCGGACGGCGCAAAGTTTTTTACGGCGCCGGCACAGCCGATTCCAGCCAGCCCTCGCAACAAATGGAGATAGTTTTTGACCTGGATGACCCGATGGGACTGATTCCGTGGGTGGCTCGCAACAACCAGACCAGGCTTGCCAACGACGTCAGCCAGGATGCTCTTTACCGTCCGAACGTCTTACTGCCTCAAAATCCGCGCTCTGAGCTGGCGGTGCCCCTGGCGTTTGGCGGAGATGTGCTGGCAGTGCTCGATATTCAATCTGAGCAATTGAACGCATTCGATCCGGATAACAAGTATTTGATTGAAGCGTTGGCGTCCTCCATTTCAATTGCCATCCGAAACGCAACCGTCTATAGATCTGAACAGTGGCGCAGGCAGGTAGGCGACAGCTTTCGTGACGTCGCCAATCTGCTTTCAGCCAATTCGCCTCTGGATAAGCTGCTCGACACGATCCTGGTCGAACTGGAGCGCAATCTGCCCTGCGATGCCTCAGCGATATGGCTGGTGGATGAATCGCCGGCGCAAAGCGCGGGAACTGCAGAAGGATTGAGGCTGGTGGCGGTGCACGGGGTGGACGTTGAAGAACTGGTGCGAGCGCGGGATGAGATCGAGTCAGCCCGGCAGTGGCTGGAAAAGACCCTGCAATCTTCCGAGCCGATTTTGCGCCGTTCCACAGACCCGTACGGGCCGCTGGGGGCTGCGCTGGGCTTTCCGCAGGATTATTCCTCGATCGCAATTTTATTGCGCATAGCCGATCACCCCCTCGGGGTTCTGACACTGGCCCACCATTCCCCCGGAAAATACGGCAGCGATGCCCTCTTGATGACCTCTACTTTTGCCGGGTACGCCGCGGCTGCCATTCAAAACAATCACCTTTATGCTGAAGCACAGGAGCAGGCCTGGGTATCAACGATCATGCTGCAGGTGGCTGAGGCCTGCCAATCGATCGGCTCGGCCGAAGAGCTGTTTGAAACCATGGTTCGTCTGACGCGTTTGCTGGTCGGCATCAAGAAGAGCGGCATCTTTCTGTGGAATGAAGCCGAACAGGCATTCATATTGAAAGCCTGGCATGGCCTGGATCGCGAGCCTGCTCAGACTGTCTTCAGGGATTTTGAGGTGCCGGCATTTGCGCGACTCCAGGCAGAAAAAACCACCATCTACATTGAAAATGCAGAAGCAGAGTTGAACCTTCCGGCAGCAGCTATCTCCCCGGATACGGGCACACTGGTGATGCTGCCGTTGATGGCGCGCGATTCGCTGCTGGGAGCATTCCTGGTGGCGCACCAGCCGGACGTCCAACGCGGCCCGACACTTGCCTTCGAGCAGCAGGTCCTATCCATCCTGCAAGGGATCGCCCACCAAATGGCTGTGGCACTGGAAAACTTACGCTTGCTTGAGGCTCGCCAGGAAGAGGCTTACGTCACGGCAGTCCTCTTACAGGTAGCCCAGGCTGTTGTCAGCCAGAATGACCTGGAAGATATCCTCGATACGATTGTCAATTTGATGCCAATCCTGGTAGGAATCGATGCCTGCCTCATTTTCTTATGGGATGCTGAGCGCGGCGTGTTCACCTCAGTTGCGGCTTTTACCGGTTCGCGCCAGAGCGCGAATGCGCTAAGAGGCCTGGTTTATGCCCCTTCAGAGTTTGTGCTGCTTGACTGTGTGCGAGAGAACGGGGTGCCGTTCTTCAGCCTGGTGGCAGAAGCAGACCTGCCGCCCGAGCAATGGAAAAACCTGGACTGCCACCCGATCGAGCAGCTTGGCCAGTATTACGGACCGGTCGGTGACCAGTGGCTGCTGGCGTTTCCCCTGGCTGCCAGGGGCGAAGTATTGGGGGTGATGATGGCGCGTGAAGCCGGTCTCCTGCCAATCCTGCAAGAACGCCGGCTGGAGATCATCAACGGCATTTCGCAGCAAACTGCCCTGGCCATCCAAAATGAGCTTTTCAAGCGGCAAACTCTTGAACGCGAGCGCCTCGAGCGTGAATTTCAATTGGCGCGTAGTATCCAAACCAATTTTCTGCCCGGTTCGCTGCCCCGCTGGCCCGGCTGGGAGATTGCGGCCCGTTGGGAGACGGCCCGCGAGGTTGGCGGCGATTTTTACGATATTTTCAACCTCGGGCGCGACCGGGTTGGGCTGGCAATTGCCGATGTATCCGACAAGGGCATGCCGGCTGCCCTCTACATGACCGTTGCCCGCACCCTGATCCGAGCCTACGCCCGCGGGGCGCGATCGCCCGCAGCCGTACTTGAAAACGTAAATCGGCCCCTGGTCAACGATTCACCCACCAGCTTATTTGTCACAGCAGCCTTTGCCATACTTTGGCCTGAAACCGGTGAATTGTTGTATGCCAGCGCCGGGCACAACCGGCCGCTGATTGTACGCGCCTGCAGCGGTGAAGTTGAACAATTACCCCTGGGCGGCATGGCGATGGGCGTCTATGCTGATGTGAAATTGCATGACCACCGCCTGGAGCTGAATGCGACCGATATTATCTTGTTCTACACCGATGGCGTCACCGAAAGTTTTTCGCTGGATGGCGAGATTTTTGGGGAGGAACGGTTGAAGACTCTCCTGGCTCAGAACTGCGGCAAGCCGCTTCAGGAGCTGTTGGATACACTCGAAAGCGCTTTAGGCGATTGGCGCGGCGGCGCGCCGCCTAGCGATGACACCACCATACTAGTTCTCCGACGCCTCTAAATAGTATTCTCGCTAAATATTCGGCCTAAAGGCCGGCTTTCGACCTCACCTCATCCCCCACCCCTTCCCCTCCCCACCAAGTGGGGAGGGGAAGGGGCCAGGGGTTGGGGTGAGGTAAACGCACTGGATTTAACGAAAGAAAATCTTAAAAAAACTTATTAAAACATAGAGCGGGCTGCGTCGCAGCCCGCTCTATGCTTAATATTCTCATTGGAATTAATTCCCGAAGAAAAGGGCCCACCATTTTTGCCAGTGATCCACCACCTGTTGCGTAGGTGTCTCGACGACGGGAGCCGCCGGCGTATAATCCTTCGGAGAAAGCGGGATCACCGGGATATCGCCGGCCTGGCCCATGCCGGCATATTCACGCGCCCAATCTTTAACAGCGGCTTCAGAAGTAGCGTAAGCAATCCGGGTCTGTAAATTGCTCTGCGTCGCCTGAAGCTGGCTCACCTGGTTCTGCAACTGATCGCGCTGGCTGCTCAAACGGAATAAGTCATTCAACCTGGAGTTCAGATCCATTACGAGGAAAAATGATACGACCAGGAGTGCAACGACTAATATCTGCTTTTTGTTGGCGAAGAGCTTTTTCATTTATTAAATCTTACCTCAAATAAAATCGCGGGACAAGGCTTTCTTGCACTTTTTATAAAATGGGTAGTGGTGAAGACGTCATAATTAGTTGGTGCAATTATTGCACCAAATCAAAATTACCGCAAACGATCGAAGCGCGGGCTTAAGGAAACGAAAACCCCCCGCAATATGCGGGGGGAGTGCCGAAGGAGGGATTTGAACCCTCACGAGGAATATCCCACTACGCCCTGAACGTAGCGCGTCTGCCAGTTCCGCCACTTCGGCTAATCTGAAATGCAGGAGTATTTTAATGGAAATCTAGATTTTGTCAACCTTTAAGAATCTATTTGGGACCGGGTTCCCGTGCTATAATTTTCACGAACGGATCCGCGCAGAAATGGAGAAATTGTTGCTGCAATTATTCGGCCTTTTCGTTGCTCCACCGGGCAGCTTGATCTATTACCTCGTGCTGGCCTTTATCATCGTAGCTGCCCTGCAAATTGTTTTGATTGGCCGGCAGGGCGATCGTAAGTATTCCTCAAGGCGCACGTTTATCGGCCTGGCGCTGCTCCTGGCAGGCCAGGTCGTGTTATTCATCGTCTCTGGCCTGGCCTGGCAGACTTTGATTGACTCCCGTTTGGTGGTTCCGCCGCTCGATCGTGCCGTAACCGTTTTTGGGCTGCTTTGGATCACATGGCTATGGGCTTTTCCGGCGTCAAACCGGCTGGCGGATGCAGTCGCCGGCGTATTGAGCCTGGTGATAGTCATTGCATATGGTTTCACATATAACAATTGGGTTCTTTTTCCCGTTGATACACATTTTAATGCGACGGCGCTTAGCCAGGTCTGGGAAATTGCAGCCCTGGCGGTGATTCTAGGCGGCTTGCTGCTTCTGCTTGTACGCCGCCCGGACGGTTGGGGCATGGGTTTGAGCATGCTCCTGGTAAATCTGGCCGGACACCTGTTCTTTTTCTTTCGGCCAGATGTAATGGGTGATTATGCAGGCGTGGTGCGCCTGGCCCAGGTGTGCAGCTTCCCGCTCCTGCCTATCCTGGCCCAACGCAGCCTGCTTGCAGGTCAAACCCCGCCCACGCTCCCCTCGCCAACCTCGTTAGTCGTTAAACCGCCTTTTTCAAGCGTGGTGCGCGAGCGGAGGCGCTTTAGCGCCGATCCGCGCGCCGTCTTTGATTGGCTCCAGCTTGCGGTTCTGACCGAGAAAGACCGCCTGTACGCCGAGTTTACGCGTGCCTTCGCCCAGACGTTGATGGCCGACCTTTGCTTCCTGGTGCGTGCCCCTGATCCCAGCGGCAAGATCGAGATCCTTTCAGGATACGACCTGATCCATGAAGAATACCTGAAGGTCTTCAGCCTGAGCCGTGACAGTATGCCGGCGATTGCCAATGCGCTCCAAAAAGGACGGGCTATGCGTCTGGGGCCAGCAGACAGCTCCTCGGCTGATCTTACCTCTCTGGCAAATGCTGCCAACCTGGGCGATCCCGGTAACTTAATGCTTGTGCCGCTTGCCAGTCCACCCGTGGTTTGGGGGGCCATTCTGGCCCTTTCCCCGTATTCAAAAAGGGAATGGACGAGCGAGGATCAGGATTACCTGCTTTCATCGGTTGATGTAATGGTCACCGTCCTGCAGCAGGCTGGACAGGTTGAAAAATCCACCGCAGTTGTTGAAACGCCTTCCGAGGACTTGTCCCGCATCCGGCGTGAGCTTAACCAGGCTGCTTCTCAGCTTGAGGAAATGAAAGCTGAAAATCGCCTGCTCCTGGAAGAAATTGCCTTGATTCGCAATGTCACCCCACCCGACCTGGAAAGCCTGCTGGCAGTCCAGAAGGAATCGCAGGACATCATTACCAGCCTGCAGGAGGAGAACGACCGGCTGCGCGAAGTTATCCGTAAGGATGAATTTGGCGGCGTTTATTCAATCGAGCCGGCTGAAACGCCAAAAGTTAAAGCTCCCGTTGTTGGCGAAAACCACCATCTCGAAGAGGAACTGCGCCAGGCGCTCGAACAGGTCGCCCATTTGCAGAACTCCCTGGCCGAGTCCAATATCCAACTCCTGGAGCTGCAAAAAATGCCGAGGCTGGCCGAAGAGGAAACCGAGGAAGGCGAAAACAAGGAAGTAATCAACGCCCTCGTCCAGGAGCTTCGCCAGCCGATGGCTTCCATTACAGGTTATACCGACCTGCTCCTGGCCGAGTCGGCCGGTCTGATCGGCGCCCTGCAGCGTAATTTCCTGGAACGGGTTAAAAGCTCGATCGAGCGGATGCAGTCGATTCTCAACGACCTGGTGCAGACGACTGCTTTGCAAAACAATCCGCCGGAGTTGGAGCCGCGGGCGGTCCATACCGGCGTCGTTATCGATGAAGCTGTAGCAGCGGTCAGCGCCCAGGTGCGCGCAAAGAACATTACTTTGCGGGTAGATCTACCGGATGAACTCCCGGAGATCCGGGCCGACCGCGATGCCATTCAGCAGGTGGTCGTCCACCTGCTGCAGAACGCCGGCTCGGCCACCCCGGTGGAAGGATCGATCAGTTTAAGGGCGCTCGTCCAGCCAGATGACCGCAACGAGCCGGCTATCCTGCTCCAGGTCACCGATTCTGGCGGCGGAATTGCGTCCGAAGACCTGCCACGGGTATTCTCGCGTCGTTATCGCGCCGATAATCCCTTGATCCAGGGCGTTGGAGATACCGGGGTAGGGTTATCGATTGCCAAGACCCTGGTGGAAGCCCATCACGGACGCATTTGGGTGGAGAGCGTCCCGGGCCAATCGTCAACGTTCAGCATTTTGCTGCCCGTTAACCCTGCCAGTGAGCAAACCGCAGCCGCTTCATGAAGATTTTCCGCGAGATTTCGCTTGGATTCATCACCGCCATCGCTTCCAGCCTGGTGATGCTGGGCGCCATCATGGTATCCATGTTCGAAGGGACATCGCTGGTCACACCAACGCCTGAACCTACCATGACTCTTCCAGCGTACGAAGAGACTGCCATTGCAGGCGAGCCAACATCCGCGAACCCTTCTCAGACGGTCACACTGCGTCCCGTTATCGTTACAAAGGCTCCGACCCTGGTCAGCGAATGTAAAAGCCCAACGCCAAATGGCTGGGTAAACTATAAGATATCGCAAGGTAACGGCGAATTGAGCACGATCGCGGTTGAACGCGGGGTAGATGTACAAACGTTGATGAATGCGAACTGCTTGAGCTCCGAAATCCTGGCTCCCAGCAGCAATTTATCCGTTCCGTCGTTTCCGACCGCTACCTTCACTCCCAGCCTGACGTTTACGCCAAGCCTGACGTCGACTTTTACCAAAACCTGGACCCCATTTCCATCCCAAACGGTCTGCCCAGGCCCGCCGGCCGGGTGGGTGAGCTATACCATCAAGTCCGGCGACACGCTTTCATCGCTGGCTACCCTGGTTAGAATATCCTATCAGGAAATTATGCGGGCAAACTGCATGACAACAACTGATATTAATACCGGAGAAAAAATTTATCTGCCCAGGCTGCCAGCCGGTTCTGCCACGCCTACCCTGCGCCCGAGTGCAACGCGCACCCCGGTCCCAACCCGCACGAAAACGATTGCGCCTACGATCAAGCCAACTGGAACAAATATTGCTACTTTGACGTCTACGTTAACAGACACGGCGACTTTTACTTTTACGCCCGCCGATACTTTTACGCCGACCTTTACACCAGTACCGTCCTTTACCAGCACGAACACCCCGATTACGATCGTGACGGCTACGAATCCGCCCACCGCGGTGCCTACACCATCTGACACGCCACCAACTCCAGGACCTTAGTTTAGACGATCAATATGCTGCCAAAATTTATAAAACCATTCGTTTTTGCCGTGCTCATCCTAGCCTTGACGGCGTGCAATATGCCCATCGGCGAAGCCAACGTTCCCGTAACGGTTTCAGGCGCAGTCTCGTACTTATTGGTCACCCCCAACCCGGATGCCACCCAAACGCCTACACCCTTTCAGCCGGTCACTTCAACTCCTCGGCCGACCAACGAGCCCACACTTACCCCGACACAAGAGAATACGCCAACCAATACACCTACCAGCGTGCCGACCAACCTGCCGCTGTCAAATGCGCCCGGCGTGTGGGGGAAGTACCCGGATGGTCAGGTCCGCATCATGGTTCTTGGGTCTGACCAGCGCCCGGGCGGCGGGTACCGGACAGACATTATTATGATGGTGTCGATCAATCCCCACAGCGGTACGGTCTCCGTGCTATCTTTCCCACGCGATTTGTATGTGGACATTCCGGGCTGGGGCATGAACCGCATCAACACGGCCATGGAATTCGGCGGTTTCCCGCTTCTTGCATCAACCCTCCAGTCAAATTTCGGCATCAGCCCCAACCGGTATATCCTGACGACTTTCAACGGTTTCACCAGCATCATCGATAGCCTGGGTGGGGTGGACGTAAATGCCAGCACCACTCTCACTGACAAGTGCAAATTTAAGGCGTCCTATAACGTAAATGGATGGTGTACGATCCGGCCAGGGATCAAGCGTATGAACGGCGCCCTCGCCCTCTGGTACGTCCGTTCACGCCATTCCACCAGCGATTTCGACCGCGAGCGGCGTTCCCAGGAAGTGCTCCAGGCCCTTTTCCAGAAGCTGTTCAGCCTGGATGCAGTCTCACATATTCCGGATTTATACACGGCTTACCGCAAGAACGTCGATACGAATCTGACGGTTGACGATATTATCAACCTTGCTCCGGTCGCCGTGAGCCTGGCTGCGGACAAAAGTCGAATCCGCCGGTTTACCATCGGTCCTGGCCAGGTTTCTGATTTCACAACCGACGCCGGCGCAATGGTGCTCGTGCCCAACGTTGCTGCAATTCAGGGCATCATCCAGCAGGCTGTTTTCAAACCCTAGTGGGCTGTCAGGGGCGGATGTATCTGGATGATTGTGGTGTTTTTCGTGCTGACTTTGACCACACGAAAAACACCACAATCTTTTTAAAGATACCTGTTGACTTTCGTTAATAAATCAGGTAGACTATTTTTGTAAACTATACGCAAACCTGGAGGAGTGATGTCCGCCCAACCACCCATCAGTGCACATATCACAGCGCAAACCCCCCTGCTTCCAGCCATGCGGGCCTGGGAAATCTACCTGCGAGACCAGGGCCGGTCGATTTACACCATCAAGGCTTTTATGGGCGATCTGACTCTTCTTTCAAATTTCCTGCCGCCCGACCGCACCCTGGGGGCCGTGAATACCAAAGACCTGAATAATTTTTTGCAGTGGCTTCAAACCGGGCGGGGTGTGGCATGTAGTCCCAAGAGCCTGGCTCGACGGGTGACGTCGCTCAAAGCTTTCTTTCGTTGGCTACATCGCAGCGGCACACTCACAGCAGATCCGGCTGAAAAGGTCTTGCAGCAAACGGTCATCAGCCCATTGCCTGAGGTGCTGACCATGATCGAAGAGCAGGTGGTGCTGGACCTGGCCAATCGCAGTCGCAAGGCCCGCCGGCCGGATGCCCGGCCTTATACCTTGCTGGCCTTGCTTCTGTCGACCGGTATTAAAAAAGGCGAGTGCCTGACGATTAACCTCAATCACATCGATCTCGGCGCGCCAGAAGGGCCGGTCCTTTTTGTTCGTTATCCCAGCCCAAGCAACCGTTACAAGGAACGCAAGATTGGCCTCCCCTCGGATTGGATCGGGGCTTACAGCGAATACCTCAACCAGTACAAGCCGGTAGATACAGTTTTTCCCTGGTCTCCCCGCCGGCTGGAATACTTGTTGGAAGATATCGGCAAAAATGCTGGGCTCACCAAGCACCTTTCGTTTGACATGTGCCGCTGGACGTGCGCTCTAAACGATTGGCGCAGCGGCACCGATTCCGATCAAATTCGCCAGAAACTGGGCATCTCTAAAATCCAATGGCGCGAAATCAGCATGAAATTGCGCCAATTAGCCGAGAAATAGAATCCACCAAGTAAAAGCAAAATGCGGCCCGTTTGAGCTCGCTTCGCCCGCTCAAACAAGCCGCATTTTGCTTTTAATTGGTGGATTTTTCCAACGTAACTTTAAAATGGAGTGTCTGGTCGTACCGGACCACAGTTATAGTAATGGTTTGGCCGGGGGAATAGCTGTACAGGACATTGAAATACGGATGCTGGTCATCCAGAACGGTATTATCGATTTGGGTGATGATGTCATCTTGCTGAATGCCGACCTTATCTGCAGGACTTCCAGCAATAACTCCCGTCACATAAGCTCCCCATTGGGCTGGCAAGGCGTACATCTGGGCCGTCTGTGGATCGATGGGCTGATACTGCACGCCCAGGTAAGGCCTGGCGATACTACCATTTTTTATCAATTCGGCTGCAATGGATTGGGCCGTGTTGGAAGGGATCGAAAAGCCCAGCCCCTCAACTACCGTGCTGGCTCCCTGCCCGCCGCGCACAATCAAGGTATTGATGCCGATCACCTCGCCCGCCAGGTTGACAAGTGGGCCGCCGGAATTGCCCTGGTTGATTGCCGCGTCCGTCTGGATCATCCCTTCCATGAGATAGCCGTTGCCCGAGTCGAGCGTCCTACCGGTAGCGCTGACCACCCCGGCTGTGACGGAATTCTTGAAATCGCCCAAGGGCGAGCCGATAGCGATCACGCTCTCGCCCGGCTTAAGTGCGTCAGAATTCCCAAAGGTTGCTACCCCCGGTACCTTTCCGCCCACTTTCAGAACAGCCAGGTCGGTAAACTGGTCGGTTCCGATCAGCTTGACCGGCAGAATTTCGCCGCTCGCCAGCGTGACCGAATAGCTCTGTCCGCCTTCCACAACGTGGTTGTTAGTCAGAATGTAACCGTCCTGAGAGATAATAACGCCACTTCCGCTGGAGGTGCTGCCTTGCCTTTGCCCGAAAAAGGAGCGCCGGTTCGGTAACTGGGTAATCACGGTCACAACTGACGGGCCGACTTTTGCGACCGATTGGGTGATCGCGGTCTGGATGTCAACCGTGTTGACTTTGAGCTCATCGGTTGCGCCGGCCTGGGCCGAATTACTGGCCGCTGTCGCTCGGAGCGGGCTCACCGGCAGAGTCCCCGCCGTCGCATTGGCTTTCAATTGGCCTTGCATGCTTTGGTATACGACTAATCCTCCGCCCAGCGCTCCCATCAGGCCGGCTCCTGCCCCCACAATTACGATCAGGATCAGATATAGTAATTTTCTTCCGCTCATTACAGCCTCCCTTATTTTGGCTCATGATGATGTTTCATCTTTCTCAACCTCATTTCGTAGATAGCAATTCAATTGCTTTTTGAAGCTGAGGATCCCTACCGGCATTGATGTCGTCCTGGGTGAGCTTAACCTCAACATCCGGGGTCAGGCCGATCCCATTGATCTGGCGCCCTTTGGGAGTCAGCCAGCGTGCTACTGTGATCCGCAAGCCGCCCTGGTTGTCTTGCAGTGTTGTTACCTGCTGGACCGAGCCTTTGCCGTAGGATTTCACACCGGCCAGTTTGGCCAGCCCCAGGTCTTGCAGGGCGCCGGCTGTGATTTCAGACGCCGAGGCGGTCCCTTCATTCATCAGCACCACAATGGGAATATGTTGGGCCAATCCACCGCCGTTGGATTTATACTGGTTTGTTTCGCCCGTGCCGTATCGTTCGAGCATCACGATCGTACCCTTCGGCACGAACTCGGAGAGGACATCTATGGCTGAAGTGAGGAATCCGCCTCCATTATTACGCAAATCCAGGATTAGCCCTGCCGGCTTTTGCGGCATCAGCTCCGTCAAGGCCTTGTTCAGCTCATCCGCGGCCCGATTCCCGTAGATGAAAAGGTGGATATAAGCGACGTTCTTGGCTTCCATCCGCCACTCCACCTGGGGCACGTCGATTTGGGCGCGCGTGATCGTAACGTCAAAGGGGGTTTGTGTGCCGCGCTGGATCGTCAAGGTGATCGTTGTGCCGGCCGGCCCCAGCACTTTTTTCAAAACCGCATCACCGGGGATGCCGGTCATATCCTGCTTGTCGACTGCAATCACCAGGTCGCCGGATTTAAGACCGGCTTTCAAGGCTGGCGAACCCGGCATGGGGCTGACGATTTTGAGGTAGCTGCCAGTCGCATCCACCCAGGCGCCGATGCCTTCGTATTGGCTGCCGGTCAGGTCAGTCATTTCTTGTTTGAACAGGTTTGGATCCATGTACGAGGTGTGCGGGTCGCCGAGCGAATCTAGCATGCCCTTGATAGCACCCTGCATCAGCTTCGTGTCATCCACGGGCTGGTCAACGTACTCCTTGTGGACCAGGTCCCAGGATTGCCAGAACGGTCGGAAGAGCTGCTGGAGATTGGTGGGGGTGACGCTGTTTGAGTCCGTGGTAGGGGCAGGTGTAGCAGTGATAGGTAAAGGCAGTACAGGCGTCGTTGCGCTGAATGACAATGTAGGTGAGGTAACGACCGGTTGGGCCAGGGCTACGGGTGCGTTTGGGCGAGGCAAGGCCAGCCCAACGAATACGCCGCCCGAAAAAGCTCCGGCCAGCAGGATAACAGTGAGGCAGCCGGCTAATAAAATTGTTGAAATTTTGGTTTGCATCGAGCCTCTCCGGGGATAAAAGGATGCTGCCGATGCGGCAGATCATGTCGTTCCGTGACTAGATTACCATTTCATGGTTAAAAAGGGATGAATTTTATTGGGGCGGATCGTTGTTGTCTGTCGTCTTTTTCCTCAACACATTTTCTAACTCCGTAATATCCCCAACCACGGCATCAACCGCTGGAGAAGGCGCGGGTCCATCAGCACAAACCCAGATCGTGCCCATCCCGAGCGATTTCGCCGTCTCCAGGTTCCGCAGGGTGTCATCGACCAGCGTGCATTCATCTGGGGCTACCCTCAGCCTGTTAAAAGCTGCCTGAAACGCCTCGGCCATGGGCTTGCAGAACGGATCGAAAACGTGGACGTCGATTATGTCCTCAAAACAACCGTCCAGCCCCAGAGCATGCACCACCCGGCAGGCGTGGGCTGCGTCTGCGTTGGTGAAAATCACCCGGCGCTGCGGAAGCGCTTGCAGAACCTGGCACAGGCGCGGATTTGGGCTAAGGTAGCGTTCGAGCGGCAGATCGTGAACGAAATGTAGATAATCCTCGGAGTTTACCTGGTATACAGCTTGCAACCCGCGTAAGGTAGTGCCATATTTATGGAATAGGTCCCGCCGGAGCGCAGCAGCCCGTTCGGCGTTCAGCCCAAGACGCTCGGTGAGGTAAAGGTTGATGCGGCCGCGGATAGCGTCCCATAGACCGCACGAGGCCGGGTAAAGCGTATCATCCAGGTCGATGAGCAAAGTGGTTATCGTCATGGAATGAAGTATACCGGAAAACCGATACCTTACAACAGTGTTAACAGGAGGTAAGGGCCTTTGCTTGACAGTGTTAAACCCCTATGCTAAAGTTATGTGTACCTTTGCACTCGGGTAGGGCGCTTTTCCTGGATGTATGGATCGGAATAACAAGCCCATTTGATTTTCAGAGTGGCGGGGAATTTCTGGAAGGAGTGGTAATTTGACCAAGACACGCACGCAACTGATGGTGGACCGCCTGCGCGAACTGCAGGCCTCATCTCCCGATATAGAAGCCTCTGCAATCGTCAGCGTTGATGGATTAACGATTGCCTCGGCGCTGCCGCAAGGTGTTGAAGAAGATCGCGTATCAGCCATGTCGGCAGCCATGCTTTCGCTCGGTGAGCGGATTGCCAGCGAGCTCGGCCGCGGCAGCCTGGCCCAGGTATATATCAAGGGCGAGCAGGGCTACGTGGTGCTTATGTCGATCGGAGAAGACGCCGTGCTGACCGCCCTGGCGCGCGAGCAGGCCAAGCTGGGCTTAATCTTCCTGGACATGCGCCGGGCGACTGAGGATTTCAAGAAACTGATCTAGGAATAACGAGTCAGGTATGGAACCCATTCCGAAGAGTGGTTTGTACTATCCGAACAAGATTGCCCGCATTGCCATCATGGCGCTGGAAGAGGTGATGGGTCGCAACGGCTTGAATTCGATCCTCAACCTGGCGGGATTGCAATATTTAATCGACAATTTACCCCCGGATAACCTGGAACGCAAATTTGATTTCGCCGATTTTTCGGCCATCCAGGGCGCGCTCGAGGATATGTTTGGCCCGCGCGGCGGGCGCAGCCTCGCGATGCGGGCTGGCCGGGCAACCTTCACCCAGGGACTACGTAATTTCGGAGCCCTGGCAGGGGCCGGGGACCTGGCCTTCAAGGTGCTTCCCCTGCACGCCAAACTGCGTATCGGCCTGCCGGCGATGGCGAAAGTCTTTACCACCACCAGCGACCAGCTTTCGACCACCCAGGAATTTGAAGATAATTTTATATACACCATTCACCGCTGCCCTGTCTGCTGGGGGCGCCAAACCGATAAGCCGGCCTGTTTTGTTGCGACCGGCCTGATCCAGGCAGGCCTGCATTGGGTCTCCGGCGGCAAGGAATTCCGCGTCGTCCAGATGACTGCTAAATCGGTCGGCGATCAAAACTGCCAGTTTTTGGTCTACAAAGAGCCGATTGGCTGATCTCCGATGAGCGAGCAGAAACCGACCATCCTAATCGTTGAAGATGACCTGGACATTGCTGATATGCTGAATGCATATTTCAAGGTTCAGGAATACGACGTAGTGACGGTCAATTGGGGCGAGGATGCCGTGCGCACCTGCCAGGCGGCCCCGCCGGATATGGTGATTCTCGATATCCGCCTTCCCGACATCGATGGTTTTGAGGTAGCCCGCCGGCTGCGCGCCAATCGCAAGACCCAGGAGCTTCCGATCATCTTCTTGACCGAACGGCGTGAGCGCCTGGACCGCCTGCGCGGCCTTGAGCTGCGAGCGGAGGACTACATCACCAAGCCGTTCGACATCCAGGAGTTGCGCCTGAAGGTACGCAACACCTTAATGCGCGCCCGGCGCGGCAACCTTACCAACCCCGTAACCAGCCTGGCCGAGGGCGCCCTGTTGGACGAGCGCCTTAAGCAGTGCTTGAAACAAGCTGATTGGACCATTTTGGTTATCTCGCTGCTCAACGTGGCCAATTTCCGCGAGGCCTACGGATTTGTCGCCTCGGATGACCTGCTGAGGGCAGTTGCGGTCATGCTGCAGGATGCCCTGCGCGAGCAGGGCAACGGGGATGATTTCCTCGGCCAGCTTACCGGGGCCGATTTCCTGATCGTCAGCAAATCTGGGCCGGCCATCGCACCTTTGCGGGACCGCATCCAGAAAAGGCTCGAGCAGTCGTTCGATTATTTTTACCGCGACCAGGATCGCTCTACCCATTCGTTCAAGTCCCAGCGCCTCGGGCTGCGGATTGGCGAACTGCCGTCTACTCAGAGCCAGGCCCGCGAGCTGGACCAGTTAAAACTGGAGGTTGAGCGGCTTTACAGGCAGGGCATTCATTGAACAAGATAACTGTGGTCGTTCCGACTTACAATGAAGCGGATAACCTTCCCAAACTGGTTTCCGCTTTATTTTCGCTTCCGCTCCCCGCCCTGGATTTGCTGGTGGTGGATGACAATAGCCCCGACGGCACCGGCCAGCTTGCCGAGGATCTCGCAAAGCTGTTTCCCGGCCGGATTGAAGTCCTACACCGTCCGGGCAAGCAGGGTCTTGGGCGGGCGTACATTGCCGGATTCCGGATTGCGCTCAAGCGCGGCGCGGACGCAGTCCTGCAGATGGACGCAGATTTCTCCCACCCGGTCGAAAAAATCCCTGAAATGGTGGCTGCGATCGAGGGCTGCACCTGCGACGTGGTGCTCGGGTCACGCTATATCAAGGGCGGCGCCCTCGACGAAAACTGGCCTTTCTGGCGCAAGGCGCTCTCAGCCTGGGGCAATATTTACGCCCGGGCCATCCTGGGGATGCCGATCAGTGACGTTACCGGTGGTTTTCGCCTCTGGCGGCGTGAAGTGCTGGAAGACATCCCACTCGAACGGGTGAAATCAAACGGCTACATTTTCCAGGTTGAGATGGCCTACATCGCCCGCCGGCTCGGTTTCCGCTTCAAGGAAGTGCCGATCTATTTTGCCGACCGAACGCGCGGAAAGTCAAAAATGAACCTGCGTATCCAGGTCGAGGCTGCCATCCGGGTGTGGTTCTTGCCGCTGGTATACCGCGACCTCGATCGCGAAATCCGCATCTAAATTCAACCTCTATTGAGCTTCTCGAAAAGCCGAGACCAGCGTATTCCATTCCCCCAGGCTGACCGTTTCGGCGCGCCTTTGCGGGTCGATTCCGGCCGACTCGAGCAGGGCCGCCGTCCGCTCTGGCTTCCAAGCCAGGCCGCCTGCCAATGAATTGCGCAGCGTCTTGCGCTTCTGGCTGAAACCGGCCTTGACCAGCCTGAAATAGTCCCCCAACAGGCTCGCCGGAACAAGCGGTTCGGGATAAAGGTCGATCCGCAGCACGGCCGAATCTACCTCCGGGGCCGGAAAGAAAGCCGCCGCAGGAATGGTCGCCAGGATGCGCGGCATTCCGTAGACCTGAACGCTCAGGGCGCGGATGCTCAGATCGCCCGGCCCGGCGCAGATGGCCTGCGCCACCTCCTTCTGGATGGTCAATACCAATCGAGCCGGCTTGAGCCTGGCTTCCAGCAGGCGCTGGATCAGCGGGCCGGTGATGTTGTAGGGAATATTCGCTACCACCAAATAGCCTTCATCTGCGATCAGCCCGCCCAGGTCGAGCTCCAGGATATCGCCCTGCACTACCTGGACGTTAGGGGCGCCCCCCAGCACTTCCTGCAGGACCGGGATCAGGTTCCGATCCAGCTCCACCGCCACCACTTTACCGGCGCTGCGCGCCAGGTAGCGCGTCAGGTGGCCCAGCCCTGGCCCGACCTCAAGCACGGTAGAATCGGGTGAAATATCGGCTGCCTGGATGACCCGGCGCAGGGCTGCATCGTCGACCAGGAAATTTTGCCCCAGGCCTTTACGGGGACTGAGGTCATGGGCGCGCAACAAGGCAGCGGTGTCCAGGCGCGGCAGGTTTATTTCGGCAGCGTCCATGGCACATTCTTGGGGGCCGGCGCCAGGAAATACAACATGGTGTAACCGTGCCAGTTGACGAAATCGGAGTCACTGTATCCCAGGTCGATCCAATAACCAGGCACGTAGCCGTAATCGCCGACGGTAGCCGTCCCGTAACCCTCGACGTATACCTTCTGGTTCACGAACAGGTGGTACCAGGCCTCCCCGGTGCCGATCACGCCTTTCTGAAGCTTCATGCCGTTGGCAGTGGTGTAACTGCAGCGACCGATGAACTGGATGAAGTTGCAGGGCGCAAAACTGGTGGCGTACACCCGCACAGCCCGGTAATATTGGATCGTGCCGCCCGGCGTGTCAAGTGTGTGGATGACAACCCTGGTTCCGTAGCCGATCTTTCGATTTTGTGGCTGGCGGGCGATCCACTCGCCTTCATTCTGGCGGCTGACTTCTTTGCCGTCTTCGTAGGTAACCCGCTGGCGGGTAACCTTGATCCCAACCTGGCCGGCCTGAACGATGCGGATCTGGTCGAGCTCGGTCAGGGGATCGGCCACGGTTTCGCTCTTGAAGGGCAGGGTCGTCTGGCTCAGCACGATTTCTTCGCGCACCCGCACGATCTTAATCGTGCCATCCGCCGGAAGCGGCTGATCTTCGGTGGGCTGGCTGCGATCCAGGCCCTGCAGTGAGACGCCCAGCTCGGCCAGGGCTTGCCCAACCGTCGCCGCGGCTGATTTGCCTTCGACGGTATGACCATCCACGAGCACGTGCACCGGGGCGGCCTGTTTTACGACCATGCTGGCCGAATCTCCGGCGTAAGTATTATACGGGGCTGACAGGCCATCCAGCGGGCTGATCTTTATCCCCGCCTGCCACAACCCATCGCCCAGGGTTGAGCCGCGGGTGGCAACCGTGCTGGACTCGCCATCCACAACGAGAGTCACCGGGTGAGCCACAGCAAGCTGCAAGTTGTACTGCGCCGCATCCGGCAGAACCTGGGCCGGGTCGACCGCCTGGCCGTTCCAGTAAAGCTGGTCGCCCGGGTTGAGCTTGAGATCGGCTGCGGCCAGGAAAACCTCCGGCGACCTTCCGGTCGAATATACTGTTTTCACAGGCTGGCTGCCGCTCGTGTACAGGTTGACCTGGGCAGCTCGCTCGACCGCGATGCTGGCCTGCAGACCGATCATGGCATCCAGGGCGGGCGTTACCCGGTCGGCCGGGCCCAGCACAATGCCGGCATCGTGCAGCACCCAGCCGGCCGTCATGGCGTACGTCTGGACTTCCTGGGCCTTGCCGTCGACCTGGATGGTGACCGTGCGGCGCAGGCCGACGACCAGGGCCAATCCGAGGATAATGACGGTCCCGGCCACGACCAGGGGTATGGTTTTTGACCTCATTTCACGATTGTAACGGATTAAAATGGATTCGACAATCGCAGTAGGGGCGAAGCATCCGGTGAGTTGCCTATCTGTGGCTAAAAACGATCGCTCCGGATGCTTCGCCCCTACGAAAATCTCAATTAACGACTTTCACGCTCAGGTTGAACGTGCAGACTACCACGCCATCCTGCACGATCTCCCAGGTTGCGCTGTAAGTGCCGGCTGTGGCGGGCGAATTCATGGTAACCGTGGCAGTGTAGCTGGCGCCGGGCCTGACGTCCTGAGTGAAATCGAACAGGTTCTTGGTCTGCATGGAGGCGCCGCTGACGTATTTGAGGTCCGCATTGTGCTGGCCCCACAGCTTGCTGCCGGTATTCTGGATCACCCAGGTAAAACCGAAGTTGGTGCTCACCTTGACCGTGTCGGTTGACTTGGGGGTGGTGCTGGTCACGGTGCAGGCGTAGCCGGAGGGCGTGGAGCTGGGCGTGAGGGTAAAGGGAGACAAAGTCCAGGTAGGGAAGGCGGTGGGTGGAAGCGAGGTGAAGGTTGGGGTGATCGTGGCCGTATCGCTGGGGGTGAGGGTGACGGTAGGGGCTTGCGTGTCGGTGGGCGTTGCGCTCGGCGGGACGGGCGATTCGGTTGGCGCATTGGCGGTCGCAGTTTGAGCCGCCTGGGTATTGATTAAATTCTGATCTACGGTGGGGGCGAGCGTGGCGGTCGGGAAGGGGATGGGCGTGGCTGTGGGCTGCGGGGTGGGTGACGTGCATCCGCCCAGGATGGTGAGGACGATGATGGCGGCGAAGAGTTTAAACAGAATTGATTTTGGGGGCATGTCTATTCTCCAAAAGAACCAAGCAAAAGGTTCTTTGTGCATAGTATATCCAAGAAAAATTAATTTTCGCGGAAAACCTGATGGGTTGCTTGGGGCAGAATAGACAGGACACGAGGGGGTAGATCCGGGGTATGGTATAAGTGCGAGATATAATTGCAGGTGAACAACCGATCTAAAACATTTCGATGCTGATTATGGTCTACCCGATCCGCCTTCGTTGATATTACGGTGGGCAACAATGCATTTTCCGGCATCCCCGGTTACAATGCAAAGCCTGGATGAGACCTGACAACGGGTTGGGGCACGCCTGATCTCGCCAACTTTATGGGAGCGATGGCAGAAAATAACTAAATCGCCAAATTAAAACTTGCGAAGGGTGCAAACCCTTCGCAAGTTTCGACTGTGCCGAGTCGCAGAATCGGACTGCGGACACTGCGATTTTCAGTCGCATGCTCAATGTTGAGATTTGACTTGATTCAATCCCGGGACTATTTTTAAAAAAATATACCCTTGGTGGTAACCCATGGGTGAGCGGTTGGCACAGCTGTATGATTGTTTCAAGTCATTTTAATGGTAGATAGCAGGAAGGTGGATTCTAAAAATAAATTTTCCCACAAAATTTAGTTCAAGAGAATCAGGCGGTAAATTGACCGTATATGATAAGGGGTTGAATACATAATTTCTATTATTTGGTTCAATTGTATAACTACCGGCTGGCAATGCTGAAATGGTATAGTATCCCTGTGCATCAGAGGTCGCCCTTCCACTTTCCGAAGCAGAGACCACGACATCGGGAATACCTTTTCCTTCGCTATCCGTCACACGGCCGCCGATTGTGTACAATTTTATTGAGCCTCTAAGATAGCAAAAGTGGACCGAATTCATAAAAAGATTCTCGTTTTCTAAATAATAACCTGAATCTGCTTCATCCCAAAAAGCGTTTGCATCTGAAAATAATATTACAGGACCTGAACCTGTTTGAATCGCATCCGCATTAATTACATCAAGAGCGCCGCCCAAATCATTGTTTGCTAATCTATTGGCGTAAATCCCATCATTCGTAAAATAACCAGTGTAAAATTGTGAAAACGATGATACCATCCCGTACGAACCATTTGTGATGAGGCTGTTCAACGGATTAAGGACTGAGGCAGTAACTTTCCCGGGTATAAAACCAGCGGTTGTAACATCAAATGGGTTAATTAAGCTTTGGTTTGCATCGCTACTTGCAGGACTGCCTCCGAAAGAATCGTTATCCGTCAATAAAATCGCGCAACCGCCGTTTTTGATGTAATCTGTTAGAACATTCTGCTCTTCTGCTGTTAATGGTGTAATTGCTTTGGAATTATGATAAGCGGAAGTTAAGATGAGGATCCCTACTCCAAGTAATGAATTTGATGTAAGAGTTGAGAATGAAACGAACGAAGAATTTGGAAGATTCTGAGCGATTGAACTTCTAGCCTCAGAATAAAAAGCGCCATACTGAATAGACCCCCCATCTCCACCCCTGGAGTAATCAAATCCACCAATAATAAAAGAGAAGTTTGGGCTGTCAGAAATTGTTTTATTGACACGAAATTCCGCGAATGCAGCTTCGTTTGAAGCTGTCAATAAAACCATGACCATGAAAAACACAATACTTTTTTGAAGGACTTTTTTAGCTAGATTAGCCATGATAACCCTACCTTTGGGTCACACATAACATTTACGAAAAAAATTCATGGAAACAAAAATAGCTATCCAAAACGGTTGGGGGAGGGAGTATAGTTAATGCTATCAATGGTGCATCCTCATTGCTTATTACCCGCTCTTCTTAATGCAATGTGGGCTTTTATATTATATCACTTTACACTCGACTTTTACAGTGAAACGGTTATATTTTGCACATTACAATACCTTCGCCATTGTGCCAAGGAAAGCCCGAGACATCGGGAAAGGAGAAGGAGAAATCATAGCAAATCCTTGAAATTTGTCAATGTTGTCCAATGGGTGCGAGTCGAGTATTCACGACGGAGCTCAAATCCCATCTGATCAAAGCCTAGCCAGCAGGTCAGTAGTGAAACCCACGTGCAAAACCAGCAATGGAAGTACGGAACTGGGTGGAACAAGAACGCAGGCCGTGTGATAGAACCCCGAAATAGTATATGGTGGTGGACAAGGGATAACCAGAAAAGAACTG